>DATBIC010000081.1:0-36246 GCA_036557145.1 Gaiellaceae bacterium
ACCTCCTATCGGACGCAGCGCGCAACGTGACCGGGACGACGCTCTACGTCGACTCCGGCTATCACGCGATGGGCATGTAGACGGTCCCGAGGTTGGCCATCCGGGACGAACACGACCGGATCGGCTTACTTCTTGGCGAGACGGGTGCGACCGGCGGGCGAACGGTGCGGCTCGGAACGGGCGAGTTGGGTCAGCCGTTCGGCTTCGTCGACCGGGTCGCCGGTTAGCTGGAGCAGACCGGCGTCGAGGCGGGCCTTCGCGGCGCCGGCGCCGCCGAGGCTGAGGCGGGTGTCGCGGGCGAGTTGCTGGAGTCCCTCGCTGTGGCGTCGGAACACGCGTGGGTCGACTGCGCTGACGACCACGGCGGCGGGGTTGCACGACCGGGCGGCGTCGGCGACGCTGGTGATCGGGGTGTCGGCGCCGAGGTAGACGATGCGCCACCCGCGCGCGCGCAGCGCGAGGCCGAAGGCGAGGAGGCCGAGGTCGTGCTGTTCGCCGGGGGCACAGGCGAGGACCGCGACCGGTCCGATTCCTCGGCCCCAGCCGCGTGCGAGCCCGAGCAGGCGCCCGCGGAGCAAGGTGGAGGCGAAGTGCTCTTGTGCGATCGAGACGTCGCCGCGTTCCCAGCGCTCGCCGAGCTCGTGCAAGTAGGGGACAATGACGTCGCGCAGCAGCGTGTCGAGCGACAGCCGCGCGAGCAGCGCGTCGAAGACGGCGTGAGCGTCGCCGTCATCGAAGCTCGCCAGGGCGGCGGCAAGCTCGTCCTTCGCAGCCGGGAAAGCGATCTCCTCGTCGCCGTGCCTCGTCGTCTGGCTGGCGAGGGCGGCGGCCTCTGCGGCGGCGAAGCCCTCCGCGAGGTGCTGTTGCATCGCCTGAACGCGGGCGAGATCGTCCGGCGAGTACAGCCGCAGCCCGCCGGCTGAGCGGGTCGGCTGCAGGAGCCCGTACCGCCGTTCCCAGGCGCGCAGCAACTCGGGACTGACGCCTGAGCGTCGACTCAGCTCTCCGATCCGCACTTCGCCCGTCTCCACGCACCTGACTATACAAGCCCTGTACAGAAGTTTGACAAGCAGGGCAGAGATTCGCTACCGTCAGTGATCTGTACAACATCTATACAGGAGGTGGACGGACGTGAAGAAGCTCGACCTGCTCGCAGCGACGCTGGTGCTGATCGGGGGACTCAACTGGGGTCTCGTCGCGGTGGCCAAGTTCGACCTGGTCGCCTGGATCTTCGGGATGGACTTCGGGGAGACGGACGTGGCAAGCCGGATCGTGTACGGCCTTGTCGGCCTCGCCGCGGTCTACGGCATCGGCTCCCTGCTCAGCTCGGCGCGTCGGCCGCGCGCGTACACCGCGGCCGCGGGCGCCCGGTAGGCGCCCTGGAACCTGGAGGCGATCACGCCGCGGTTGGGGTTCCGGATCCTCGAGGCTCCACGCGCGCTGGGGTGGGGTCGCTGCTCGTGTTTCGGTCTGGGTCTTCGTCCTGCCGCTCAGTTGGCGGACCGAGATCGTCGAGTGGCGGCCCCCTTTCGGCTTCACGGATGTAAAGAGGACGACCCGCCGTGGTCGACGGCCGTGCTGCTCAGCCGAGCGCCTGCCGTGCCGCCTCGTCGAATGACGTGAGCTTGAGCGGGAGCAGTTCCTGGATCCGTTCCTCACGCGCGACCGTCGGATTGCGCAGTCCTTCGACAAGTGGCCGCGCGACCGACGCGCTCACGGGCGTGACGAGGTTGAGCCAGAGAGAGGAGAGGTACGGGGTCAGGACCGGGACCTCGACGATCGCCGGCTTGCGACCGAGCAGGGCGGCGATCCGCTCGATCATCTGCCGGTAGGTCATCACCTCCGGCCCGCCCGTGTCGTAGCTCTCGCCGTACGTGGCCTCGTTGGCGCAGACGCCTGCGAGGTAGCGGGCGATGTCGTCGAGTGCGATCGGCTGCGTCGGTGTCGAGACCCAGCTCGGCGTCAACATGACCGGTAGTCGCTCGACCAGGCCGAGGATCGTCTCGAAGGCGGCGCTGCCCTTGCCGACGATCATGGCGGCCCGCAGGGTCGTCACCGGGACGCCGGTGGACGCGAGCCGCTCTCCGGTCTCGCGGCGGCTGCGCAGGTGCGGCGAGGCGTCGGGGTCGTCGGCGCCGAGGCCGCCGAGGTAGACGATCTGCCGCACGCCTGCGTTCGCGGCCTCATGTGCGACCGTTTCCGCCGCCGACCGGTCTTGCTCTTCGAAGTCGCGCGCGCCGAGCGAGTGGACGAGGTAATAGACGATGTCCGCACGTTCCAGGGCGGCCGCGACGCCGTCGCCGGTCGCCACGTCGGCGACCACGTAGCGGGCGCCGGGCCCGTCCGGCGCAGCGCGCGAGACCGCGGTCAGCTCGTGCTCGGCGAGCAGGGGGAGGAGCGCCCGGCCGACGACGCCGGTTGCGCCGAAGACTGTGATGTTCACGAATCCCGGCTCCGCAGCAGGAGCTCGAAGTAGCGGCGGCTGACCGCGGCATGGAAGGGCGTTTGCCCTTTCGCGTAGAGCATCCCCGTCCAGGCAGGTAAGCCCGCGCGGGCGGCGAGTCGCGGCAGGTACCCCGCGACGGTGACGCTCAGCTCTTGTCGATCGCCCTCGGGTTGCTGCGCGAGTGTCACCGAACCGCTGCCCCGAAGCGCGAGCAATCCACCCTGGATCGCGTACCGGCAGCTGACGACCCCGCCGTCGAACGAAAGCTGCGCCGGCCCGAAGCTCAGCAGCGTCGGACCGCCGAGCAGCTTCAGCCTGCCTCCGTCGCCCGTCCAGCTCGCCCGGACCCCTCCGCGGGTGAAGCGGTCGACCGCCTGCCAGTAGGTGATCCCGAGCGTGCGAGCGCCCGCCTTGGACGCATCGACCACGGTCTCCGCCACGAGCACCCGCTGGCGCGAGTCGAAGGCGCCAGACTCGAGCACGCGTTCCGACGTCTCCCAGCCCGTCACGCCGCCACCGCCATTCGCAAAGGCTAGTCCCGCCTCGTCACCACGCGACGGGCGTGTGCCCGCTCAGAGCTCGACGACGTGCGACCGGCCGAGCACGGCCCCGTCGCCGTCGAGCGCGGCGGCGCGCGCCGCCTTCGCGTGGGCGGGGATCGCGATCGCGGTCTCGAACCCCCGCCTCGGCACCTTCTGGCCGCCCGACAGCCGTGACGCCGACGGACCGCTCTCGAGCTGCCACTGCGCGACCTCCGTCGCGCCGTTCCAGCTCGCGTAGAGGACGCGGCTGCCGTCGTGGGACGCGACCGCCGCCTTCGGGCGGAAGTACGGCTGGCCGGTCCACGGGAAGCGGAGCGCGCGGTAGTTCTGTCCGCCCTCCGGAAGGGTTGCGTCGAACACGAGCCGCCCGCCGTCGGTGTACTCGCTCACGTACGGCGACGTGCCCCAGCCGACGAGGACGTTGCCGTTCGGGAGGATCTGCGTGCTTCCGAGCGCGTGTGCGACCGCGGGAGGGTGGTGCACGTACCGCCGGTGCAGTGTCGCGCGCCTGCGCGTGTGGTCGAGCGCCAGCACGAGCGCCTTCGAGTACGGCTGCACGCGCGGGTCGCCGCCGTCGTCGAACAGGCTGATCAGGTTCCCCGGATGACTGCGCGCGTCGTGCTGCCAGGCGAACACGGTGCCGCGGCCCATGGCGAAGTCGCTCTTCTTGCCGCCGAGCCGCCAGAGCACGCGTCCCGTCTCGCCGTCGAGCTTGTAGATCGCCCACGTGTTGCGCGCCGAGACGAGGTAGTTGCCGTCGGCGTCGCGCTCGATCGAGTTGACGTGGAAGTAGTCGAACTGCGGCCCCACCAGCGCGTGCGACTCGCCGAGGCCGACGTGGTCGAGGCTGCGCCACTCGAAGAGGACGCGCCCGCTCGGCAGTTCGAGCTCCTGGACGATCCCGCCGACGACGACGCCGTTGCGTTTCCCGCCGAGCTTCCGCAGGTCGGTCTCGACGTGCTCCCACGCGGTCACGAGCGCGGTGTTCCGGTCGGTGAGCAGGAACTCGTGCAGGTCGGAGGGATGGCCGTTGCCCGCCGGGAGCCGCCGCACGACGCGGTAGCTCGAGTCGAGGATCACGTGCGTCCCCTCGCCGAGGCCGTGCTCGGTCTTCCCCTCCCACCAGGTGAGGACCGGCTTGCCCCGGTAGGTCGCGGCACGGAAGTTCAGCGCCACGACCGGCCTCGTGCCGTGGAAGTAGACGACGTGCCCGGCGTCGTCGACGAGCATCGGCCCGCGCGCCCCCGGCCCCGACAGCGGCGCGAGGAAGAGCAGCCCGTCGGCGGTCGCTTCGCGGTCGTGGTGCAGCACCGAGAGGACCGGTGGGCGCAGGTCGGGGCGCGACGCGAAGGCGTGCACCGGCGGCTGAGCGGCTGCCCAGGCAGCAGCCGGCTGCCCGAGCCGAAGTCCTCCGACCGTCGCGAGGCCGATGCCCGCGGCTGTCGCGCGGCGAAGCAGCTGCGCCCGCGTCCAGCGCTCCTCGTGACCGCCTGCCACGGCGAGATGATGGCGGCCGAACCTTAGGGCTTTCTAAAGCCGGCGCCGAGCGGCTCGGCCCGGCTCGTCGCCGGTTCGCTCAGGCCCCTTCCGCGACCAGCGCGTCCACCGGCACGGCGTAGACGTTCACCGGCTCCGTCTTGCCCTTCATCAGCAGCTCGCCCTGTGCTTCGACTGCGATGTCGTCGCCGAGCCCGCGTCTCGTCGCCTCGTCGATCAGGATCGGCCGGTTCACGACCTTCGTGTGCGCCTCGAGCCGAGCGGCGACGTTCACGGTGTCGCCGACACAGGTGTACGTCGCCCGTTGCAGGGTGCCGGTGTAACCCGCGACGACGTGGCCCGATGCGACCCCGACGCCGATCTGGATCTGCGCCTTGCTCCGTGTCGCCCGCTCCTCGTTGAAGAGGTGGATCATCCCGACCATCTGGCGCGCCGCAAGCACCGCGCGCTCACGGTGGTCCTCGCGCGGCAACGGCGCCCCGAAGATCGCCATGAGCCCGTCGCCCACCATTTGGTTCACGATCCCGCCTTCGCCGCCGATCGCATCCATCATCAGCGTGTAGTAGTCGTTGAGCAGCTCGATCGTCTCGGCCGGATCGTTCGCCTCGGCGATCGTCGTGAACGAACGGATGTCGCAGAACATGGCGGACGCCTCGACGTGCTTGCCTCCGAGTAGGAAGCCCGACGTCAGCAGGTCGTCGGCGACCTCCTTCGTCGCGAACCTGCTGATCAGCTCCCGCTGCTGATCGCGAAGGCGCTTCTTCTCGAGGCTGGCGTTGATCCGCGCGTTGAGCAGCACGGGGTTGATCGGCTTGCTCAGGTAGTCCTCGGCGCCCATCTCGACGCACTTGACGACGCTGTCGAGCTCGTCGATCGACGACGTCATGACGACCGGTATGTCGCGGAGGTGCGGATCCTGTTTCAACTCGGCAAGGACCTCGTAACCGTCGAGCTCCGGCATCAGGACGTCGAGCAGCAGGAGATCGAAGCGCTGTCGGCGCAGGAGCTCGAGTGCCTCGCGGCCGTGCTCGGCGAACACCACGGTGTGACCCTGCTGCTCCAGTCCCTTTCCGAGCAGGAGCCGGTTCACCCGGTTGTCGTCCGCGATGAGAATCGTTCCGGTCGGGGCTCCGGAAGCCGTCATGACGGCTGCGAGCGCAGTGCGGCAAGCGCTCGTTCGAGCCTGCCGTACTCCCGGTCGATTCGGTCGACGACTTCAGTAGCGCCGTCGAGCTCTCCGTTCCTCGCCCGGTCCTCCAGCTCACGGCAGACCTCCCCGAACTGCTCGGCACCGAACGTCTGCCCGTTCGACTTGAGCGTGTGCGCCGCCCGCCGGAGCTCCTCCACGTCCTGCCGCTCGAGGGAGTCCCGCAGCGTCGCCAGCAGGCTCGGCGCGTCGTTCAGGAACGTCCCGATCAGCTCGGCAAGGAAGTCGTCACCGCCGAAGCCGCGCAGGCTGTCGAGCGCGCCGGCGTCGAGGCTGACGTCGGGCTCGTCGCCTCCCTGCTCAGCGGCGTCTCCGAGCATCGGTGCGCGCTTCAGCGCCTGCGCCAGCTCGCCCGGTCGAATCGGCTTCGCCACGTAGTCGTTCATCCCGGCGGCGAAGCAGATCTCGCGATCCTCGGGCATCGCGTTCGCCGTCATCGCGATGATGTGCGGCCGCTCTCCGGCAGGCCAGCGGCCGCAGATGCGTCGCGAGGCGTCGAGGCCGTCGAGCTCGGGCATCTGCACGTCCATCAGGACGACGTCATAGCGCTGGCGTTCGAGTGCCTCGAGCGCCTCGCGACCGTTCCACACCACGTCTGCGCCGTAGCCGAGCTGGGTGAGGAGCCTCAGGGCGACCTTCTGGTTCACGGCATTGTCCTCGGCGAGGAGGATCCGCAGGGGCGACGTCGCGCGCTCGACCCGCTCCCGTTGCTGCGCGGCAGCTTTCGGCTCCGGCGCGTGCTCCGCCAACGCCCGCAGCAAGGCGTTGTAGAGCTGCGAGCCCTTCACCGGCTTGGCGAGTTGCACCGCGAACTCCGTCGCGAGTTGCGGCAGCCGGCCGAACGACGTCAGGAGGACGAGCGGGAGCTCGTGCTCGTCGCGGTGACGGCGGATCGCCCGCGCGAGGTCGACCCCGTCCATGTCGGGCATCATCATGTCGAGGACGGCAACGTCGAAGCGCTCGCCGCGCTCGATGCGCGCAACGGCCTCCGCCGGCGTCTCGGCCGGGACGGGCTCCATTCCCCAGGAGCGGACGTGACGGGCGACGATCTCGCGGTTCGTGGCGTTGTCGTCCACGACGAGGACACGCTTGCCGGCCAGCTGGGGCAGGGCGTCGTGCTCGGCGCGGCGGGTCGGCAGCTCGGCCGCCTCGACCGAGAGCTCGATCTGGAAGGTCGACCCCTTGCCCTCCTCGCTCTCCGCCCGCATCGTCCCGCCCATCAGCTCGACGAGCCGTCTCGAGATCGCAAGGCCGAGCCCGGTGCCTCCGTAGCGGCGTGTCGTCGATGCGTCGACCTGGCTGAAGGACTCGAACAGGGTGTCCATCCGCCCCTTCGGGATGCCGATCCCGGTGTCCCGGACGGCGAACCGCAGCCGGTAGGCGTTCGCGCCGGCCGGCTCGGCGTCGACATGGACCACGACCTCGCCGACCTCCGTGAACTTCACGGCGTTCGACAGCAGGTTGAGGAGCACCTGCCGGAGCCTGCCTGCATCGCCGACGATGCCCGCCGGTGCGGCCTCGTCGATCAGGCAGCCGAGCTCGATCGTCTTCTCCCAGGCCCGGGGGGCGACGATCTCGAGCGCGCCCTCCACGCACTCGCGGAGCTCGAACGGCTCGCTCTCGAGCTCGAGCTTGCCCGCCTCGATCTTCGAGTAGTCGAGCACGTCGTCGATCACGTGGAGCAGGGCGTCGCCGCTCGACCGCACGATCTCGGCGAACTCGCGCTGCTCGTCGGTCAGCTCGGTGCCCAGCAGGAGGCCGGTCATGCCGATCACCGCGTTCATCGGCGTTCTGATCTCGTGGCTCATCGTCGCGAGGAACGCGCTCTTCGCCTGGGTGGCCGCCTCGGCCTCCTCCCGTGCCAGCTGGAGCTCGGTGATGTCGTGGTAGATGGCGAGAAAGCCGACACGCGCGCCGTCGACGGCGAGCGGCACGAACATGAGCTCGACGTCGACCGGCGTCCCGTCCTTCCGGCGCCGTCTCGTGATCCGCTGCGCCCGACCCTCGGCGAGCGCCTCGCGTGTGAGCGCTCGTCCCTCGTCGGTCGTCGCGCCGCCGAAGACGAGGTCGTCGATCTCGCGGCCGATCGCCTCCTCCGCGGTGTGCCCGAAGAGCTCGGCTGCGGCGGGATTCCAGCCGGTCACGTGCTCGTCGGCGTCGAGGACGACGACTGCGACCGGGCTGATCTCGACCAGCGACTCGAAGTGCTGCTTCTGCCGGTCGATCTCGGCGAACAGCCGGGCGTTCTGGATCGCGACCCCGACGTTCGACGCGATCGTCGCCAGGAGGCGCGCGTCGGGGTCTGTGAACCGTCCCTCCTCGCTCGTGCTCTGCACGCTGATCGCGCCGATCGCTCGTTCGCCGGCCATGATCGGCACGCCGAGGTAGGAGCGGGAAGGCGTGCCGACCGGTGAGAGCCTGTCGTACTCCCGCTCGCGGTTGAGCAGCAGCGGCTCGCGCGACTCGAGGATCTGCGAGGTGAGACCGAGGCCGTACTCGAGCGGGGGCTCGGGCCGCCGCTCTCCGCTCTCGAAGTAATAGGCGAAGTCGATCTTGCCCGCGGCCTCGTCGTGCAGCGCGACGTACGCGATGTCTGCGGTGAACGTCTCGCGGACGCGCTCCCCGACGAGCTCGATCAGCGCATCGAGCTCGAGCTGCGTCGCGAGCGCCTGACCGACGCTGTTCACGGTCGCGAGCTCGGCCACGCGTCGGCGCGTCTCGTTGACCAGTTGCGCGTTCTCGAGGGCGACGCCCAGGCTGCCGGCGATCGTGGCGAGGAGCTGCTGATCGGAGGGGCTGAACGCGTGCTCACGGTCGAGGTTCTGGATCGAGATGACGCCCTTGGCGCGCCCGCCGACGACGAGAGGCTGGAAGATCGCCGACCCGTGGGAAGGCTCCCCGACGACGACCTCCGGGTTGCCGTATTCCACGAGGGCTGCGTCCATGTCCTCGAGGACGGCGAGCGGCTCACGCGTCTCGATCACGTGTTTGCGGAACCCGACCACCCCCAACGTCACATTCGGATAGTGGACGCCGCGTTCGAACTGGTACACGAAACGCAGGAGGCCGGCGTCCTCGTCGTGGACGGCGATGTCGACGACCTGCGCGGCGAATACCTCGCGGAGCTTCTCTCCGACCAGGTCGTAGATCGCCTGCTGGTCGAGCTCCCCCGCGATCGAGTCCTGGACGCTGTTGATCAGCGCCAGCTCGGCGTTGCGCTGCTGCGTCTCGCTCACGAGCCTGGCGTTGTCGAGGGCGACGCCCAGGCTTCCGCACAGCGTCACGAGCAGGCGCAGATCGGCTTCGGAGAACGCGTGCTCCCGGTCGACGTTCTGCAGCGAGACCACGCCGATCGCCTTGCGGCCCGCAGCGAGTGGGACGAAGACGGCGGACTTGACCGGCTCACCGCTGAGGACGTACGGGTTCCCGTAGCGGTCTGCCGCCTCGTCGACCTTCTCGACGAGCAACAGCGGCTCGAGCGTCTCGATGACGTGCTTGCGAAAGCCGATGAGCGGTATGGGCTCCTGCTCGAGCCGCTCGTCGCGCTCGATGACGTACGGGAACGCCATAAGCCGTGTTTCGTCGCTGTAGGTCGAGATGCTCACGACCTGCGCGTCGAAGACCTCGCGGATCCGGTCGCCGACCAGGTCGTAGATCGCCTGGGCGTCCAGCTCGCCGGCGATCGCCGTCTGCACGCCGTTGATCAGGGCGAGCTCGGCATTGCGCTGCCGCGTCTCGTGGACGAGCCGCGCGTTCTCGAGAGCGACACCGAGACCGCGGGACAGCGTCTCGAGAAGCTGGACGTCGGAGTCGGTGAAGGCGTGCTCCCGGTCGACGTTCTGGAGGGAGATGACGCCGATTGCCTCGGCGCCGACGACGAGAGGCATGTAGAGCACCGACTTGGAAGGCTCGCCGGACACGGCAGTCGGATTGCCGTATGCACGTGCGGCCTCCAGCACGTCCTCGTTGACGAGCAGCGGCTCGCGCTTCTCCATGACGTGCTTGCGAAAGCCGATGAGGGGCATCGGCTCGTCCGGGAAGCGGACGCCGCGCTCGATCGTGTACGGGAAGCGCAGCACGCCGGCCGCGTTGTCGTAGATGCCGATGTCGACGACCTGGGCGTCGAAGACCTCGCGGATCCGGTCGCCGACGACGTCGTAGATCGCCTGGGGGTCGAGCTCGCCGGCGATCGCCGTCTGCACGCTGTTGATGAGGGCGAGCTCGGCGTTGCGCTGCCGCGTCTCGTGGACGAGCCGGGCGTTCTCCAGGGCGACGCTCAGGCTCCGCGAGAGCGTTTCCAGCAGCTGCACGTCCGACTCGCTGAAGGCGTGCTCCCGGTCGATGTTCTGCAGCGACATCACGCCCGTTGCCCTCCCCCCGCTGACGAGCGGGACGAACAGCCCGGACTTCGGCGGGTCGCCCGTGAGAACGAGTGGATTGCCGTAGTGCTCGGACGCCTCGGCGACGTTCTCGTTCACGAGCAGCGGCTGCCGTGTCTCCATCGCGTGCTTTCGGAAGCCGATCAACTCGATCGGCTCGTCGGGGTAGCGCACGCCGCGCTCGAGCGCGTACGGGAAGTGGATGAGCCCGGACGCCTCATGGAAGATCCCGATGTCGACCACCTGGGCGTCGAAGACGGCGCGGATCCGGTCGCCGACGACGTCGTAGATCGCCTGCAGCTCGAGCTCACCCGCGAGCGCCTCCTGGACGCTGTTGATGAGCGCGAGCTCGGCGTTTCGCTGCCGCGTCTCCTCGATCGCACGAGCGCGCGAGAGCGCCGCTCCGACGTGCTGTCCGACGAAGGCGAGCAGCTCCGTGTCCTTGTCCGAGTACTGAACGTCCTTCGCGTACGACTGGACGACGAGGACGCCGACCGTGCGGCCCTCGTCCTTGAGCGGCACCCCCACCCAGCTCGAGTCCTCGGCCGTCGCACCGACGATCTCGATCTCGCCCTGTTCGGCGAGCTCGATCGCCCGCGAGTACGTCACCAGCTGGGGCTCCCCCGTACGGAGGACGTACGCCGTCGTTCCCCGCGCATCGCCGCTGCCGAACGCCTCCCACCGGTTGGGATCCGGGATGTCGTCGTCGAGCTCGTCGACGTAGTAGGGCCAGCTGATCAGCTGGCGTGCCTCGTCGTAGAGGCAGATGAAGAAGTTCGTCGCCGGCATGAGCTCGCCCACGACCGCGTGCACGGCGCCGTAGAACTCCTGCAGGTCTCCGGCCGCGCTCGCCAGCTCGGCGATTCGGTAGAGCGCTTCCTGCACCCGCTCGGCACGAACTCGAAGCGCTTGTGCAGCTTCGAGCTCCGCGACCCGGCGGCGCGCCCGATCGAGCTCCGCCGAGACGTCTGCGGTCGTCACGAGCGCGGGATCACCGCGCAAGTATCGTGCGCCGTGCCTGACCCGTCCAGGCTGGTCCAGCGCGGCGTGTCTCGGCCGCGATCTCTTGGACGATTCTTAGGTCGGCCAGAGGGTTCGCTAAGAGCGAGGAACCAGGGTCTCGTGCATGGCCGTTCGCGTGCTGCCGGTCCCGCCCCGCGAGCCCGCTGCGACGGTGCTCCGGTCGGTCCGGCAGGCGCTCGTCGTCGGCTCGACTGCGAACGCGACGAACGTCGCGCTCGAGTCGGCGTTCGCCGACGCCGGCTTCGACGCGCGCGTGGTCGACCCCGAGCAGCCGGCCGGTGAGGTGGAGGCCGGCGACCTCGTCCTGAGCCGCGTCGACGTGCGGCCGACGCTCGACGGCCCGTGTGCCGGCCTCTGGGAGACCGCGGTCGCCGAACGGGCCGGGGCGATCCTCTTGAACCGCCCGCGCTCGCTCTACCTCGCGCACGACAAGCTCGCGACCGCGACCGTGCTCGCGCAGGCGGGCGTCCCGCATCCGTTGACCGTGCACGTGGCAGGCGCGGATGTGCCGCGCGGTTTCGCGTCGCCGTGCGTCCTGAAGCCGCGGTTCGGCAGCTGGGGACGCGACGTCTTCCTCTGTCGCGACCGGCAGGGGCTGCAGCGCGCGCTGGCCGAGGTCGCGGACCGCGGCTGGTTCGTCGAGGGCGGCGCCCTCGTCCAGGAGCGAGTCGGCACCGGCCGCGACGACCTGCGCGTGCTCGTCGCCGCCGGCGCGGCGGTCGGCGCGGTCCGGCGCATCGCCGGTCCCGGTGAGTGGCGGACGAACGTCGCCGCCGGTGGGCGCAGGGCTCCTGCTTCGCTCGATCCGGGGGTCTTTCGGCTGGCGGTGCGTGCGGTGGCGGCGCTCGGCCTCGACTTCGCCGGGGTCGACCTGATCCGGGATGCCGCCGGAGGTTGGGTCGTCCTGGAGGTGAACGGGGCGGTGGACTTCACCGAGGAGTACTCGCTCAACGGGACCGCGGTGCACGAGCAGGTGATCCATCGGCTCGTGGAACGCGTACCGTTGCCGATGTGCCGGAGTCGCTGAACCGGGCGCAGTTCCTCCGACGCGCCGCCGGCGCGGGTGTCGCTCTCGGGCTCGCCGGCGGCTACGGCGCGTTTCGGCTGTCCGAGGCGTCGGCGGCGAGCGACGTGCGGTCGTTCGTCTCGCGCCCGGACCTGCGGCCGCCGCGCCTGACCGTGCTGCACGCCGACGCGCGCATCGGCGACGGCCTCCTCTTCCTCTCGCCGTCCGAGGGCCCCGGCCAGCGCGGGGTGATGATCGTCGACAACGCCGGCGAGCCGATCTGGTTCCACCCGACGCCCACCCCGGCGATGAACTTCCGCGTCGCGGTCTACCGCGGCGAGCCGGTCCTGACCTGGTGGCAGGGCGACACGGCGCACGGGCTCGGCGACGGGACGCACGTGATCTTCGACCGCTCGTACCGCCGGGTCGCGCAGTTCCCGGCGGGCGGGGGCCGCCCGGCCGACCTGCACGAGTTCGTGCTCACGCCGCAGAACACGGCGCTCGTGACCTCATGGGAGGGGGCGGACGCCGATCTGAGCACGCTCGGCGGGAAGAGGAAGGACCGCGCGGTCGGCGGCATCGTCCAGGAGCTCGCGGTGCCGAGCGGGAAGGTGCTCTGGGAGTGGCACAGCCTCGACCACGTTGCGATCGAGGAGTCGCGCGCGCCGTTCAAGTCGCCGTACGACTACTTCCACGTCAACTCGATCGACGTCGCGCCCGACGGCGACCTGATCGTCTCCGCGCGCAACACCTGGGCCGTCTACAAGCTCGATCGCCGCACCGGCGAGGTCGTCTGGCGCCTCGGCGGCAGGAAGAGCGACTTCGCGATGGGGCCCGGGACGCGGTTCGCGTACCAGCACGACGCGCGGATCCACGAGGGCGGCAAGACGCTCAGCCTCTTCGACGACGGGGCAGGCCCGCAGATCGAGCCGCAGTCGCGCGCGATCGTGCTCGCGCTCGACACGAAGCGCAGGCGCGCCACCCTGCAGCGCGCGTACACCCATCATCCGTCGCTGCTCGCCATCGCGCTCGGCAGCATGCAGCTGCTGCCCAACCACAACGTGCTCGTCGGGTGGGGGACGGAGCCGTACCTGAGCGAGTACGGGCACGAGGGCACGCTGCATTTCGACGCGAAGCTCCCGAAGGGCGGACAGAACTACCGCGTGCGCCGGCAGCCGTGGGCCGGGCGCCCTGCGGCGCCGCCGAAGCTGACCGTCTCGAACGGCGACGGCTACGCGAGCTGGAACGGCGCGACGGAGGTCGCAGCCTGGCGGCTTCGCACCGGCCCCGCGGCCGACCGGCTCACCGTCGAGTCGACGACGCCGGCGAACGGTTTCGAGACCCGCCTCTCGCTGCCGGCGCGCGCCGCGCACGCAAACGTGTCGGCGCTCGACCGCGCCGGCCGCCACCTCGGGACGTCGCCGACCGTCGCCGCTTAAGCGAAGGGCTTCGTCACCATGTCCAGCACGACCACGAGCAGGACGGCGACGTCGAAGCGCCCGATCAGGAGGATGCGGTTGATCAGGGCGATCGTCTTCGGATGCGTCGGTCCGAACTCGGCCGACGACGCGGTGATCTTCTTCGTCAGCGGCGAGAGCACGGCGACACCGGTGATGAAGGTCGTCGCGTAGCCGACCAGCCCGAGGATCACCCAGAACTTCCCCCAGCCGAAGTTGGTGTTGACCATCATCGCGATCCCCATCAGGAAGACGATCAGCCCTGCCGGCGCGAAGATGCGCTCGCCGGCGAACGCCGCCTGGCGTGCGATCGTCACGATCTCGTCCGGGTTCATCGTCCGCTCCGCGCGCAGCGCGAGGATCATGATCAGCGTGCCGCCTCCGACCCAGACGATGGCGAAGACGACGTGGACCGCCTTGAACAGCGAGTACCAGTTGTTCGGCAGGAGGATCGACGACGAGAACGCGAAGACGATCGCGAGCACGACGACCGCGACGAGCAGCGCGATGGTGAGCGCCCCGGACCGCGACTCGGCCGGCGCAGTCTCGACCGGGCTCTCCACGACAACTATCTATTCAGATCGTTCGGACGGATGCAAGCTGCGGCACGCGGCGAGCAGCTCGTCGACGTCGGGGACGTCGCTGTTCTCGTAGCTCCAGGCCCCGCGGATCGTGCCGTCGGCGTCGACGAGGAAGGCCGACCGCCGTGCGACGTCCCTGAACCCGCGGAACTCCTGGTCGACGCCGAAGGCGCGCACGGCGTCGCCGTTGAAGTCCGAGAGCAGGCCGAGGTTGAGGTCGAGCGCCTGCGTCCACGCGATGTGCGTGTACGGGGAGTCCCGTGAGATGCCGACGGGCTGCACGCCGGCTTCGTCGAACTCCGCTCTCCTGTCACGCAGGAGCTCGAGCTCGTTCGTTCAGGTCGACGACCAGTCGAAGAGGTAGAAGAGGAGGAGCTTCGGGCCGTCCTCGACGAGCTCCCGCATCGTCACCGGCTCGCCCGGGCCGAGGTGGACCGTCACGTCCGGAACGGTGTCGCCCGCCTGCAGCATCCGGCGAGACTAGCGGGCGCAGCACCAGCGGTCGTCGAGCTTCAGCGTCGCGCCGGGCCGGTCCGGCGTCGGGAACTGCCGCTCGATGTTGGAGACCGCGTGGACGTGCGCGCCGCGCAGGAACACCCACTGGTTCGCCGTCGGCCAGTCGACGAGCAGCCAGCTGCCGTTCGGCGCCCAGACGATGTCGCCGAACCTGCCGGGCCCCGCGAACAGCACGCGGCTCGCCGCTCCAGGGCTGCCGGCGACGAGCGAGATCTCGCTGGTGCCGCGCCGCCGCATCGAGACCGCGAGCTCGTGGGTACGCGGCCGGAACGCCGCGTCGACGAAGCGCTCGCTCAGCGTCGAGATCGTGCGCGCGACCGTGCCGTCGCCGCGGAGGAGGACGACCTCGTGCGCGGCGACGACGGCGAGCAGGCGCCCGTCCGAGGACCAGGCGAGCGATGTGGTCGCGATCGTGATCGGCGCCCGCCACACGACAGCGCCGTTGTCGGCGTTGCGCAGCACGACGGTGCCGCCGGCCGCGTAGGCGACGGTGTGCAGGCGGGCGGGGTCCCACGCCGGCGGAGCGCCGTGTGCACGCCGGTCGAGCAGGTGGTCGCCTGTGCCGTCGCCGGCGACCACGCGGAGGCCGCCGGAGGTCATGTAGGCGATACGAGTGTCGGTCAGCGTCCCTTCCCAGCGCGGCCAGTAGGCACCGCGCCGCGGCAGCGACCAGCGGACGCCGTGTCCGACCTGGAGCGTGAGCAGGTCGGTCGGCGTCGTCGCGACCACGAAGAGACCGTGCGGCGACCACATCGCGTCCTGGTAGGCGCCGAGCCGGCGCCGCAGCCCGTCCGCGTCGACGACCCAGGCCTCGCGCCCCGGCGAGACGACCAGCAGACGCCCGCGCGCGGGCAGCGACACGAGCTGCGGCGCGGCGTGCTCGATCCCGACCGCGCGGCGCACGTGCTCGAGCACCGCGTGGCCGGGCGGCGTGATCACGGCCACCGCGACGGCCGCTGCCGCGAGGACGGCGACCAGAGCAAGTAACAGTCTGTTACTTGCTCTTCGGGCGCGCCGTGGAGCCGGGACGCGCTCCTCGAAGGCGCGGCGCACGACTTCCCAGGCCCGGTCCTCGGGGGTCACTCCGGCTCCTTCATCCGGTCGAGGCCGCGGCGGAGCCGCGAGTTGACCGTCCCCCGCGGCAGTCCGAGCAGCTCGGCGATCTCGCCGGGGGTGTAGTCGAGCACGTAACGGAGGACGACGACCGCGCGATGCTCGGGCGACAGCCCGGCGAGACGCGCGAACGTGTCGTCGCCGTGCTCGGGGGCCGGCGGCGCGGGGTGGACGTCGACGAGCTCCACCTCGGCGCGAAGCCGCCGCGCGCGCGTGAAGTCGATCGCGCGGTTGACGACGATGCGGTGCAGCCACGGGGCGAACGGCCGGCGGCGGTCGAAGCGGTCGAGGTTGCGGATTGCCGCCAAGAAGGCCTCCTGCGCGATGTCCTCCGCGGCGGCGGCGTCGCCGGTGACGAGGTAGGCGGCGCGGTGGGCGCGCGACCAGTGCGCGCGGAAGAGCCGCTCGAGGTCCTCGACCGACCCGCGTCTGGCACCCCGGATCCAGGCGCGCTCCGCCACCCGCCGACTGTACGACGGCAGTCGTCCACGAGGTCCATACGAGCCGTACGGCCCGGCGGGTCCCCGAGGCTACGCGGCCGCGGCCGCCGTCGCCGCCTCGGTCGCCGCCGAGATCTCGCGGACGACCTCGACGATGTCGCGGTTCGCGTTCCAGACGCGCAGCTGCCGGTCGGCGCCGTTCCCGCGCGCCAGGATCTCGCGGACACCCTCGAGCTCGCGCTCGGAGCCGAGCTCGCGCGCGTGCGGCTCGACGTCGCGGAGCGTGCGCCGGATCAGCTGCGCCACCGGGACGCGGTTGCGCCGTCCGGTCGCGAGGTCCATCACCGGCGCCTCGAGCCCGTACCGCGCGGCGAGCCACTTGTTCTCGGTCGTGAGCAGGCGATGCCAGCTCGGGATCTCCTTGCCGGCCTCGTACTGCTCGCAGTAGAGCTTCACGATCGCCTGGTAGAAGGCGGTGATCGCGACCACGTCGTCGAGTCGAGTGACGGCGTCGCACACGCGCATCTCGATCGTGCCGAGGCGCGGGTGCGGGCGGATGTCCCACCAGATGTGCGTGTAGTCGGCGATGCAGCCCGTGCGCTCGAGCTGGCCGACGAGATCGGCGTAGTCGTCGTAGTCGCGGAAGCGGGGCGGCGGACCCGAGCGCGGGAACGCGGCGAACACCATCTGGCGGCTCGAGGACAGACCCGTCGCCTCGCCGCGCCAGAAGGGCGAGGACGAGGAGAGCGCGAGCAGCTGCGGCAGGTGCACGAGCAGCCCGTTCATCACCTGGATCGCCTTCTCCGGGTCGTCGACCGCGACGTGCATGTGCATGCCGAAGATCAGCTCGCGCCGCGCGACGTACTGGAGCTGGTCGACGAGCTGGTGGTAGCGGTCGCGCGCGGTGATCCGCTGCCGTTCGAACAGGCTGAACGGATGCGTCCCCGCGGAGCCGAGCCGGCAGCCTTCCGAGCGGGCGATCTCCGTGACGTAGGCGCGGAGCTGCGCGAGTGCGCGGTGCACGTCGGCGGCAGTGCGGCACACGGGCGTCGTCACCTCGATCACCGACTGCATCAGCTCGGCGTTGATCCGCTCCTCGTGCTCGGAGTCGGCCACCGCGGACAGCACCGAGTCGATGTGCTGGACGAGATCCCACGTCTCGGGGTCGAGCAGCATGTACTCCTCCTCGACGCCGAGCGTGTAGGGGTCGCCCTTGCCGAACGCGTGGTCGAGGACGCTCGCGCTCGTGCCGGGTGCGACTGCGCCCTTGCCGGTGATCGACGACGGGAAGATCTGCTTCACGAGGGGAGTATCACCGCTTCGACCTCGATCTCAACCAGCCAGCGCGGGTCGAGCAGGCCGGCGACGACGCCGGTCAGCACCGGGCGCGCGCGTGCGAACGCCTCGGCGTGCGCGCGCCCCACCTCGCCGATCAGCGCCGGATCGGTGACGTAGACACGCGAGCGCACGACGTCGTCGAGCGTCGCGCCCGCCTCGGCGAGCGCACGCTCGACGATCGCGAGACAGACCTTCGCCTGCTCGTAGGCGCCGTCGGGCGGGTCGGCGTCGCCCGGCATGATCGGCGCGGTGCCGGCGACGAGCACGCGGTCGCCGATCCGGATCGCGCGCGAGTAGCCGATCCGCTCCTCGAACGCCGAGCCCGACGAGATCCGCTTCCGTTCCACGGCGATAGCCTGCCGCCGATGCGCGCCTTGGAGCAAGTCGACGACTGGCCCTGCAACGTCGCGGTCGTCGTCGCGGGCCGGGTCGACGCGGTGCACGGCGAGCTCGGCCGCCCGTTCCCCTGGGCCTCCGTGACGAAGCTCGCCACCGCCGTGGCCGTGCTCGTCGCGGCGGAGGAGGGCCTCGTCGATCTCGACGAGCCGGCCGGACCGCCGGGCGCGACGCTTCGGCACCTGCTCGCGCACGCCTCCGGGCTGCCCTTCGAGGCGGGTCCGCCGCTCTCGCCTCCCGGGCGCCGCCGCATCTACTCGAACTACGGCTTCGAGGTCGCGGCCGACCTCGTCGCCGAGCGCGCGGAGATGCCGTTCGCCGACTACTTCCACGCGGTCTGGGCCGGCGACGCGGTCGAGCTCAGGGGCTCGCCGGGGTCCGGAGCGGGAGGCACGATCGGCGCGCTCCGCGCCGTCGCCGAGGAGTTGCTCGCGCCCCGGCGGATCGCCCGCGAGACCCGCGACGAGGCCGCGTCGGTGCAGTTCCCCGGGCTCGACGGCGTGCTCCCCGGCTTCGGGCGCCAGGAGCCGAACGACTGGGGGCTCGGTTTGGAGCTGCGCGACGCGAAGCGGCCGCACTGGACCGGTGCGCTCAACTCGCCGCGCACGTTCGGGCACTTCGGCCGCAGCGGCACGTTCCTGTGGGTCGACCCTGACGCCGGCGTGGCGCTCGGCTGCCTCACCGACCGGCCGTTCGGCGACTGGGCGGCCGAGGCCTGGCCGCGGCTCTCCGACTCAGTCCTGCAGGAACTCGAGTAGCAGCCGGTTCAGCTCGTCCGGCCGGTCGACGCCGACCACGTGCCCGGCTCCCTCGATCACCTCGAGCCGCGCGCCGGGGATCGTCGCGGCGAGGCGCTCGGCGATGCGGCGGAAGTCGTCCTTGTCGCGGTCGCCGACGACGACGAGCGTCGGAACCGAGAGCGTCTCGAGCGGAGCGAGCTCCGGCCACAGGAGCTCCGGCTCCTCGTGCGTCGACTGCAGCTCGAACGCGCGCTCGAGCTGCGGACGCAGCTCGTCGCGGTGCTCGGGCGCGATCCAGAACTCCAGGTTCAGGTCGACCGCCGCCGCGACGTCGCCGCCGTCGAACAGCTCCGCCTCGCGTGCCCAGTAGTCGCGAATCTCGGCTGACCACTCCCAGTCCGGAAGGGCGGCGCCGACGAGCACGAGCCGCTCCACCTGCCCGGGCTTGGCGAGGGCGGTGCGCAGCGCGATCACGCCGCCGAACGAGTTCCCGACGAGCGACGCGGGCAGCAAGGGCGCGACCCGGTCGACCGGCGAATACGGCTGCGCCGGCATCGGCTCGGTGCCGAAGCCCGGCAGGTCCGGCGCGACGACGTCGAAGCGCTCGCGGAGCGCCGCGACCTGGCGCGCCCACTGCCGCGAGTCGCCGACCGCCGAGTGAAGGAGCACGACGCGCTTCGTCATCGCCGTAGCATGCACGTCCGTGGGCGCGCTCGACGGCTGGCGGTTCTGTCCGCGCTGCGGCGGCGCGCTCGAGCACGAGGAGAACCACCTGCGCTGCACGGTCTGCGGCGAGCGCTATTGGGCGAACGCGCTCCCGGCCGTGCAGGCCCTGCTCGAGCGCGACGGCCGCGTGCTGCTCGCGCGGCGTGGGATCGAGCCGCGGCTCGGCCACTGGGACCTGCCCGGCGGCTTCGTCGAGGAGACCGAGACGGCTGAGGCGGCGGTGGCGCGCGAGCTCCGCGAGGAGACGGGGCTCGAGCTCGAGTTCGCGGAGCTGATGCGCATCGACATCGAGCCGTACGCCGACCGCTTCGTGTTCTCCGTCACGTTCCGCGTCACCGCGTCCGGCGAGCCGACGCCGGACGACGACGTCTCCGAGCTGCGCTGGTTCGACGCGTCGGAGTTGCCCGCCGAGATGGCTTTCCCGGGGCAGGAAGACGTGCTGCGCGCGTGGGCTCACTCGAACGAGTGACGTTCTTGGGCGTCAGGGCTGGGAAAGATGGGCCGAACGGCTCATGCGGCCCGCCGGCCGAGCGCCGATGATCGGCACATGGATGACTGCGGCACGTTCCACCGGATCGAGGACGACCTCTCTGACGACTGGGTCGCAGACTGGGCCGAGGTCGGGGTACAGGCGATCGAGCAGTACCTCGTGAAGCACCTCGCGTTCCAGACCTTCCTCGAGGACTAGACGCGAAGGAGTTGGGCGGAGGCTCCTGCCTCCGCCCGCCTACGCTGCTTCGAGGCCGAGCGCCTTCTCGAGCGAGCCCTTCGGCATCGCTCCGATGGCAGACGCCTGCGGCTCGCCACCCTCGAACAGCACCATGAACGGGATCGACGCGACGCCGTAGCGCTGCGCGAGATCCTGGTGCTCGTCGATGTTGACCTTGACGAGCTTCACCTGATGCTCGTCCGCGATCCGGTCGAGGACGGGAGCGACCGCATGACAGGGGCCGCACCACTCGGCCCAGAAGTCGACGATCACTTTGCCGTCCGACTGGAGGACCTCTTCGTCGAAGGTTGAGCTGGTTGCTTCGGTTGACATGTGAGCTGGTTCCGTTCCTTTCGTGGGGCTTTTCAAACCTTGTCAACGTCGAGGGGATGCCGTTTCTTCCCCTCGGTACGATCGCCACATGTTCGCGCCTCTGCCGGACAAACCCGACCACCCCGCGCTCGAGCTCGAGCTGCTCGAGCTCTGGGAGCGCGAAGGTACCTTCGAGCAGCTTCGTGCGCTGAACGAGGGCGGCCCGATCTGGTCGTTCGTCGACGGGCCGGTGACCGCGAACAAGGCGCTCGCGGTGCACACCGCGTGGGGGCGCACGTTGAAGGACGTCTTCCAGCGGTACAAGGCGCTCCGCGGCTTCGACCAGCGCTACCAGAACGGCTTCGACTGCCAGGGCCTGTGGATCGAGGTCGGCGTCGAGCGCGCGCTCGGCCTCAACTCGAAGCGCGAGATCGAGGACTACGGGCTCGAGGAGTTCGCGCGCAAGTGCCGCGAGGTCGTCGTCCAGTCCTCGAGCGAGCTCACGCGCGGGTGCATCCGGCTCGGGCAGTGGATGGACTGGGGCAACGACTACTTCACCTTCAGCGACACCAACATCGAGTACATCTGGAAGTTCCTCAAGCACGTCCACGCGAGCGGCTGGCTCTACCTGGGCCATCGTTCGACCGAGTGGTGCCCACGCTGCGGCACGTCGTTGTCGCAGCACGAGCTCACGCAGGCGGGCGTGTACCAGGAGCGCACCGACCCGTCGCTGTTCGTCCGCTTCCCGCTGCTCGACCGGGAGCACGAGTCGCTCGTCGTCTGGACGACGACGCCGTGGACGCTGCCCGCGAACGTCGCCGCCGCCGTGCGGCCCGATGCCGAGTACGGCAAGCGCGAGAACGGCCAGTGGGTGCTCGCCTCGCGCTACCCGAACGACACGTTCGCCGAGCGGAAGCAGGGCTCGGAGCTCGTCGGCTGGCGCTACCGCGGCGCGTTCGACGACCTCGGCCCCGGCGCGACCGTCGAGCACCGCGTGATCCCGTGGGACGACGTCTCGCTGGAGGAGGGCACCGGCATCGTCCACATCGCGACCGGCTGCGGCCCCGAGGACTTCGAGCTCTCGCGCGTGCACGACCTGCCCGTGCTCACGCCCGTCGACGAGGCGGGGCGCTTCTACGCCGACTACGGCTGGCTACACGGGTTGACCACGGCCGAGGCGGCCGACCAGATCGTCGGCCGGCTCGCCGAGACCGGGTTCCTCGTCGAGGCCGGGCAGTACCAGCACCGCTACCCGCACTGCTGGCGCTGCGACACGCCGCTGATCTGGCGGCTCTCGGACGACTGGTTCATCTCGGTCGAGGAGCTGCGGCCGAAGCTGCTCGCGGCAAACGCGACCGTCGAGTGGGTCCCCGCCTACATGGGCAAGCGCATGGACGACTGGCTGAACAACATGGGCGACTGGAACATCTCGCGGCGGCGCTACTACGGCCTGCCGCTGCCGTTCTATCCGTGCAGCTGCGGCCACCTGAACGTCGTCGGGTCGAAGACGGAGCTCGAGGAGCGCGCGCTCGAGGGCTTCGACCAACTCGAGGAGCTGCGCCGCCCGTGGGTCGACCGCGTGCCGATCGCGTGCGAGCGCTGCGGCGAGCGCGTGACGCGCATCCCGGAGGTCGGCGACGTCTGGCTCGACGCCGGCATCGTCCCGTTCTCGACGCTCGGCTGGGAGAATCCCGTGCGCGTCCCCGAGGGCTACGCGACCGGCGCGTCGCGTGGGCTGTCGCGCGCCGACCTCCCCGACCACGCGTACTGGGAACGCTGGTTCCCCGCGGATTGGGTCTCGGAGATGCGCGAGCAGATCCGGCTGTGGTTCTACTCGCAGCTCTTCATGTCGGTCGCGCTGATCGGGAGATCGCCGTTCGAGCGCGTGCTCGGCTACGAGAAGATGCTCGACGAGCAGGGCCGCGAGATGCACGGCTCCTGGGGGAACATGATCGACGCCGAAGACGCGTTCGCGCGCATGGGCGCCGACGTGATGCGCTGGCAGTACTGCGCGCAGCCGCCCGACCGCGACCTGTGGTTCGGCTTCGGGCCGGCGCACGAGATCCGCCGCAAGCTGCTGACGTACTGGCACTCGGTCAAGTTCTTCGTCGACTACGCGAACATCGAGGGATACGAGCCCTCGTGGAGCGGGCTCGGCATCGTCGGCGAGCCGAAGCCCCTCGACCGCTGGCTGCTCGCGCGCACGCGCCGGCTCGTCGCCGACGCGACCGCCGGGTACGAGGCGACGCTGACCGTGAACGTCATCCGCGCGTTCGAGTCGTTCGTCGACGATCTCTCGAACTGGTACATCCGCCGGTCGCGTCGGCGGTTCTACTCGCTCGACGAGGCCGCGTTCGGCGTCCTCTGGTACGCGCTCGTGCAGTCGCTGCGCGTGCTCGCGCCGATGCTGCCGTTCCTCTCCGACCATCTCTGGCGCAACCTCGTACGGGACGGCCCCGCGTCGGTGCACCTCGCCGGCTGGCCCGACGCCGAGGGGGAGGACGACGAGCTCCTCGCCGAGATGGCACAGGTGCGCCGCGTCGTCCAGCTCGGCCACCAGGCCCGCTCGACCAGCGAGCTCAAGCTACGTCAGCCGCTGCGCCGGCTCGTCGTCGCGGGCGCGGCCGACGGCGCGGAGCGGCACGGCGACGAGATCGCGGACGAGCTTCGCGTCAAGGAGGTGACGTTCGGCGAGGTCGAGTCGTCCGAGCTGCGCGTGAAGCCGAACCTGCCGGTGCTCGGCCCGAAGCTCGGCGCGCAGCTGCGCGACGTGCGCGAACGGCTCGCGCGCGGCGAGTTCGAGGAGCTCGACGGCGGGCGCTTCCGCGTCGACGGGCACGTCCTCGAGCCCGAAGAGGTGCTCGTCGAGCGGGTCGGCCGCGAGGGCTGGGCGGTCGCGAGCGAGTCGGGCGTGACCGTGGCGCTCGACACGGCGCTCGACGACGAGCTCCGCCGCGAGGGACGGCTGCTCGACTGGATCCACGAGGTCAACGGCCTGCGCAAGTCCACCGGCCTTGCCGTCACCGACCGCATCCGCCTCTGGCTGCCCGACGAGGAGATCCTGTCCGCGTACGCCGACCGGCTGAAGGAGGAGACCCTCGCCGTCTCGGTCGACCCGGGCGAGCTGCGGCTCGAGCGCGTGTAGTCGTCAGTCCTGGCCGGCGGCGAGCGCGAGCTCGCGCCTGAGCTCGACGGGAAGCCTGAACTCGACGTCCTCGTCGACGAGCCGGTACGGCGTGATCTCCTCGACGCCGCGCGCGCGGAACCAGTCGCACACCTCGGCGACGAGCTTCTCCGGTGCCGAGGCCCCCGAGGTGACGCCGACGACCGACACGTGTTCGAACCAGCGCTCGTCGATCTCGCCGGCGTCGTCGATCAGATGCGCGGCCACGCCTCCCGAGCGTGCGGTCTCGACGAGACGGTTCGAGTTCGACGAGTTGCGCGAGCCGATCACGAGCAGCAGGTCGATCTCCGCGAGCATCTCCTTGACTGCCCACTGCCGGTTGGAGGTCGCGTAACAGATGTCCTCCTTCTTCGGCGCGTAGATCGCCGGGAAGCGACGGCGGAGCGCGGCGATGATCTCGCTCGTCTCGTCGACGGAGAGCGTCGTCTGCGTGACGTACGCGAGGCGCGCGTCCGTGGCGAACGTGAGCGACTCGACGTCTGCGACCGACTCCACGAGCACGATCGACCCGGGCGCCTCGCCCATCGTGCCGATCACCTCCTCGTGCCCGGCGTGCCCGATCAGCACGATCGTGTAGCCGGCGTCGGCGTAGCGCCGGGCCTGAACGTGCACCTTCGTGACGAGCGGGCACGTCGCATCGAGCGTGCGCAGCTCGCGGGCGGCCGCGTTCGCGTACACCGACGGCGCGACGCCGTGCGCCGAAAACACGACCGTCTCGCCCTCGGGCACCTCGCGCTCGTCGTCGACGAAGACCGCACCGCGGGCCTCGAGGTCGCGCACGACGTGAAGGTTGTGGACGATCTGCTTGCGGACGTAGACGGGCGGCCCGTAGAGCTCGAGCGCCCGCTCGACCGTCTCGACCGCACGTTCGACACCGGCGCAGTACCCGCGCGGCGAGGCCAGGAGCACTCTCGAGATCACGGCCGGATCGTAGCCCCGGCCCCGCGACCCCACTTGCAAAGATGGGCCGCACGGCCTATTCCGCTCGGCGGGCGGGCTGGGGTACGGTCGTCCGACTGGGCGATGCAAGCCGCGGCGCGGTCCGACGGATCGCGCTCCCGCGGTGAGCGATCACGGTGAGGCCCGCTGTATCGTCCCCCCGAGCAGCGGGCCTCGTCGTTTTCGGGGAATACGATCCCCAGGTCTGGTGAGTAGCGCCACCGAAGCAATCCTGTTCAACGCCGTGCCGCTGTTCGTGCTCTCGGCGTCGTACGCGGCCGTCGCGCTGGCGATCCTGCCGGAGCTCTGGCGCCAGCGAGGGCGGGCGCACCTCGTCGACTGGGGCGTCGTCCTCGTCTTCCCGGCCGTCGCCGGCGCCGCCGCGATCTTCGGCGTGCTCGTGGTGCTGGAGCAGCGCGCCGTCGCCGGGCACGTCTGGCTCTCGCTCGTGGCGATCGTCCTCGCGATCGTCCCCGCCGCGCTCCTGCTCGCCCGCTGGCGCGACCGGGCCCTGGTCGCGGTCGGCGCGTTCGGACGCGCCCCCGAGGGCGAGCAGCTGGAGGCGGTCACGGCGATCTCCGAGGAGCTCGTGCGTGCACGCAACGAGGCCGACGTGGCGCGCCCGCTCGTTCGTCACGTGACCCGGCTGTTCGAGGTCGGCTTCGCCGCGGTCACGATCGTCGACGACGGCGGGGCGACGGCGTCGGGCCTCTACGCTGAGATCCACGGCAGCGTCGCCGACTGGTGGGCGGAGGTTCACGTCGACCTCGAGCAGGAGCCGTCGGGGATCGCGAGGGCGGTCGCCGACGCGGCGCCGGTCGAGGTCCACGACGTCGAGGGCTCGCCGCTCGTCAGCCGCCGGCTTGCCGACCGCGTCGGTGCGCGCAGCGCGGTGTTCGTGCCGATGATCGCCGAGTCGAGCGTGCTCGGCGTGCTCGCGGTGGCGTCGACCACCGACAGGCGCTCGTTCTCGGCCGACGAGCTCGGGCTGTTGCAGGCGGTTGCGGCCGAGGCGGCGCTGGCGCTCGAGCGCCTGCGGTCGTCTGCCGCGCTCGCCGAGGCGCTTCGGCGCGAGCGGACGGCGGCGGAGATCGCCGCCCGGCTTCGCGCGGAGCTCGATCCGCAGCGGGTCGCGGTCGTGACGGCGAACGAGCTCCGGCGCGTCCTCGAGCTGGAGCGCGCTGAAGTGCTGCTCGGCGCCGAGCCGTTGCCCGGTGTCGCCGTCGAGGCGCGGGGCGACCGCGTCGCCACGATCGTCCTGGAGCGGGCGCCCGAGCTCGCCGACTCTGAGCTGCTGCTCGTCGAGGCCGTGGCGCGCGAGCTCGGCTCCGCGCTGCAGACGGCTCGTCTCCTCGTCGAGAACGCGCGGCGGCTCGAGCAGCAGCAGGCGCTGCTCCACACCGCGCAGGTCGTGACGGGCGAGTTGTCGCTGGACGCCGTGTTGGTGCGGCTCGTCGAAGAGGTGACCAAGCTGCTGCGCGTCGACGCGGCGGATTGCTACCTCGTCGACCACGAGCGCGGCGTCCTGCGCTGCGCCGCCGTGCACGGCTTCGACTCGATGCTCGTCGGGTTCGAGTTCGCGCCGGAGGTCGGCCTCGGGGGCGGCGGGCTTGCCGACGCAGTGCCGCTCGCGACCGATGAGGACCAGTCGGTGCTCGGGCGGATGGAGCTTCCCGCCTACGCCGGCTTTGCGCGTGCGCTCGTCGCGCCGATGGCGTGGGCGGGCGAGACGTTCGGCGTGCTCGGCGTCGGCCGGCGGGACGACGAGCGCAGGTTCGACGACGACGACGTCGAGCTGCTCGACGCATTCGCCTCGCTTGCGGCGCTCGCGCTGCGCAACGCCGAGAGCTTCGAGGCGAGCGTGCGGAGGGCCCAGCTCGAGCGCGGCTTCTCCCGGATCGCGTCGCTGCTCGGCGAGTCGCTGTCGACCTCGGAGGCGTACGACGCGGCGGCGCAGGCCGCTGCGGAGGCGCTCGGCGCCGATTTCGCGGCGGTGCTCGCTCCGAGCGGCTCGCGCCTCGTCGTCGCAGGCGAGCACGGGCTGCCCGATGCGATCCGCACGCTGCCGGTCCCGGCGGCGATCGACGAGGCGCGCGCCGCGGGGCATGTTCTGGCCGCGTCGTCGGTTGTGGATGACGACCGGTTCGACGGCGCGTGGCAGGCCTCGTCGGTCGCGTCGCTGCTTGCGATCCCGCTGCCGGACGCCTCGAGCGGAGTCGTGCTCGTCTGCTTCCAGGAGCCGCGCACGTTCACGCGCGACGACCTCCGGCTGGCTCAGGAGGTCGCCGCAGCGGCGCACGGCGCCCTCGAGCGCAGCCGGCTGTTCGAGGCGGAGCGCGCAGAGCGCTCGCTCTCCCAGAAGCTCGCGCGCGCCGCCGCGGTGCTCACCAGCGAGCTCGATCCGGAGGCCGTCCTCCGGACGACGGCGCGCGAGGCGGTCGGGCTGCTCGCCGCGGACGCCGCGCTCGTCTCGACGCTCGACCGGGACGAGCTGGCGATCGCGGCGACGGCTGGACCGGCGGCGATCGGGGCACACGGCGCCAGGTCGGCGTCCACCGACGGCGCAGCCGGCGACGTGCTCGCGGCGCGCGGCCCGATCGCGCTCGCCGACGCGTCGGCCGAGCCGGGCCACGCCTTCGCCGACCCACTGCTCGCCGCGGGGCTGAGTGGATACCTCGGCGTTCCGTTCACCGGCAACGACGGCGAGCCGCGCGGCGTGCTCTCGGTCTATTCCGGCGAGCCGCGCACCTGGCGCCCGGAGGAGATCGAGGCGCTGACGACGCTCGCCGCCAACGCCGCCGTCGCGCTGTTCAACGCCGAGCTCTACCGCCGCGTCGCCGTCGAGCGCGAGCAGAGCACCGCCATCCTTGCGAACATCGCCGACGGCATCGTCGCCGTCGACCGTGAGGGGCGGGTCGTCCTCTGGAACGGCGCCGCCGCGGAGATCACCGGGATCCCCGCCTCCGAGGCGATCGGCCGCCTGCCGATCGACGTGCTGCGGCGCGAGCTCAAGTCCGAGACGGGAGCGACCGCGACGCGGCTCGTCTCGATCTCGCGCGGCGACGACGAGGTGTGGCTCGCGCTCTCGGAGGCGGTGATGCGCGATCCCGGCGGCGCGGTCGCCGGCCGCGTCTTCGCGTTCCGCGACATCTCCGCCGAGTACGCCGTCGAGCAGATGAAGTCCGAGTTCGTGTCGAGCGTCTCGCTCGAGCTTCGCGCGCCGCTCACGACGATCTACGGGTTCGCGCAGACATTGCTGCGCGACGACGTCTCGTTCTCGGACGACGACCGGCGCACGTTCCTCGAGTTCATGGCGCGCGAGGCGGAGCGGCTGACCGTGACCGTCGACGCGCTGCTGCAGGTCGCGAGGCTCGAGACCGGGGACCTCTCGGTCACGCTCGAGCCGACGGACGTTGCCGCGGTCGTCTCCGAGCTCGTCGCGAGCGCATCGTCCGCGAACGGCCACCAGGTCGTCGCGGAGATCGCCGCCGACGTCCCCCACGCGCGCGCCGACCCGGTGAAGCTGCGCGACGTCCTCGACCAGCTCGTCTCGAACGCGGTGAAGTTCTCGCCGAGCGGCGGCACGGTGACGGTGTCGGCGCGGCGAACGGGCGACGCGATCGAGCTCGCGGTCGTCGACGAGGGAGCCGGCATCCCCGAGTCCGAGCGCGAGCGCATCTTCGACAAGTTCGTGAAGTCGTCCGGCGCGCGCGGCACGGGCGTCGGCCTCTTCATCGCGCAGGGGCTCGTGCGCGAGATGGGCGGGCGCATCTACGTCGACTCGGAGGAGGGCGGCGGCTCGCGGTTCGCGTTCGAGCTGCCGCTCGTCCGGGAATAGAGATCCGCGAGATGGCCGAGACGCGCGTGTTGGTGATCGACGACGAGGCGTCGATCCGTCTGCTCTGCCGCGTGAACCTCGAGGCAGCGGGGATGCAGGTGTTCGAGGCCGGCGACGGCGAGTCGGGCATCGACCAGGCGCGCCGATGCGAGCCGGACGTGATCCTGCTCGACGTGATGATGCCCGGGCTCGACGGGTGGCGCGTCGCCGAGTCGCTGCTCGACGACCCGCTGACCGACGAGATCCCGATCGTCTTTCTCACCGCGCGGGCGGAGCTGCGCGACCGAGCCCGCGGAATCGACCTCGGGGGCGTCGACTACGTCACGAAACCGTTCAACCCGGTCGAGCTCGCGCCGCTCGTCCGCACCCTGCTCGAGCGAGTCCGCAACGGCGAGCGCGACGAGCTGCGCCGCGAGAAGCTCAGCGAGCTCCGCGCACAGCTGACGAGGATTTGAACGGAAGGGTCGCGCTGGTCGCCGGCGCGACCCGCGGTGCGGGCCGCGCGATCGCCGTCGAGCTCGGCCGTGCGGGCTTCCACGTCTATGCGACCGGTCGCAGCAGCCGGACGACCGGGCCGTCGGAGATCGGCAGGCCCGAGACGATCGAGGAGACCGGCGACCTGATCGCGGCCGCGGGAGGGACGGGGACCTCGCGCGTGGTCGATCACGAGGACGCTGCTTCGGTCGCCGAGCTGGTCGCGGTCATCGAGCGTGAACAGGACCGGCTCGATCTCCTCGTCAACGACATCTTCGGCGGTGACAGGTACATGGAGTGGGACAAGCCGCTCTGGGAGCACGACTGGGACGGCGGCCTGCGGATGCTGCAGATGGGCGTGCACACGCATCTGATCACCTGCCGCGCCGCGATTCCGCTCATGTTGCGCACCGCCGAGGACCAGGGCACCCACGGGCTCGTGGTGGAGATGACCGACGGCACCTCGGAGGCAAACGCCGACTTCCGGCGCAACGTGGGCTTCTACTACGACCTCGTGAAGGCCAACGTCGAGCGCATCGTCAAGGGGCTCGACGCCGAGCTGGAGTCGAGGCCGGTGACCGTCGTCGGCGTCACGCCCGGCTGGCTGCGCTCGGAGAAGATGCTGGACAACTTCGGCGTCACCGAGGCCAACTGGCGCGACGCCGTGAAGGACCGTCCGGGCTTCGGGATCTCCGAGTCGCCGACGTACGTCGCGAGGGGAATAGCGGCGCTCGCAACGGCCGCAGACGTCGACCGGTGGGCGGGGACGATCATCAGCGCGCGTCAGCTCGCCGACGCCTACGGCATCACGGACACCGACGGCAGCCGTCCGGACTGCTGGGGCTACATCGCCGCCCACGGCTGGGAGCACGAAGACGGTCGGGGCATCGACGAGTTTCGCTGACCAACGCGACTGGTTTGCTCTTCTTCCTCGAGGGTCGGTGAGCCGTCGAGGCCGGAGCCCGGCTTGGCCGGGCGGGAGGCCAACCGAACCGCCCGCGGTGTAGCGCCCAAGCCCAGCGGGGGAAACATCGTTTCCCCCGCTTAGAGCGGGTGGCGGGAATCGAACCCGCATGACCAGCTTGGAAGGCTGGGGCTCTACCATTGAGCTACACCCGCGGACCGCGCCACGTTAGCGGCTCGCCGCGGCGATGTCCGCGCGCCGTCTGCTTCTAGGGTGATCCCGTGCTGCTCGCGCACTCGCACTCGCCGTATGCGTGGCAGGCGGACGTCGACACGACCGTCGTCATCCCGGTCACGACGCTGCTCTATCTCTTCGCGCTCGGCCGTGTCGGCGCACCGCGCTGGCGGGTTGCGTGCTTCGCCGGGTCGATGGCGCTGCTCGCCGTCGCGTTCTGGACGCCGTTGCATCACCTCGGCCTCCACTACCTGCTCACCGCACACCTGTTGCAGAATGTGATTCTCGCCGAGTGGGCGCCGCTGCTCGCCGTCCTCGGCATGTCGGCGCCGATGGCGGCGGTGCTCGCGCGCAGCGCGGTGTGGCGCGTCGCGACTCATCCGTTCGTCGCGCTGCCGCTCTGGCTCGGCAACTACTTCGCGTGGCACGTGCCGGTCGTGTACCAGGCCGCGCTGCACCACCAGTCGTGGCTGATTCATGTGGAGCACGCGTGCTACTTCGGTACCGGGCTGCTCTTCTGGTGGCCGCTCTTCCAGGACGTGCCCCGGCGTCTCGCCTCCGGCTTTCGTGCCGGCTACGCGTTCGCCGCCTTCGTGCTCGTCTCGCCCCTCGGTCTGCTGCTCGCGCTGCTTCCCAAGCCTGCGTACTCGTTCTACGTCGCCGCGCGGCCGCGTGTGCTCGGGCTGAGCCCGCTCGCCGACCAGGAGCTCGGCGGGATGACGATGGCCGCCGAGCAGGCGCTCGTGCTCTTCGCCGTGTTCGCCTACTGGCTCCGCCAGTTCTTCTACGAGGAGGGCGCTATTTGAGGCAGCCGGTGACCGTCGCGAGATCGGCGTCGCTCGGATGCTCCTGCCAGAGCATGACTGCGTTCCCCTGCTGGCGGAGCACGTCGTCGATGCCGACGTTGCTCGCATGGAAGCGGCGGTAGGCCGCGTCGATGTTGTCGGCGTCGCCCTGTGTCTGGCCGAAGGCAAGCGTCAGCGAGTTGTCGCGAAGATGCGCGCGCGTCGCGCCGCCGGTCGCGGTGGTCGCGACGAAGTCGAGCTGGCCTCCGAGCGAGGCACCGGCCTGCCGCAGGCAGTCCGACGTCTTCGCCACCGTGTAGTGGGGCGTGCTCTTGCCGCAGCCGGCCAGCGTGCCCGCGGCCAGCAGGGCGACGATCGCGATCCGTCTCACGGCGCGTCAGTCTAGGGCGGTGCCGGGCGGAGCTGGTGGCTAGGCTGTCGAGCCGTGCCTGGAGCTGAGGACAGGATCCGCGCGCTCGCGCGCTTGGCCGTGCGGGTCGGGGCGAACGTCCAGCCCGGCCAGACCCTCGTGGTCAACGCTCTCGTCGAGCACGCGCCGCTCGTCCGCGCCGTGGCCGACGAGGGGTACGCGGCCGGTGCACGCTACGTCGACGTCGGCTACGCCGACCAGCACGTCCGGCGCACGCACATCGAGCATGCGTCGGACGAAGCGCTCGACTTCTCGCCTCCCTGGCTCGTCGAGCGGATCCGCAGGCTCGGCGAGACGGGCGGCGCGCTCGTCTCGATCACCGGGAATCCGGAGCCCGAGCTCTTCGCCGACCTGGACGGCGAACGGGTCGGCCGGGCCCGGATGCGCGAGCTGGCGGCCGAGGCGCTGAAGCTCACCGACGGTCTCTCGAACTGGACGATCGTGCCGTTCCCGAACGAGGGCTGGGCGCAGACGGTGTTCGGCGAGCCCGACGTCGAGCGGCTCTGGCAAGCGGTCGAGACCGCGGTCCGGCTCGACGAGCCCGATCCCGTCGCGGCGTGGCACGAGCACATCGCGAAGCTGCAACGGCGTGCAGCGTCGCTCAACGAGCGCCGCTTCGACGAGCTGCGCTATCGCGGCCCCGGGACCGACCTGAGGGTCGGCCTCCATCCCGACTCGGACTGGCAGGCGGCGCTCGACGTTTCCCGCGGAATCGAGCACGTCGCGAACATGCCGACCGAGGAGGTCTTCACCGCCCCGGATGCGCGCCGCGTCGAGGGTGTGGTCCGCTCGACGCTGCCGCTGCAGATCCAGGGGACGATCGTGCGCGATCTCACCGTTCGCTTCGCGGACGGCCGAGCGGTCGACGTGCGTGCCTCGTCCGGCCAAGAGGTGATGCGAACGCATGTCGCGACCGACGACGGCGCCGCGCGGCTGGGCGAGGTCGCGCTGGTCGACTCCGACTCGCGCGTCGGGAGGACCGGGCTCGTCTTCTACGACACGCTGTTCGACGAGAACGCCTCTTCCCACATCGCGCTCGGCGCGGCGATCGTCAGCGCCGTGCCGTGGGCGCCCGACCTTTCGCCGGAAGAGCGTAAGGCGCGGGGCGTCAACCATTCGTCGATCCACACCGACTTCATGATCGGGTCGCCCGAGCTCGAGGTCGACGGCGTGCAGCCGGACGGCACCGCCGTGCCGATCCTGCGCAACGGCGACTGGCAGCTCTGAAGCGGTTCTGATCGGGACGGTCGGATTCGAACCGACGGCTTCCGCCTCCCAAAGGCGGCGCTCTACCAGGCTGAGCTACGTCCCGTCTCGCGCTGAGTGTAGGCGCGCGGGCCGTCGGCGGCGGGCGGCCGGGCCGCAATGACCGAGGCCGCCTTCCCCGTTCCGACCGCACGCCGGCGCCGGCCGCGCCTCGCCTATGCGATGGCGGCCTCGGCCGCCGTGCTCTGGGGGATCAACGGCGCCGTCTCCAAGACGATCCTGACGACCGGGCTCTCCTCCGAGCGGCTCGCGCAGGTCCGCTCGCTGGGTGCGGCGGTCGGCCTCGCCGCCGTCGTCGCCCTCACCGCGCCGGGGCGGCTGCGGCTGACGCGGCGCGAGCTGCCGTACCTGGTCGTCTTCGGGGTTGCGGGCCTCGCCTTCGTGCAGTGGTTCTACTTCCTCGCCATCCACCGGCTGGCGATCGGGATCGCGTTGCTGATCGAGTACCTCGCGCCGCTGCTCGTCGCGCTGTGGGCGCGGTTCGTCTACCACGACGCCGTCCGGAGGCGGATCTGGATCGCGCTCGCGCTCGCGCTCGCCGGCCTTGCGCTCATCGTCGACGTGTTCGGCGGCGGGGTGAGCCTGTCCACGGCCGGCATCGCGTTCGCACTGGCGGGATCGGTCGCCTATGCGCTCTACGTCCTGCTCGCCGAGCATGTCGTCGGCGGGCGCGACGCGGTCTCGCTGCTCGCCTACGGCTTCGCGTTCGCGTCGATCTTCTGGGCGGTGGTCGCGCCGTGGTGGTCGTTCCCGCCGCACGCCCTGACCCAGACCACGTCGCTCGGCGGGAATCTCGCGTCCGTGCACCTTCCGGTGTGGGCGCTCGCCGCCTGGATGATCGTGCTCGGGACGATGGTGCCCTTCTTCCTGCTCGTCAACGCGTTGCGGCACATCGCCGCGACGCGGGCCGGGATCGTGGCGATGCTCGAGCCGGTCGTCGGCGCGCTGGTCGGCTGGGCCTGGCTGTCCGAGTCACTGAACGGCGTCCAACTGGTCGGCGCCGCGGTCGTCCTGGTCGCGATCGGGCTGGCGCAGACCGCCCGCTGACGAGCGCCGCAGCAGGCGGAGCAGCACGAGCGAGAGCGAGGCGACGACGAGGGGCACGAGCAGGAACCACTCGGAGAAGACGGCGAGGACGCAGGTTGCGGCGAGCGACAGGAGGGCTGCCGTGCGGACGGGGCCGTCGAGGATGCGCGTCGCCGAGCCGAGCGCGAGCAGGTACACGGCGATGAACAGCGCCGAGGTCGCGCGGACGAGATCGTCGGTGCTGCCGGCGCCGGCGGCAACGATCGCGAGCACTGCCAGCACCGCGGGAGCGATGACGGCCAGCGGCCGTCGCGGGACGCTGCGGCTCGCGTCGCCTCCGAGCCACACCGGCAGCGCACCGCTCCCGGCCATCGAGGCGGCGAGCTTCGCGGCGGCGCCGAGATAGACGTTCATCGTTCCCATCGTCAGCGCGACCGCGAGCACGGCCGTGGTGTCGCGCCCGGCTCGGCCGAAGCCGACCGCGATCAGATCGGCGAGCGGGACGCGGGAATGCGTGCCGGAGGTGACGCCGATCGTTGCGACGGCGAGGCCGAGGTACAGAACGGTGACTGCGGCGAAGGCGATCGCCATCGCGCGCGGAAGCTCGACCTCGGGACGGCGAAAGTCGCCGGCGAGCTGAGCCACGGCCTCCCAGCCGACGAACAGCCAGACGAGGATGTTCGCGGCCGTGCCGACCGCCCACCAGCCGTGCGGCGCGAACGGCGTCCAGTTGTCGCCGCCGCGCGACGGCAACGCGATCGCCACCGCCGCTGCGACGACGGCGATCAGCACCGACGACAGCGCGAGCTGGAAGCCGGCCGACGCGCGCAGGCCGAGGAGGTTCGCGCCCAGCACCACGAGGAACATCGCCACGCCGACGGCGGTGGCGAGCCCCGTGCCCGAGTCGGTGAGCGCCGAGACGTAGTAGCCGCCGATCAGCGAGACGGCCGGGGCGCCGATCACCACCGCCGCGAGGAACCAGCCGCCCGTGACGGCGGCGGCATCGTCGCCGAGCCCTTCCTGCACGTAGGTCGAGACGCCGCCGGCGACGGGGTGGCGCACGGCGAGCGCCGCGAACGTGACGGCGAGCGGCGCTGACAGCGCGAGCAGCGCCGCCCACGCGACGATCGACGCGGCGCCGGCGCGCTCGGCGGCCAGCGCCGGCACGAGCAGCAGGCCGGGCCCGACGAGCGCGCCGATGTAGAGCGCGCTGCCGTGCAGGACGCCGAGCGTGCGCTCCCGGCTCATTCCACCGTCAACGTGCGCCGTGGCGCGGAACGTCCCGCGCCCGCTGCGGGGCCACTAACGCGAGCGGTCGGCGAACGGCTCGAGATCGTGCGCGTGCAGGCCGATCTCGCCCGCTTCGAGCGCGGCGCGCACCTCGCGCGCCAGCGCGACGCCCTCGGAGACGTCGTCGGGCTCGAGCACGGTCGACACGCTCGCGAGCACCGAGCGGCCCTCGCGGAGCTGGACGTCGACGGTCGTGAGCTGCGTCTTGTCGTCGATGTACGGGTCGTCGGGGACGCCGACCCAGACCGTGACGGTTCCGCCGCCGGGAAGCGCGACGTGCTCGACGGCCGGCGACGAGCGAAGGCTCACGGCGAGACCGTAACAACGTCCGTGCGGCCGGGTCGGTTCCCCCGAACGGGCGATGCACCGGCTGCAGCGACGCCGAACCTGAGAGTGGTGATTGCGCGGGTGCTTCGGCTTGCTCTGGTCGTCTCGCTGCTCGGCGCGTCGGCAGCGCCTGTTGCGCTGCCCGCGCCGGTGCAGCACCAGCAGGCGATGGCCGCGCTCGACGCGGGCGTCCTGTCGCGGTTGAACGCGATCCGGGCCGCCCATGGCCTCAAGCCGCTGCATCTCAGCGCCGGGCTCACGGCCGCCGCGGCGTTCCATACGCGCGAGCTCGCGGCGGACGGGTACTTCGCCCACGACTCCTCCGACGGCACGGCGTTCTGGAAGCGGATCCAACGCTGGTACGCGCCGGGCGCGACCGGCTCGTGGGCGGTCGGCGAGAACCTGCTCTGGTCGTCTCCGGACGTCGACGCCGCCGGCGCCCTCGACGCCTGGATGCACTCGCCCGAGCACCGCGCCAACATCCTCGACCCGTCCTGGCGCGACGTCGGTGTCGCGGCGACGCACGTCGATCATGCGGGCGGCGTCTACCACGGCCGGCCGGTCACGATCATCACCACCGACTTCGGCGCGAGATAGACGGGCCCCGCCTGGGGCGGGGCTAGGCTTGACCTGACGCGCCCGTAGCTCAGTGGAAGAGCGGCGGCCTTCTAAGCCGTTGGTCGGGGGTTCGAATCCTCCCGGGCGCATCGTGTGTAGCTAAGCCGTTTTCAGACTAACCGCCTGCAAATTGGCGATTTTCACGCCTCCTCTACGTTGCCCTAGCTAAAACCATACGACCCTAGATCGGTCCGGGTTTCCACGGTCTGGGGCCGGTCTCGGGCGCTCGCACGGTCTGTAGCCGGTCTCAAATCCGGCGTGGTCGTACGGGGTGCTGAGAGCCGCTGAGAGTGCTGGGGGTGGCCCTGGGCCGTCCAGCTAACCGCAGCCCCGCAGCGGTCGTCCTACGTGGCCCTGCGGGCAAAAAGAGGGCCTCCACGAAGAGGGCGTTACTCCCTCGCTCGACAGTCGGTATGTTCGCGGGCAACAGGGCGGGGTGTTACCTATCCGCTCGGTGCCTAGACCGTTTCTGCTTGGAGGGGGACCCATGCCGCGCCAGTTTG
>DATBIC010000082.1:0-9439 GCA_036557145.1 Gaiellaceae bacterium
AAGCCGAGCCCGTCCGTCGTCGTCGCGCGCACGTTCACCTCGCCGCCGCCGACCGCGGCCGACAGCCGCCGCCGCATCTCGTCGCGGTGCGCGGCGATGCGCGGCTCCTCGCCGACCAAGATGCAGTCGGCGTTGACGAGCTCCCAGCCCGCCGCCCGCACCTGCGCGTACGCCTCGGCGAGCAGGCCGATCGACGACGCGCCGCGGTAGCGCGCGTCGCCGGACGGGAAGAGCGAGCCGATGTCGCCGAGTCCCGCCGCGCCGAGCAGCGCATCGATCAGCGCGTGCGCGAGCACGTCGCCGTCCGAGTGGCCGGCCAGTCCGCGCGGGTAATCGAGCTCGACGCCGCCCAGCACGAGCGGCACACCGTCGGCGAGCGCGTGCGCGTCGACACCGATCCCGACGCGAACGTTCACGGGAGCGATGCCGGCAGCTCGTCCAGCGAGGAGATGCGGATCGCGCCCGCCGGCGGCTCCTGCAGATGGCCCCACGGCCCGCGGCGCACGTGCACCGCGACCATGCCCGCCGCCAGGACGGGCACGACATCGTTGTCGACTCGGTCGCCCACGTAGGCAATCGTCTCAGGCGAGGCGCCGGCAAGCTCGGCGACGCGCGAGAAGAAGCCCGGCGCGGGCTTCTCGACGCCGAACCGTTCCGACGACGCGATGAAGTCGACGTGCGGCGCGATCAGCTCCTCGTGCTCGACCGCCATGTTCCCCGCAGCGCCCACCCTGAGCCCGAGCCCGCGAAGCCGCGCGAGGCACGGAATCGCGTCGGGATACCACTGGTCGTTGAAGAAGGCGCGCCGGGACGGCTCGATCCCGAGCAGCTCGATCGCCCGGTGATGCGAGTCGCCGGTGCCGATCGTCGCCCCGACGAGCGCCATCAGCGTGAAGCGCGGGACGCCGCACTCGTCGGCGACGGCCTCCCAGTTGCGCGTCTCGTCGACGAGCGTCTCGCCGACGTCGAACACGACAACTTCTACAGCCATGCCGCCACCCGCTCGAGGTCGGCTTGCGTCGTCACCTTGAGCAGGCGCTCGTCCCCGTCGACGACCTTGATCCGCCCGCCGTCCGCCTCGACCAGCGACGCGCAGTCCGGTGCTTGTAACAGACTGTTACTTGCTCGTTCGAGCGCGCGTCGGAGCGCGGCGGCCGCGAAGGCCTGCGGCGTCTGCACGTTGACGAGCTCGCTGCGCTCGAGCGTCTCCGCGACCACGCCGCCGCTCGTCCGCTTCACCGTGTCCGCGACGGCCAGGCCCGGGACGGCCCCGTCGAAGCCCTCGCCGAGCGCCGCGAGCAGGCGGCCGACCGTGTCCGGCGGCAGCAGCGGCCGCGCCGCGTCGTGGACGAGGATCACCTCCGCGTCCCCGGGCACCTCGCCGACCCCCGCTCGCACCGAATCCGCGCGCGTCGGCCCGCCGGTCACGCACGCCGCGACCTTCCCCGTCCCGAGCTCCTCGGCGAGCAGGATCGCGGGCTCCTCCCAGCCGTCCGGGACGACGACGACCACCTCGTCGACCGCGTCGCACGCATCGAGCCGTCGCAGCGGCTCCGCGAGCAGCGGCAGGTCGCCCAGTCGGACGAAGGCCTTCGGGCGGTCGCCTCCGAGCCGTTCCCCCCGCCCTGCGGCGACGAGAACGGCCCAGACGCTCATTCCGGGAGACCCGCCTACGCGGCGGCGGGAGTCTTCTTCGCCGGCGCCTTCTTGGCGGCCGTCTTCGGCGCGGCAGCCTTCGCAGCCACGGCGGCGCGCGCAGGCTTCGGCTTCGCGCCCTCGGTCAAGGTCTCCTCGAGCCACTCGAGGGCCTCGTCCTCGGTCATGTTCTTCGCGTACATCAACTCGGAAGCGAGGATCTTCTTCGCCTTCACGTACATCTGCTTCTCGCCGGTCGAGAGCCCCTTCTCGCCGTCCCGCAGCGCCAGGTTGCGGACGACCTCGGCGAGCTCGTAGATGTCGCCGGTCTTCATCTTGTCGCGGTTGTGCTTGAAGCGGCGGTTCCAGTTCTTCGGCATCTCGGTGCCGCCGGAGGTCAGGTACTTGACGACCTTCTTGACCGCCTCTTCGTCGATCACCTTGCGAAGACCGACGCGCTCGGCGTTGTCGGCCGGCACGTTCACGGTCATGTCGTTGTGCAGGATCTTGATGGTGAGGTATTCGCGCTTTTCGCCGAGAACATCCTTCTTCTCGCGCTTCACGACCGTGCCTGCACCGTGGTGGGGATACACCACCTTGTCGCCGACCTTGTACAAACTCGCTCCTCTTTCCGTCTGTAGTCGCGAAAGTGCCGGTGGCCTTGACGGCTCCACCGGCGGGAACGACAGGGTAGCACGTCTCGCCGAAAACCGCGACTTTTGCAGGGATTTTGTCGGAAAATCCCTGCTCAGGCTGGGTTCTCGCCCAGAACGGCGGCGAGCGCCCGCCGCAGCGTGTCGGCCTCGAGCGCCGCTCCGGGGGTGCCCGCCGGCGCGAGCACCGATCGCAACCCGAACTTGACGCACTCGGCGGCCCGGCGCTCGGCCTGCGTCGCGGCGCGGAGGCGGCCCGTGAGCCCGATCTCGCCGAAGGAGGCGGCTCCTTCCCGCACCGGCACGCCCTTCGCCGCGGATGCAATCGCGAGCGCGATCCCGAGGTCGCCGCCCGGCTCGTCGATGCGGACCCCGCCCGCGACGTTCACGAACACGTCGGCGGCGCCGAGCGGCAGCCCCGCGTGCCGCGAGAGCACCGCCACGATCATCGCGAGCCGCTTCGGGTCGACGCCGGTGCCGACGCGGCGCGGCATGGCGAGATCGGTGGGCGCGACGAGCGCCTGCACCTCGAGCAGCAGCGGCCGCGTCCCCTCGAGCGTGCAGGTGACGGCGGCGCCGACCTCGCCCGGCTCGGAGCGGCCGAAGAGCTCCGATGGCTCGGGCACGCCGACGAGGCCGGCGCCGGTCATCTCGAAGACGCCGATCTCGTTGGTCGAGCCGAAGCGGTTCTTGACGGCGCGCAGCACGCGGTGAGCGCGGTAGCGGTCGCCCTCGAACTGGAGCACACAGTCGACGAGGTGCTCGAGCACGCGCGGCCCTGCGACCGCGCCGTCCTTCGTCACGTGGCCGACGAGGAACACCGCCACCTCGTTCTCCTTGGCGACCCGCAGCAGCCTCGCGGCCGCCTCGCGCACCTGCGCGACGGAGCCCGGCGCCGACCCGACCTCCTGCGACCAGAGTGTCTGCACCGAGTCGACGACGCAGACGCCGGGCCGTTCCTGCGCGAGCGTCTCGCACACGAGGTCGAGCTCCGTCTCGGCGAGGATCTCCACGTCGTCGCACCCGCCGAGCCGGGCGGCGCGCAGCTTGACCTGCGCGACCGACTCCTCGCCCGTGACGAGAAGCGTTCGCCGACCGGCCGACATCGACCCGAGCGCGCTCAGCAGCAGCGTCGACTTGCCCACCCCGGGCTCGCCGCCGACCAGCACGAGCGACGCCGGGACGAGCCCGCCGCCGAGCACGCGGTCGAGCTCGGGCACGCCGGTCGGGATCCGCTCCGCGTCCTCGGCGACGACGTCGACGAGGCGAAGCGGCGGCCGCCGAGCGGGATCGACGGCGTGGGCACGCCGCCGCTGTCCGCGCGCCGGAGGCGCCTCGGCCACCATCGTGCCGAACTCGCCACAACCCGGGCAGCGCCCGAGCCAGCGACCCGAGGCCGTGCCGCACTCGGTGCACGCGTGCTGGACGGCCGCCGTCTTCGCCACGACGACGACGGTAGCGACGACGCCCGACGGCACCCGTGCCGGCTCTGAGACGATCCGTCCACATGCGCTACCGGACGCTGGGCTCCAGCGATCTCGAGGTGTCGGTCGTCTCGCTCGGCTCCTGGCTCACCTACGGCGGCGGCGTCGGCGACGACGCGGCGCGCGCCTGCGTCGATGCGGCGTTCGATGCGGGCATCAACTTTGTCGACACCGCGAACGTGTACGCCGTCGGCGGCGCGGAGTCGTTCCTCGGCGACGCGCTCGCAGGTAGGCCGCGCGACTCCTACGTGCTGGCGACGAAGCTCTACTTCCCGATGGACGACGGCCGCGAGAACCAGGGGCTGTCGCGCGGGCAGGTGCTGAAGCAGATCGACGACTCGCTGCGCCGGTTGCGAACCGACCACGTCGACCTGTACCAGTGCCACCGCTACGACACCTCGACGCCGCTCGAGGAGACGATGGACGCGCTCACCGAGGTCGTCCGCGCCGGCAAGGCGCGCTTCATCGGCTTCTCCGAGTGGACCGCGCCCCAGATCGAGGCGTCGCTGGCGATCAGCGCCGACCGAGGTCTCGAGCGGTTCGTGTCGTCGCAGCCGCAGTACTCGATGCTGTGGCGCGAGCCGGAGCGCGAGGTCATCCCCCTGTGCCGCGCGAACGGCATCTCGCAGATCGTCTGGTCGCCGCTCGCCCAGGGAGCGCTGACCGGGAAGTACCGGCCCGGCGCGCCTCCGCCCGACGGGTCGCGCGCGACGAGCGAGCGCATGGGGCGGCTGATGGGCCGGTGGCTCGCGGACGACGTGCTGCGCCGCGTCGAGCAGCTCGCCCCGGTGGCGGAGCGGCACGGACTACCGCTGTCGCAGCTCGCGCTCGCATGGGTGCTGCGCGACGACAACGTCGCCTCCGCGATCGTCGGCGCGTCGCGCCCCGAGCAGGTCCGCGAGAACGCGGCCGCCGCCGACGTCTCGCTCGACGAAGAGACCGTCGCGGAGCTCGACGCGATCCTGGCCGAGTAGATTCACCAGGTGGCGCGGCCGAGGCTCCGTTCGCAGGGTGAGGTGGTCGAGCGCTGCCGATCGCTCCAGGGCGAGGTCCGGTCCGGCCTGCAGCACACCGCAAGCGGATCGGTCGACCCGGCGGCGACGTCGGCGGTGTGGCGCGGCGAGGCGCTCGGCACGCTCCTCTGGTCGCTCGAGCTCGCCGAGCTGCCGCCGTACGACCGCCCGTTCGACTCGAGCGCGGTGGCGAGGGCCGACCTGGCGGGTGCGCGGATGCGCGAGCCGGAGGACGTCGACCTCGAACGGCAGTCGGCGCGACTCTGGCACTGGCGCGCACGCACGACGGCGCTGCAGGCGAGCGGCGAGGTGGAGCTCCCGCCGCGCTACGCGACGTTCGACCAGCTGATCGCCGCGACGGCGATGCGCGGCTTCGAGCAGGAACTGCTTCCGGCGCCGATGCGCGGCGACTTCCCGGCGTACGGCAAGGTCTACCGCCACCTGTCCGCCGAGCAGCTCGCCGAGGCGCACGCGATCGCCGCCGAACGCCACCACGCCCTCAACTGGCTCTGCGGCCTCGGCTCGAGCTGGGACGACGTGCCTCTCGACACTTGATAGCGGCTTCTCTATTGTGGCCGCCATGGACCGTCTCGACCGTTACGCCGACCTGATCGTCCGCGTCGGCGCAAACGTCCAGCCGGGGCAGACGCTCTTCGTCGTCAGCCTCGTCGAGCATGCGGAGCTTGCCCGTGCGCTCGCCCGCGCCGCGTACGAGGCGGGCGCGCGCTACGTCGACGTCCGCTACGGGGACCAGCACGTCCGGCGGTCGATGATCGAGCGCGCGGACGACGATGTCCTCACCGATACGCCGGAGTGGCTGGTCACCCACGCGAAGGCGATGGGCGATGGGCAGGCGCTGGTGATGATCGCCGGCGAGGCGGAGCCGGAGCTGCTCGCCGACCTCGACCAGGAGCGCGTCGGGCGCGCGCGCCCGCTCGCGTACCTCGAGACGCTGAACACCGCTCAGCTCGCCCGCACCGTCAGCTGGACGATCGCCGCCTTCCCGCACGAGGGCTGGGCGACCCAGGTCTTCGGCGAGCCCGACGTCGAGCGGCTGTGGCAGGCGATCGCCGACACGGTGCGGCTCGACGAGCCGGATCCCGTCGCAGCGTGGCGCGAACACGACGCCAGGCTGCAGGAGCGTGCCCGGCAGCTCGACGCCCTCGATCTCGACCGGGTGCACTTCAGCGGCCCCGGCACCGACCTGACGATCGGGATGCTCCCCGGCGTGAGCTGGAGCGGCGGCGGCATCACGACGACGGCGGGCGTCCGGCACATGCCGAACATGCCAACGGAGGAGGTGTTCACGTCGCCGGACTGGCGCCGCACGGAGGGGACGGTTCGCTCGACGCGGCCGCTCGCGCTCGGCGGCACCGTCGTCCACGACCTCGAGCTGAGGTTCGAAGGCGGCAAGGCGGTCGCCGTGCACGCCAGCACCGGCGAGGAGGCAGTCCGGAGCCAGCTGCAGACCGACGAGTTCGCGAACCGCCTCGGCGAGGTCGCCCTCGTCGACTCGACGTCGCGCGTCGGCCGGACCGGGATCACCTTCTTCAACACGCTTTTCGACGAAAACGCTACGTGCCACATCGCGTACGGCACCTCGGTGCTGTTCGACGCGAAGGAGTACGAGGGCCTCTCGCCCGACGAGCTGCGCGAGCGCGGCGCCAACGTCTCGAACGTCCACACCGACTTCATGATCGGCGGGCCTGAGGTCGACGTCGACGGGATCGCACGCGGAGGCGAGACGATCGCCATCCTTCGGGAGGACACCTGGCAGCTCTCGAGCTAGCGGACGATCGCCTCGAGCGCTATGCGGCAGTGGCCGTCCGCGTCGGCGCCAACGTCGGCGAAGGCCAGGTCGTCTTCATCGGGACGCAGATCGAGCACGCGCCGCTCGCACGCGCGCTCGCGCGTCACGCCTATGCCGCGGGCGCGCGGTACGTCGACGTCCAGTACGCCGACCCGCACGTGCGCCGGGCGATGATCGAGCTCGGCCCCGACGAGGCGCTCGGGCACTCCCCTGCCTGGCTGATCGAGCGCGCGCAGGCGATGGCGGGCAACGCGATGCTCGCGACGACCGGCGACCCCGAACCGCACCTGCTGGCCGACCTCGACGGCGAGCGTGTCGGCCGCGCACGGCAGACCGACCTCGCCCGTACCGCACTGGCGCTGATCACCGAGCGCAAGCTGAACTGGACCGGCGTCGCCTATCCCAACGAGGGGTGGGCCAGGCAGGTTCTGGGCGAGCCCGATGTCGAGCGCCTGTGGGACGCCGTCGCGTACTGCACGCGCCTCGACGAGGACGACCCCGTCGAGGCCTGGCGCGTGCACATGGACCGGCTCGGACGGCGAGCCGAGGCGCTGAACGCGCTCGGCCTCGACCGGCTCACCTACCGCGGGCCCGGGACCGAGCTCGAGCTCGGCCTGCTCGAGCGCTCACGCTTCGGCTCGGCGCTCTTCCACACCGCGGCGGGCCGCGCCTACGTGGCGAACATGCCGACCGAAGAGGTGTTCACGACGCCCGACGCGAGACGCGCCGAGGGCTTCGTCACGTCGACGAAGCCGCTCGCGGTCGGCGGAGACGTCGTCGAGGGACTGCGGATGCGCTTCGAGGGCGGCCGGATCGTCGACGTCCAGGCCGAGCGCGGCGCCGACGTGATCCGCGGGCAGCTCGAGGCCGACGAGAACGCATCCCGCCTGGGCGAGATCGCGCTGGTCGACGGGACGTCGCGCGTCGGACGGACCGGCCTCACCTTCTTCGACACGCTCTATGACGAGAACGCCACGTGCCACATCGCCTACGGCGCGGCGGTCGGTGGCCACGAGGGCGACGATCCGGACGACGGGATCAACGTCTCGACCGTGCACACGGACTTCATGATCGGCGGGCCCGAGGTCGACGTCGACGGCGTGACGCGCGACGGCCGGGTCGTGCCGCTGCTCCGGGACGACGTCTGGCAACTGCCGGAATGACCACACGCTCCCGGGAGGAGCGCTACGCGGAGCTGATCGTCCGCATCGGCGCCAACGTCCAGCCCGGCCAGCTGGTCGAGGTGCTCGCCGGGCTGGAGCACGTGGCCATGGTGCGCGCGGTCGCACGCGAGGCGTACCGCGCCGGCGCACGCTACGTCGACGTGCGCTACGTCGACCCACACGTCCGTCGCGCGCTGATCGAGTCTGCCGCCGACGACGTGCTCTCGTGGACGCCGCCGTGGCTGCTTTCGCGCGAGCGCAACTTCGGCGACGAGCATGCGGCCGTCGTCGCCCTGACGGGTGACGCCGAGCCGGAGCTGCTCGCCGATCTTCCCGGCGACCGGGTCGGGAAGGCGCGGATGGTCGAGTTGGCGAAGGAGTCGTCGCGCCAGGTGACGGAGCGGCTCTGCAACTGGTGCGTGGTCGGCGTGCCGAACGCGGGCTGGGCGACGCAGATGTTCGGCGAGCCGGACGTGGAACGCCTGTGGGGGCTGGTCGAGCACTGCGTACGACTCGACGACTCGGACCCCGTCGCGGCCTGGCGGGCCCACACGCGGAAGCTCGCGAGCCGCGCCGAGGGCCTCAACCGGCTCGCGATCGACACGCTCCATTTTCACGGGCCGGGGACCGACCTCGTCGTGGGCCTCCTCCCCGAGTCGCGCTGGCTCGCGGTCGAGTCGGAGACGGTCGACGGCGTCGTCTACGTCGCGAACATGCCGACCGAGGAGGTGTTCACGACGCCCGACGCGCGCCGCACCGAGGGAGTCGTCACCTCGACGATGCCGCTCGCCGTCGACGGTGCGATCGTCAAGGGCCTGCGTGTCCGCTTCTCGGAGGGGCGCATCGTCGAGGTCGAGGCGGAGGAAGGCGCCGATGTGATCCGCGGTCAGATCGAGATCGACGCGAACGCCGCCGCGCTCGGCGAGGTGGCGCTGGTCGACGGGGCGTCGCGCATCGGCGAGACGGGGCTCACGTTCTACGACACGCTCTACGACGAGAATGCCGCCTGCCACGTCGCCTACGGCGACGCGTACGCGGAGGCCGTCGAAGGCGGACAGATCGAGGGGGTCAACGTCTCCTCCGTGCACACCGACTTCATGATCGGCGGCCCGCAGGTCGCGGTCGACGCGCTCACCCGCGACGGCCGGACCGTCCCGCTCCTGCGGGACAACGTCTGGCAGCCGTCCGACTGACACCCAGGGCTATAGCTCGAAGGAGGGATTGCCGATAGACGCCCTGTGGACGCGTCGGCACTCTCGTCCCGTCTGATCGGGGCGCTCATCGTCGAGAAGGGATTGATCACGGAGGACCAGCTCGAGCTGGCCCTCGAGGAGCAGCAGGCGACGGGGGCCCGCCTCGGCGAGATCCTGATGGCGCAGTTCGGCGTCACGCGCGCCGACCTCGAGAACGCCCTGACGGCGCAGCGTGCCGACGGCCAGTCGGACGACGACAGCGAGGCCGTCCGCGAGCTCGCGCGGATGCTCGACGAGTGGGGCCGCAGCGAGGAGCCGCGAAAGCGCCCGATCGGAGAGATCTTCGTCGAGCGCGGATTCATCACGAGCGGCCAGCTCGAGGACGCGCTCGAGGAGCAGAAGCTCAGCGGCCGCAAGCTGGGCGAGATCCTCGTCTCGCAGGGCCGGCTCTCGCGGCTGCGCCTCTGGGACGCGCTCGAGGACCAGGC
>DATBIC010000083.1:0-9132 GCA_036557145.1 Gaiellaceae bacterium
GCTTCCATCTCGTGCAGCGTCGCGAGGCGCTTCAGCGCCTCGACCTCGATCTGCCGCACGCGCTCGCGGGTCAGGCCGAGCCGGCGGCCGATCTCCTCGAGCGTCTTCGGGTCGGCGTCGCCGAGGCCGTAGCGCAGCACGACGACCGCCCGGCTGCGGTCGGGAAGCGCGCGCAGCGCGTCGACGAGGACCTGAGAACGGAGCGAGCTCTCGACGACCTCCTCCGGCGTGGGTCCGTCGCCGGCGACGAAGTCGCCGAGCAGGGCGTCCTCGCCGTCCGAGACGGGCGCATCGAGCGACGCGGACGCGCGCGCGGCCGCACGCACCTCGAGCGCCTGCGCGAGCGGCAGGTTCGCCTCCGCCGCGACCTCCTCGAGCGTCGGTTCGCGGCCGAGCGTCGACCAGAGATTCCGCTCCGCCCGGTTCAGCTTCTGCAGCCGCTCGACGATGTGAACGGGCATGCGGATCGTGCGCGCCTTGTCGGCGAGCGCGCGCGCGACCGCCTGCCTGATCCACCACGTGGCGTAGGTCGAGAACTTGAAGCCGCGGCGCCAGTCGAACTTCTCGGTCGCCCGGATCAGCCCGAGCGTCCCTTCCTGGATCAGGTCGAGGAACGGAAGCCCCTGGTTGCGGTAGTGCTTCGCGATCGACACGACCAGGCGGAGGTTCGCCTGGATCATCTGCTGCTTCGCCTGCCGGTCGCCGCGTTCGATCCGCTTGGCAAGCTCGACCTCCTGCGCCGCAGTCAGCAGCGCGTGACGGCCGGTTTCGCGCAGGAAGAGCTGGAGGGCGTCCGTCGTCGACTCGAGCACGGGCGGCGGCACGGTGAACGGCGGCGGGCTCGGCTCGGCGGCGACGTCGTCCACGACCTCGATCGACCGGGACTCGAGCTCGCGCTGAAGCGCGTCCGTCTCGAAGGAATCGAGCGCGAGCGGCTCGACCGCGTCGTTCAGCTCGGACTGCGACAGCGTTCCACGCTCCTCGGCGGACTCGACGAGGCGGCGCAACTCGTCGCTCAGCTCGAGGATGTCGCCCTCAGCCGTCAACAGCCGAGTAATAGCCCCGATCGGGGCCCGTCAAACCCGCGGTCGCCCGTGCACGATAACCGGTGTTCTGTCAAGTGGACGGGCGGATGCCTCTGCCCCCGGCCCGCATCCACAGGGTTGTCCCCAGGCCGCGGAATTACCTGTGGAAATGTGGATAGCTTTTGCGTCGCAAAATGCGCCTTTTTCATTTCGCAAAGGGTTGTCTCGTGGGTAGTCGATCTGTAGCTTCCCTTTTGCACCGAGCACGGAGCGCGAGTAGGTCGAAGCCGCTCCCGAGGGCCGTAGGCGGAAGCCGAAGGTTCACGGGGGAGGTGGACAAAAGCGCCACCGGCTCGGTGAATTTTTTGGTCCGGTGCCGGTAGGATCGTGCGCGTGCACTTCCGTCTGCCGGCCTTCGACCGCGGCGTCACGTCGTTCCTCTGGGCCCTCGTCTTCGGGCTCTTCATCTGGATCGGCGGCTCCGCCGTCGGGTACGGCAGCGGCATGTCGTTCATCGTCGGCTGCGCCGCCGGCTTCCTGATCTTCCTGTTCGTCAGGATTCAGGGCGACGACGATCCGCGGCGGCCGTGATCGCCTGACAGCGCGAACACGAGCAGGCGGGCGAGGTCGCCGCCCACTTCGTCCTCGAGGCGCTCGTAGGCACTCTCGCGCTCGCCGGCGAACGCGCCGCAGTGCGCGAGCAGGAGCGACGCGCCTCTGGTGCGGTGGGGACAGCAGCCGTCCACGGTCTCGAAGACATCGGCGCCGCCCGCGCAGGCAACGATCCCTGGCGGGAGGGAACCCCTGGAACAATGCGGGTATGGAGCAGCGAATCAGCCTCGTCACGCTCGGCGTCGCCGACCTCCCCCGCGCCCGCGCCTTCTACGAGCGGCTCGGCTGGACGACCCGCGCGACCCCGGACGACGACATCGCGTTCTTCCAGGCGGGCGGGCTGATCGTCGCGCTGTGGGGCCGGGCGCAGCTCGCGGAGGACAGCGGTGTCGAGGACGCAGGCGGGTTCGACGGGATCGTGCTCGCGCAGAACGTCGCCTCGCCCGAGGCGGTCGACGCGATCTTCGACGAGGCGCGCGCGGCCGGCGCGTCGATCACCCGCCCGCCCGCGGCGACGTTCTGGGGCGGCTACTCCGGCGTGTTCGTCGACCCCGACGGCCACGCGTGGGAGATCGCGCACAACCCGCACTGGACGCTGCACGACGACGGCACGGTCGCGCTCGGCGGCGGCTAGAGCGTCAGCCGGCGCGCGTCGAACGAGCCCGAGTAGAGCTCTTCGCGGAACTCGTCGACCGCGCTTGCGGCGTCGGCGGCGAACAGGTGCTCCACCACCCCCACTTCGCGGTCGTTCGCAAACGGCACGTCGACGTGCGTCCGCGACACGAGGTTCACGGACACCTTCCCGCACACCGGGCAGCGGACCGCGAGCCCCACCGCGTCGCCCCGCTCGGCCGGCGCGAGCAGCTTGAACGCCGACGGGAAAACCGGGCGCGGACGCTCCTCGGGCCAGCAGTAGAAGCTCCACGGCCACTCCCCCGCGCCGATCCGCGCGGCTGCCAGCTCGCCGAGCTCGCTCCCGAGCGGCTCGACCCGTGACGTCATCAGGTTGAGGAACGGCGTGCTCGACGCGACGCCGAGCGGCGCCCAGTCGAGCTCGTCGTGCGAGACGAGCGCCGGGTGGTCGCAGCCGCAGGCGCAGGCGAAGTCGACGCGGTAGACGGCGGGGTGACATGCACCGGGAAGCTCCTCGAGCCGCCGGAACCGCGACAGCCGCACGCGCGTCTCGCCGTGCGTCGGGCACGAGAACGTGTACGCCGTCGTGAGCGCGTCGTACATGGCGCCTTCTTAGTGCCCGCGCCGGACGGACGCATCCCCCGTTCTAGTATTCGATCAGCGCGAACAGGTCGGTGCCGGCAAGGCGCTCACGGCCGCCCAGGAACGACAGCTCGATGATGAAGCACGCGCCGAGCACCTCGCCGCCGATCTGCTCGACGAGGTTCGTGATCGCCTCGATCGTCCCGCCGGTCGCGAGCACGTCGTCGTGGATCACGATCTTCGAGCCGCGCGGGATCAGGTCCGGGTGCAGCTCGAGCGAGTTCTCGCCGTACTCGAGCACGTAGCGCGCGCTCACCGTCTCCGGCGGGAGCTTGCCCGGACGGCGCGCGGGAACGAAGCCGACGCCTGCCTCGGCCGCGACCGCCGCGCCGAGCCAGAAGCCCCGCGCCTCCGCGCCGAGCACGAGGTCCGGCTTCTTCGCCTTCACCCAGTCGGAGAGCAGCGAGACCGTCTCGCGCAGCGACGCCGGATCGGCGAGCAGCGGCGTGACGTCCTTGAAGCCCACCCCGGGCGTCGGGAAGTCGGGCACCTCGCGCACCTTCGCCCGCAGGTCGCTCACTGCGCCAAGTCTCGCAGGTCGCGCCAGAAGAGCTGCGAGGACAGCTCGCTGACGAGCTCGCCGAGCTGCTGGAGTTCGCGCAGGCCCTGCTGCCGGCGTTCGAGGCTGCGTGCGCGGAGGGCCGGCGTCACGAGCTGGTCGAGCAGCGCGAGCTGACGACCGGCCGCCGTGCGGAACGTCCGCAGATGCCGAGGCGAAACGCCGAAGCGCTGCAGCCGCGCGCACGTCGCGGCGACGTCGACGTCGTCCTCCGGGTAGCGCTTCGCGCCGCCCGACCCGCGCGGCTGCAGCAGCCCGAACTCGTCGAGCTCCTTGCCGAGCTCGGCGGTGATCTGCGCGCGCTCGCACAGCTGGTCGAACGTGATCGTTGCGACGGCGCTCCCGAGCGCGCTCGGCTTGCGCCGCTTACGCTCCTTCGGCCCCGGCGCGTCGAGCTCCTCGCGGATCACGCGCAGCGGCAGGAACTCGTCGCGCTGCAGGCGCAGCACGGTCTGGAGGCGCTCGAGATCGTCCTCGCTGAACAGCCGGTAGCCGCCCTGCGTGCGCCGCGGCGTGACGAGGCCCTCGTCCTCGAGGTAGCGGATCTTCGAGATCGAGATGTCCGGGAACTCGTCGCTCAGCCGGCGCACGACCTCGCCGATGCGCAACGGACGCTGCCGGCGCTCGGGTGTCGGAGCGGCGCTCATCCAATGAAGGTCATGCGGTACTTGCCGATCTGCAGCTCGTCGCCGCTCGAGAGCACCGCGCTGTCGATGCGACGCCGGTTCACGAACGTGCCGTTCAGCGAGCCCTGGTCCTCGACCGTGTAGCCGTCCGGCCGCGCGATCAGCACCGCGTGGTTGCGCGAGACGGTGACGTCGTCCAGGAAGATCTCGCACTCGGGCGAGCGGCCGATGCGCGTGCGCTCGCCGGCCGGGCGAAAGCTCTCCCCCGCCCTGCCGCCGCCCTGCCGGACGACCAGCGCCGGGCCCTCGAGGCCGACGACGGGCTCGTGCTCGAGGTCGCCGACCTCGTCCGGCGACAGCGACTGCGTCGTCTCGACCTGCGCCTCTCCCTTCTCCAACAGGGCGCCGCAGCGCGCGCAGTAGTTCGCCGCCTCCGGGTTCTGGAACCCGCACTCCTGGCAGTAGACGACGCTCACTGCCCCGCTCCGGCACCGGCGGAGCCGGCACCTCCGCTTCCGGTGAGCTCCGTCGAGCCGACGCTCACGATGGCGGCGAGGCCTTCCCCGTGAGGATCTCGGTGAGCCGGTCGACGTCGACCTGGTCGAGCACGCTGCGGCCGCCGCTTCGCTGTAGCCGCGCCACGAGCTCGGCGCGCAGGATGTCGATCTTGCCGTGCAGCAGGCGGCGCTCGTAGCTGACGTCCCGCTCCTGCTGCTCCAGGTCGTCGATGAGCTCCTTGAGGCCTTCGTCGGAGAGCGATCCGAGCTCGGGGAGGGGTTCCATTGCCGCCTTTCGGTTGCGGGATGAGATCGGTGATTCCAGCAGACGGCACCGGAACCGTCAACCTCATCTTGAGGGTTCAGCCTCGAGCGGCGATCTCCTCCTGCTCGAGCACGCCGGTCACGATCGCCTCGAGCTCGCTCTCGAGCTCGCGGGAGACGTCGCTCGTCTCCCCTTCGGCGTAGACGTGGACGAGCGGCTCGTCGGGGTCGGGGAGCACCTGCGCCCAGCCGCGGTCGTCGAACCAGACCTTGATGCCGTCGAGCACGTCGACGTCGTGATCGGCGAACCGCTCGTTCAGCACGCGCATCACCGTGCCCTTGAGCCCCCACGGGCACGGCACCTGCTCGTGCACGAGCGTCGAGCGCGGCAGCCCGGCCGTGTACTCGGACAGCGGTCGCGCGCGCCGCTGCGCGAGCAGCTCGAGCAGCTTGCAGAGCGACGCGATCGCGTCGTACGCCGGCAGGAAGTCCGGGAAGACGTAGCCGCCGCCGACCGCCCCGGCGAAGATCACGCCGTCGTCGGCTGCCGCCCGCGCGAGCTCCTGCAGCGACGCAGGCGCCCGGACGACCTCGAGGCTCGTCCCGGCGAGCTCCTCGACGCGGCTCGTCGCGATCACCGGCACGGCCACCTTGCCGCGATGGCCGTTCGCCCGGAGCAGGCGCAGGAACAAGAGCAGCGCCATCTGCGCCGGCAGCTCGCGCCCGTGCTCGTCGATCAGGAAGATCCGCTCGGCCGAGCGGTCGGAGACGACGCCGAAATTCGCGTCGACCGCGCGCACGAGCCGGCGCGCGTGCGCGATCGCCTCGCTCGGCTTTGCGGGCCCGGTGGCGGCGTCGGACTGGAACGGGTGGGTCGTGACCGCCTCGACGCCGAGCCGGCCGAGCAGCAGGGGCAGCACGTAGCTCGCCGCCGAGTAGCCGTAGTCGACGACGATGCGGAAGCCGCGCTCGCGAATCGCCTCGACGTCGAGGTGCGCGAGCAGGTCGGTCGCGTATCCCTCGCGCGCACGCGCCGGGTACGAGATCGCACCGACGTCGGCGAACGACGCGCGCCGGAGCTCCTGGCGCGTGTAGTGCTTCTCGATCTCCTGCTGCAGGCCGGCCGACAGCGCGACGCCCGGCCGCTCGAAGAGCCTGATCTGCACCGCCTCCGGGTCGTGCGACGCGGCGCCGACGTGGAACGCGGCGTCGTAGCCCTGCGTCTTCAGCAGATGCAGGCCGACCGGCGCGGGCAGCGTCCGCAGGTCGGCGACCTGGACGCCGGTCGAGTTGAGCCCGGAGATGATCGCGCGCTTGATCATCCGGTACGCCGGCGCGCTCTCGCGGCTCGCGACCACGCGCGACCCGCGCTTCAACGCCGTGCCGAGCGCGGCGCCGAAGCGGAGCGCGACCTCCGGCGTCAGGTCGACGTTCACGAGGCCGACGACGCCGTTCTTGCCGAAGAGACGCGCCGTGCCGCGCGACTCCCAGATCAGGCTCTCGTGAATCTGCGCGCCGTACTCGACCTCCTTGTCGGGGTAGATGCGCACACCCGCGTGGACCACCGACTGGTCGCCGAGCGTGACGCGGTCGCCGATCGCGACGTCCTCGTGCACGTGCGCGTGCGCCCGCACGTCGCAGCCCCGGCCGAGCACGGCGCCTTCGACGACCGCGCTGCGGCCGATGTACGCGCTGGCGTCGATCACGCTGTGCGAGACGCGGCTGCGCTCGCGCAGCGTCGACCCGGGCCCGAGCACCGTGTAGGGCCCGACGGTGGCGTGCGGCGAGATCGTGCAGTAGTTCCCGATGAACGCCGGTCCCTCCACCCCCTCGACGTCGTCGAGCTCGACGCCGTCGCCGAGCCAGATCTCGCCCGGGAGCTTGAGCCCGTCGATGCGCAGCTTCACGGTCTGGTCGAGCGCGTCGAAGTTCGCCTGGCGGTACTGGTCGAGGTTCCCGATGTCCTGCCAGTAGCCGTCGCAGACGTACCCGTAGATCGGATGGCCGAGCTCGAGCAGGAGCGGGAAGAGCTCCTTCGAGAAGTCGAACGGGCGGTCGGTCGGAACGTGCTCGAGCACCTCGGGCTCGAGCACGTAAATGCCGGTGTTGATCGTGTCGGAGAAGACCTGCCCCCACGTCGGCTTCTCGAGGAAGCGCTCGACGCGGCCGTCCTCACCGGTGACGACGATCCCGAACTCGAGCGGGTTCTCGACCGCCTTCAGACCGATCGTGCAGGCGGCGCCGCGCTCGCGGTGGAAGTCGACGATCTTCTGCAGGTCGATGTCGGAGAGCGCGTCGCCGGAGATGACGAGGAAGGTGTCGTCGAGCCGCGCCGCCGCGTGGCGCACCGACCCGGCGGTCCCCAGCGGGCTCGGCTCGACCGAGTACTCGAGCGAGAGCCCCAGCCCGGAGCCGTCGCCGAAGTACGAGCGGATCGCTTGCGGCAGGAACGCGACCGTGACCACGACCTCTTCGAAGCCGTGCGCGGCGAGCAGCTCGAGGATGTGCTCCATGCACGGCTTGCCGACGATCGGCACCATCGGCTTCGGCTGGATCGAGGTGAGCGGGCGGAGCCGCGTCCCCTCGCCGCCTGCCATCACCACCGCCTTCACGAGAACCGCACCTCCCGCCGCGCCTTGAGCATGTAGTCGCCCAGCGAGACGAACGCGAGCACGAGGCCGGTCCAGAAGATCCAGAGCGGCCAGTCGGTCCCGGCCGGCGTCGCCATCACCAGCGCGAGCGAGGCGAAGAGCAGCCACGTCGCCACCTTGCCGAGCAGGTTCACCTGGAACTCGTATCCGCGCCCGAGGACGAGCGGCGTCCCGACGAGCACGACGAGGTCGCGGAGCGGGATCAGGAGCGCCGCCCACGGCAGCCGGTCCGCGTAGAGCAGGAGGATCACGGCGGTGTCGATCATCAGCCGGTCGGCGAGCGGGTCGGCGATCTTGCCGAACGCCGACTCGACGTGCCACCGGCGCGCGAGGAACCCGTCCACCTGGTCGGTGATACCCGCAACACCGAAAACTATTGCCGCCGGCCACGAGTGCCCGCCGTCGGAGGTCGTGATCAGCACCACGAAGACGGGGATCAGCAGCAGGCGCCCGATCGTCAGGGCGTTCGGAAGCTGGCTGCGGCTCACGCTGACAGGATACGGCGGTGCCCCCGCTCGCCATCCCCGGCTTCGTGGACGCGCACTGCCATGCCTTTCAGCGCGCCCTGCGCGGCCGCGACGCGGGCGCCGACTTCTGGGCCTGGCGAGGCGGCATGGTCGCCCTCGCCGAGGGGCTGACGGTTGCGCAGATCGAGCTCGAGTATGCCGAGGTCTACCGCGAGCTACGGTCGAACGGTTTCACGGCGGTCGGTGAGTTCCACTACCTCGGGCTCGACGAGGCGCGGGGGGCGGCAGCCGCGGCGGCTGAGGCCGGCATCGCGTTCGTCTGCGTCTACGCCTGCTACCTCCGCGGCGGCGCTCCGCGCTTTCGTCAGGGCTCGGTCGCGGAGTACCTCCGTCAGCTCGAGCAGCTGCGCGGCGACGGCATCGCCGTTGCGGTCGCCCCCCACTCCGTCCGCGCCTGCCCGGGTGATGCCTTGCGCGAGCTCGGAGCGTACGCCGCCGCGCACGAGCTGCCGCTGCACGTTCATGCCGACGAGCAGCCCCGCGAGATCGAGGAGTGCCTCGCCGAGCACGGGCTGCGGCCGATCGCGCTGCTCGCACGCGAGGGCTGTCTCGGCGAGCACACGACGATCGTGCACGCGACGCATGCCGACGGCGCCGAGCTCGATCTGGTCGCCGAGGCCCGCGCACGCATCTGCGTGTGCCCGACGACCGAGGCCAACCTCGGGGACGGCTTCCTGCCCGTGCTCCGCGTCGCGCACCGGCAGATCGAGCTGTGCATCGGCTCGGACTCGAACGTCCGCATCGACCCGCTCGAGGAGCTGCGCGAGCTCGAGGGGATCGGCCGCCGGCAAACGGGCAGGCGAGGGGTTCTGGCCGTCGACGAGCTGCGGCGGATCGGGACGGCGAACGGCGCCGCCGCGCTCGGGCTCGAGGCGTGGCCGGACGCGCGCGTCGATCTCGGCCACGAGCAGTTGCGCGGCGTCGCCGAGAGCGACCTCTACGCGGCTCTCTTCTTCGGGTGCTCGGGCGACGTGCTCCGGAAGACGTCCGACCAGTAGCGCGTCCGCTGCAGGTACGCGCTGCTCGCGGCCGTGCCGTGCAGCCCGTACGCGCCGTCGTAGCCGAGGTAGCGGTAGCGCCCGTGCCGGCCGGCCGG
>DATBIC010000084.1:0-1530 GCA_036557145.1 Gaiellaceae bacterium
TCATCGGCGAGTTCGCGTTCGGCACGAGCGAGAAGGCTCCGTTCGGCACGCCGTCCGAGAAAGGCCGCATCGGCACCGTCCACCTCGCACTGGGTGACAACCACAACGCCTACCCGGGCGGGCAGAACCACTGCACGCTGCACCTCGACGGCGTCTTCCTGAACGCGACGCTGCAGATCGTCGACGACGGCACCTACATCCTGAAGGACGGAGAGTGGGCGCTGTAACGACGGTTCGACTCGCCGAGGTCGAGCCGATCGAGCTGCCGCAGGGCAGCTGGAGCAGAATGCTCGTCACCGATGCCCGCGTCGGCGGCAACGCCTCGTCACTCGGGTATTCGGTCTTCACCCCGGGCACCGTGCTCGCGCCGGTGAAGCACGAGACCGAGGAGGTGGCGTACGTGGTGTCGGGCTCGGGCGAGCTGCGGCTCGACGACGGCGCTGTCCCCTTCGCCCAGGGTGATGCGGTGCACATCCCGGCCGGCGTCTGGCACGCAGTTGCGAACACCGGCGACGAGGACGTGGTCATGGTCTTCGGGTTCCCACATCCCGATTACCCGCCCACGGAGCGGCGCTGATGGTCGCCGTCGCCCAGAGCCTGCGGGAGCAGGTCGCCTGGGCCTGCCGGATTCTCGCGGCCGAAGGGTACGCCGACCTGACGCTCGGACATGTCAGCGGCCGCGGCGCCGACGGCGAGATCTGGATCAAGCGAAAGGGCGTCGCCCTCGACGAGGTCGAGACCGAGGACGTGGTCGCGCTCGAGGACACCGATGCCGTGCTGCACCTCGAGACCGTGCTGCACACCGGGGTCTATCGAGCGCGCGAGGACGTCGGCGCCGTCGTGCACGGACACCCGCCGCACGCGACCGCCCTCGGCGCGACGTCCGCGGACCTTGCACTGCTCACGCACGACGGGATCCTCTTTGCCGACGGAGTCGGCCGGTTCGAAGAGCCCGACCTGATCGTCGACGACGATCAGGGCGCCCGGGTCGCCGCGGCGCTCGGCACGCGGCGCGCGGTGCTGATGGAGAACCACGGCGTGCTCGCCGTCGGAAAGGACGTCCCGTGGGCGGTGCTCACCGCGATCACGCTCGAACGGTCGGCGAGGCTGCAGTCGATCGCGTCGATGCTCGGCGAGCTGCGGCCGATCGCCCGGGAGGCCGCCAAGGTGCTCCTGCCGGTGAAGTATCGCGACGAGTTCGTCGAGGAATACTGGGCGGCGTGGCAACGTCAGGTCGGCCGCGAGGCCGGAGGGCCTGGTGGACGTCGCGCTTAGCGTCAACGGCGTCGAGGTCGTCCGCGACCTCGAGCCGCAGGTGCTGCTCCTCGACCTCTTGCGCGACTCGCTCGGGCTGACCGGCGCCAAGCGGTCCTGCGATGTCCAGGTCTGCGGCGCCTGCACCGTTCTCGTCGACGGGTTGCCGGTCAGCTCGTGCTGCTACCTGGCCGCCGACGCCCACGGGAAACAGGTGACGACGATCGAGGGCCTCGCCGAGCGGCCGGAATTCGCCAGGCTGGAGGAAGTCTTCAC
>DATBIC010000085.1:0-11935 GCA_036557145.1 Gaiellaceae bacterium
GTGCTGTCGCTGCGGATGCTCGCGCTGCTCGACCTCGACCGCATCTACGCGTCATACGGCTTCCCGAACGACATGCTCGTGCATCTCAACGTCTGGAACGCACGCGTGCGCGACTTCCCGTCGCGGCCGATCTACGGCGTCGGCGAGCGGTCCGGGATCAAGATCAGGCGCGTCGTCCCGCGGATCTCGTGGCTGCTGTGGAAGGGGTTCTTCTGGCGGATGCGCGAGAAGTACGTGATCCGGGACTTCCATCCGCTCGTGTTCTTCTACTTTCTCGGCTTCGGGATGACGATCGTCGGGCTCGGGCTCGGGATCGCCGAAACGGTGCTCCGCATCACCGGCCACGGGATCCCGGCCGCGACGATCGTGCTCGTGGCACTCCTCCTGATCTCCGGCAGCCAGTTCACCCTGTTCGCGATGTGGTTCGACATGGAGTCGAACAAGGACCTGCGCTGAGCGGAAAGGGGGGAGGCCTCGCCCATGCGGCTCGGGCGAGGCCTCCTGGGGGACCCGAGACGCCGCACGTTCAGCGCCCCGGGTGGGACGAGGGCACGTCCACCGTCCACCGTACCGAACCTCGCGGGGCCGGTGCGCCGGTCGGGCGTATGCAAAGGGTCCGTAAGAGAAACCGACGGGTTCCGGTAGGCGAAGTACAGTGAACCGATGCCGACTTCCGTGGTCACGGGGGGCGCCGGGTTCCTCGGCTCCCACCTCTGCGACTTCCTCGTCGCCGACGGCCACCGCGTTGTCTGCATCGACAATCTCGACTCCGGCACGCTCGAGAACATCGACCACCTGCGCGGCGATCAATTCACGTTCCTGTACCACGACGTGGTCGATCCGATCCACGTCGAAGGCGAGGTCGATTTCGTCTTCCACCTCGCCGCGCTCGCAAGCCCGGTCGACTACCTGCGCGCGCCGTTGAAGTCGCTGAAGGTCGGGTCGTACGGGACGCACAATGCGCTCGGCCTCGCGAAATGGAAGCGCGCCCGGTTCCTGATCTCGTCGACGAGCGAGGTCTACGGCGACCCGCTCGAGCACCCGCAGCCCGAGACGTACTGGGGGAACGTCAATCCGATCGGCCCCCGTGGCGTGTACGACGAGGCGAAGCGGTATGCCGAGGCGTTGACGATGACCTACCACACGCAGCAGGGCGTGAACACGTGCATCGCGCGCATCTTCAACACGTACGGCCCGCGGATGCGCCGCAACGACGGCCGGGCGTCGGTGAACTTCCTCAACCAGGCGCTCGCCGGGAAGCCGCTGACGGTCTACGGCGACGGCTCGCAGACGCGCTCGCTCTGCTACGTCGACGACCTGATCCGTGGCCTCTACCTGCTCGCTTCGAGCAGCGAGCACCTGCCGGTCAACCTCGGCAATCCCGGGTACGAACTGACGATGCTCGAGCTGGCGGAGACGGTGATCCGCGTCACCGGCTCGACGAGCGCGATCGTCTTCGAGGCGCTGCCGATCGACGACCCGCAGGTGCGCCGTCCCGACATCACACGCGCTCAGCAGGTGCTGGACTGGGCGCCGGAGATCGATCTCGAGGAAGGGCTGCGCCGCTGGCTCGACGCCATCGGGGAGCCGGTCACCGTCTGATGCGCCTCCGGGTCGTGATCGTCGCCGCCGTGGCGCTGGCGGTGGCAGGCCTCGCTGCGACCGCACAGCCCGCCGGCGCCTCCCGCTATCTCCGCATCGGCATCTACGACGAGGCGCAGACGCTCTACGGGCCGATCCCGCAGACCTACACGCTGCTGCGCACCCTGCACGTCCAGGAGATCCGCGAGAACCTCTACTGGGGCGGCCCGTACGGCGTCGCCACGAAGCGACCGCGCAACGCCAAGAACCCGAACGACCCGGCGTACGACTGGGCGCTCTACGACCGGACGGTCGAGTACGCGAAGCAGTACGGCATCCGCGTGTTGTTCTCGATCTACGCGACGCCCAGGTGGGAGAGCGGCCGCATCTCGAAGAACGTCGCGCCGAAGAACCCGATCGACCTTCGCAACTTCGCCTACGCGGCGGCGAAGCGCTACAGCGGGAAGTTCGCCGGTCCTGATGGGAGCGTGCTGCCGGCCGTGAAGGAATGGGCGGCGTGGAACGAGCCGAACAACCCGATCTTCCTCTCGCCGCAGTACAAGAAGACGGCCGGCGGCAAGTACGTGATCGCGAGCGCGCGGAGCTACGCGCTCATCTGCAACGCCGTCTACAACGGCGTCCACAGCACGCTGATCGGCAGCGAGCGGGTGGCGTGCGGTGACACCGCGCCGCGCGGCAACAACAATCCGCGCAGCATCCGTCCCTCGATCTCGCCGATCGCGTTCCTCCGCGCGGTGAAGAAGGCGGGTCTGAGAACGTTCGACGCGTGGGCGCACCATCCGTACCCGTCGGGCCCGTCAGACACGCCGACGAGCAAGCCGGTCGGTGCACGGGGCGCGCCTGCAACCGCGGTCACGCTCGGCAACCTCGGCGACCTGATCAAGGTGCTCACGCAGCTCTACGGCAACAAGCGCGTGTGGATCACCGAGTACGGCTACCAGACCAATCCGCCCGACAAGCTGGTCGGGGTCTCGTACGCGAAGCAGGCCCGCTACCTGAAGGAGGCCTTCGCGATCGCGCGCAAGAACCCGCGCATCGACATGATGCTCTGGTTCATGCTCAAGGACGACCCGGACCTCGGTGGCTGGCAGTCCGGCCTGATGACGATCACGGGCAAGAAGAAGCCGTCGTTTGCGGCCTTCGAAAAGCTCACCTCCTAGCGTCGTCGCGCCCGGGTCGCTCGACGCGTGGCCCGGTGCAAACCGCCGGTTCCCGCGCCCCTCGTCCTCGACCTGGGTCGTTCGGGCGGCGCTGGTGCGCTGGCTGGAGGAGCAGGTCGTCGAGCTCCGGCCGCGCGGCCCGCTTCGCGTGCTCGACGTCGGTTGCGGCGTCAAGCCGTACTACCCGTTCTTCGCGCCGATTGCGTCCGAGTACGTCGGCGTGGACGTCGTCGAGAACCCGAACGCCGACCTGCTCGGGCCGGTCGAGGCGCTGCCGGTCGAGGACGGGAGCTTCGACCTCGTGCTCTGCACGCAGGTGCTCGAGCACAGCGACGACCCGGCACGCGCAGTCGCCGAGCTCCAGCGCGTGACGGCGCCGGGCGGGCGCGTGCTCGCCTCGACCCACGGCGTCCAGTGGTACCACCCGTCGCCGAACGACCACTGGCGCTGGACGCACACCGGTCTCCGGCTGTTGTTCGAGCGAAACGGCGAGTGGTCGCGGCTGTCGATCGAGCCGGCCGCCGGGAGCGGCTCCGGCCTGGCGATGCTGATCGCGAACTACGTCGATGCCGGCCTTCGCGGCTCGCTCCTGGCGCGCGCCGCGGTGTGGGCGCTGAATCGCGCCGGCACCGCGCTCGACGCGTATCCACCGCTCGGAGACATGCGCCAGGGCTCGCTGATCCCCAACTACCACGTCGTCGCCGACCGCTGATCTCGGGCCCGTCCGAGGTACGATCGCCCCGTGGCGATACCGGACCGGAGTGACGGCATCGGGCCGGAGCCCGCTGCCGCGCCGCCCGCCGACGCCCGCTCGAGCAGCGCGAACCTTCTCTCGCCGTCGTCGCTGAGGTCGGCCGGGCGGCGCACAGCGAGCGTCGTCGTGCTTGCGGCGATCGACGTCGTCGGCCTCGTCATCGGCCTCTACGGCGCTCTCGCACTGCGTGCGGCCGTCGTCGATCCGAAGCCGATCCTGTGGGGGTTCCTGTGGGACCAGGCGTGGGACTGGCTGCCCTTCCTGATCCTCGTGCTCCTGCTCGTCTTTTGGCGCGGCGGACTCTACGGGCCGCGCGAGGTCCGCGAGGGCGTCGGCCGGATCGTGCCGAGTGTCTTCCTCGTCGCCGCGCTGTCGCTCGCGTTCGCGCTGGGGACCGGCCAGCACGTCACGACGTTCGGCCTCTACATCGTCGGCGCGGTCTTCGTCTCGACCACGATCTCGCTGCTGCGCGCGAGCTACGGCGCGCTCACCGGCGCGATTCTCAAGGTCGCCGGCGTTCGCCGCCGTGCGATCGTCGTCGGCCGCGACCCGGGGCAGCGAATGCATCTGCGCGAGATCCTCGGCTCGTCGCGCGCCGGCATCGAGTACGAGTTCGTCGCCGACACCGACCCTGGTCCGTCGGTCGAGCAGCTGCTCGGCGAGACCAAGCTCGACGACGTGATCGTGGCGGACGCCGGCATCTCCGACGAACGGCTGCTCGAGATCGTCGACGCGGCGGAGCGGCGCGGCGTCAAGGTGAGGGTCGCGCCGCGCGCAACCGAGCTGCTCGTCGAGCGCGGCGAGTACGTCCCCGGTCTCGGCGCTCCCCTCTTCGACCTCAGGTCGCCGATCTTCGCCGGGACCGACTGGGTCGTGAAGCGCGTGTTCGACATCTCGGTCGCCGTGCTGATCGTGGTCGTCGGGTCGCCGGTGTGGCTGCTGATCGCGCTCGCGGTGGCGTGCACGTCGCGCGGGCCGGTCTTCTACGCCGATCCGCGGGTCGGGCTCGGAGAGCGCGAGTTCCGGATGCTGAAGTTCCGCACGATGGTGGTCGGCGCCGACCGGCAGCAGCAGCTGCTCGAGCGCGCCAACGAAGCCAGCGGCGCGCTCTTCAAGATCCGGCGAGATCCGCGCGTGACACGCGTCGGCCGCATTCTGAGGCGGCTGTCGCTCGACGAGGTGCCGAACGTCGTCAACGTCTTGCGCGGCGAGATGTCGCTGGTCGGCCCGAGGCCGCTGCCGCTGCGCGACTACGAGCGGCTCGAGGCCTGGCACCGCCGCCGTTACAACGTGCTGCCGGGGATCACGGGGCTCTGGCAGGTCGCGGGCCGGTCCGACCTCACCTTCGACGACCTCGTGCGCCTCGACTTCTACTACCTCGAGAATTGGTCGATCTGGCTCGACATCTCGGTGCTCTTCCGGACGCCGGGCGCGATCCTGAGCCGTCGCGGCGCCTACTGAGGCGCGCTCGACGTGCGGGCGGCCTCCCAGTAGCGGTTCAACGCGCCCTGCACCTTCACGAACCAGACGATTGCCGGGACGATGAGGAAGCCGAACGGGAACAGCCAGAGCCCCGTCCAGCCGGTGACGGGCGGCTGCCTGCCGTCGCGCGCGTACATGTGGCCGACCTCGGACGGGATCACGAAGGCGCTGACCGGGTTGATCACGATCCAGATCACGAGGCCGATCACGCCGCCGACGCCGTCGCCCGTTCGCCGCTTCGTCTCCTCCTGCGTCTTGTAGGCCCAGTACCAGCCGTACAGGCCGATCGTGACGATGAACAGGAGGATGCCGAACCCGATGCCGCGCGGCTTGCCGAGAGGCCCGCTGCTGCCGGTCGAGTGGGGCGCAGTCATCCCGCGGCGAGCCTACCGGGTGGCACCCGCGAGTGACATCCCGTGACGGCCAAGGCGGTTGCCGCGCCGGGCGCGCGGTGGGGGATGTTGCGTCCGCTCGTTCCCTTGGTGATCATCTCCTCGATGGGCAATCGCCAAGAACGTGTGCAATGGGCCTTCGCGGCCTTGGACGGCGGCGACGTCCACCCGTTTCGGGAGCTGCTCGATCCGGACGCGAAGTGGGTGGCGGTTCCGCAAAGCGCCGACGTCGCCGAGACGCCGATTTGCGCGAGCCGTGCGGCAATCGTCGACCGCCTGGAACGGGTCCACCGGAACGGGCGCCGGTTTCAGCTCGGCAGGCTGATCGAGGCGGGCGACCGGATCGCGGTGGAGGTAACCCTGCTCGCCCCCGAGTGGTCCGGGCCCGTGACGCTTTTCAGGGTCTTCACCTTCGCACCCGATACTGACGCAGTCGTGCGCATGAACGACTGCATCGACGAGTCGTACGCGCTGCAGGTTCTCGTCGCGTAGCGCCGGTTCGTAGCTGCTTCCCGGGCTGTCCGCAGTGATTTTCGGGCCTTACGGCGCCGTAACGGCCGTCTGCGACACTTTCGGCACGTGCGCGCGCCGAAGATCCTCGCCGTCGCCTCGGCCGTCGACCTCGATTTCCGTTACGGCTGCACGCCTGCGTGGTGGCAGCTCTGGAAGGGGCTGTGCGAGGCCGGCGCCGACGTCGTCGTGACGCCGTACCGCGGCCGGCCGGTCGAGTCGCCCTGGTGGCGGACGGCGCCGAACCCGACTTACGTCGAGGGGGAGTCGTTCGCACGCCTGCGGGACGCGGTCGCGCGGATGAAGGGCGACCGCTACCTCCGCCGCGCCGAGGAGAGCCCGGAGGACGGGCTCGGCGACCGCATGACGCGCGAGCTGATCTGGCGGTGGGTGACGCCCCGCTGGCGACGCCACCTCGAGGCGCTCGTGGAGCGCGAGCGGCCGGACGCGGTGATCGTCTTCACGGTGCCGATGTCGCACCTGCGCGGGATCCCGACCGCGTTGCGGGAGCGCTTCGGCGTGCCGGTCGTCTTCTACGACGGCGACGCGCCGATGAGCCTCCCCGAGTTCGGCGGCATGGACACCGGCTTCAACTGGTACCACGACGCCGATCCCGGCGAGTACGACCTGGTGATCTCGAACTCCGAAGGCGCGGGGCCCCGTTTGCTCGAGCTGGGCGCGCGCCGCGTCGAGACCGTCTTCTGGGGAGCCGACGCCGACTTCTTCGCCCCACAGCCCGTCGACAAGGAGTACGACGTCTTCTTCTACGGCTACGGCGACAAGTTCCGCCGCGACTGGGTGCACGCGATGGTCGGCGAGCCGTCGCGGGCGTTGCCGGACGCCGACTTCGCACTCGGCGGCCGCGACTTCCAGGGCGACGTCGGCCGTGCGCGCACGATCGGCGACATCCCGTTCAACACCTTCGCGCGCGCGATCTCGGCGGCGCACGTCAACCTCTGCATCACCCGGCGCTCGCATGCGAGCGTGTACGCGTCGTCGTCGTGCCGGCCGTTCGAGCTCGCGGCGAGCGGCGCCGCGATCGTGTCGAATCCGTACGAGGGCGTCGAGCGCTGGTTCGAGCCGGGCTCGGAGCTGATCGTCGTCGACGATGCCGCCGAGGCGACCAGCGTCTACCGTGAGCTACTCGCGGACCCGGCACAGGCGGAGGAGCTGGGGCGCCGCGCACGCTCGCGCGTGCTGGAGGAGCACACGTACCGCCACCGCGCACAGCAGGTGATCGACCTGATCGGGATCGGAGTCGCCGCGTGAGGAAGCTCGCGATCGTCCCGGCGTTCAACGAAGAGCGCGCGATCGGCGGTGTGATCGACGAGATCGCGGCGTTCGACCCGATGTTCGACGTGCTCGTGATCGACGACGGCTCGCACGACCGGACCGCGGAGAACGCGATCGCGCACGGTGCGCGCGTCGTCCGCCTCCCGTACAACCTCGGTATCGGCGGCTCGGTGCAGACCGGCTTCCGCTACGCGTTCACGCACGGCTACGACCTGGTTGCGCGGATCGACGGCGACGGGCAGCACGATCCGAGCCAGCTCGCGGCGCTCATCCCGGTCGTGCTGCAGGACGAGGCCGACATCTGCGTCGGCTCCCGTTTCGCCGGCTCCGGCGGCTACCGCTCCTCGGGAACCCGCCGCCTCGGCATCCGCATCCTCGCCGGGACCGTTTCGCTGTTCACACGGCAGCGCGTCACCGACACGACGAGCGGGTTCCAGGTGCTGAACCGCCGGGCGATCGCCCTGTTCGCGGAGGACTATCCGCACGACTACCCGGAGGTCGAGGCGGCGGTGATGCTGCACAAGCACCGGCTGCGGCTCGCCGAGGCGCCGGTGACGATGCGCGAGCGCGCCCACGGAAGCTCGTCGATCACGGCGCTTCGTTCCGTCTATTACATGGCCAAGGTGCTGCTCGCGGTGAGCGTCGCCATGTTCCGGCGGCGGGCGACGCCGCTCGAGGACGCGTGATCCTCGCCGGCCAGACGCCGCTCAAGGTCTCGATCGCCGCGACGATCGCGTCGCTGATCCTGCTCGCGGTCGTCCTCGAGCTGATCCGCTCGCGCCGGTTGCGGGAGCGTTACGCGCTCCTGTGGGTGCTGACCGGTGTCGTCCTCGTCGTTCTGTCGGCCTGGCGCGGTGGGCTGAACACGATCGCGGGCTGGCTGGGCGTCGAGACGTACCCGCCCGCCGTGCTGTTCGCCGTCTCGCTGCTCTTCGTGCTCGCGGTGCTGCTGCACTACTCGACCGTGCTGTCGAAGGTCACCGACGAGAACGTGATCCTCGCACAGCGGGTTGCGCTGCTCGAGCTCGAGGTCAACGAGCTTCGCTCGGAGAGCCCGGCGGAGCCGCAGGCTCCTTCAGCGCCCCGAGCCGCGGAACCAGCAGCGCCAGCGAGGTGAGCAGGACGGCGGCGGCCGGCGTCGCCGCCCCGAGCGAGAGCCAGAACGCACCCGTTGTGTACGGCCGCTGCACGCCGTGCAGGATGAAGAACCAGGCCCAGCCGCCGATCGCCGCGCCGAGCCACGGCTTGCGGAGGAGGACGGCGAGCGTGCAGGCGAACGGCAGCAGCGAGAGCAGCGTCGGGCTCCACGCCGACTCGTGGAAGTTGTCGTAGAGCGTTGTCCAGTCGGTATCGACCCAGGCGATCAGCGCGACGAGCAGCGCGATCGCGCCGGCCGTGCCCGTCACCATCGTGGGCGCGAGTGCGACCGTCAGCGCGAGTGCGACGCCGAGCGCGAACCACGCCGGTGCGCGCAGGCCCACCAGGGCCGGTGCGACGACCCGGTCGTAGACGGAGACGAACGGGCCGTAGAAGAAGAGCCGCGCCGCGAAGGGAAGGACGACGTAGACGATCCCCGCCGCGACGGCGAACCGCCGCCCGGCGAGCCGCTCCGAGATCGCGAGGACCGACCAGATCGCGACGGGCGCCAGCACGAGCGCGACCACCACCGCTGTGGTGCCGCCGTGCGGGCGCCTGACGGCGAGCACCGCGACCGCCGCCAACGCCGCCGCCGCGAGCACCGCGAGGACGGGGAGCGGCGTCGTGAGCCGAAGGCGGCTCAAACTAGACCGCTGCTTGCGTGTTCGCCCGGTACCACTCGATCGTGCGCTCGAGGCCCTCGCGCAACGGCGTGGCCGCCTCGAAGCCGAACAGCTCGCGGGCGCGCGTGACGTCGAGCTGCCGTCGCGGCTGGCCGTTCGGCTTCGTCTCGTCCCACTCGATCTCGCCTTCGAAGCCGGTCAGCTCCGCGACGAGCTCGGCGAGGTCGCCGATCGAGATCTCGTCGCCCGACCCGAGGTTGACCGGATCGCGCCCGTCGTACTGCTCACCCGCGAGGGCGATGCCGCGCGCGGCGTCCTCGACGTAGAGGAACTCGCGGGTCGGGGTGCCGTCGCCCCACAGCGTGACCCGCTGCTCGCCTGCGGCCATCTTGCGGATCAGCGCCGGGATCACGTGCGACGTCTCGAGGTCGAAGTTGTCGCGCGGGCCGTAGAGATTCACGGGGAGGAGGTGAATCACGTCGAGGCCGTACTGGTCGCGGTACGCCTGGCCGCCGACGAGATGCGCCTTCTTCGCGATCCCGTAGGGCGCGTTCGTCTCCTCGGGGAACCCGTTCCAGAGGTCGTCCTCGGAAAACGGCACGGGCGCGAACTTCGGGTACTCGCAGATCGTCCCGAGCATCACGAGCTTGTCGACGCGGTGGATACGGCTCTGCTCGAGGACGAAGGCACCCATGAGCAGGTTCGCGTACCAGAATCGCCCGGGCGCGATTCGATTCGCGTTGATCCCTCCTGCGAGCGCGGCGAGGTGGAAGACGATCTCCGGGTGGACGTCGGCGAACAGCTGCCCCGCGTCGTCGGCGTTCGTAAGGTCGTAGTCGGCGCTCCGGGGAGCGCTCACGTCGTGGCCGCGCTCCTGCAGCAGCTCCACGAGGTGCGAACCGAGGAAGCCGGACCCGCCGGTGACGAGCGTCCTCACGCTTCGATCGCTCCCGGGCTGTACGCGCTGAAGGAGACGGTGAGCAGGTCGGTCAGCCGCGCCGGCTCTCCGATCGCGCGATTCGCGCGACGTGCGAGCGGAATCGAGACCGGCCCGATCGTCTTCGGCAGGACGGCGTAGCTCGTCGCCTCGAGGACGTACCCGCCGGCGCGCGCGGCGAGCCCGCTCTCGTCGAGCAGCTGTTCGACCTCGCGGCGACGCCAGTACTTGAGAGCGTTCGGGTTACGGAGCCTGCGCGGCTTCAGGCGCGGCGGCCAGTTCGACGGATTGATCGCGTTCGGGAAGCTGCCGTCGAACACGAATGCGCCGCCGGGCCGGAGAACGCGCGCGACCTCGCCGACTGCGCGCCGGACGAACGACTTGCCCATGTGCAGGAACACCGCGCTCGAGATCGCGAGATCGATCGAGGAATCCTCGAGCGGAAGCTCGTCGGCCGATGCGCAGATCGCGTTCACCTCGGCGCCGTCGAACACCCCGAAGCGCCCGCGGTACTCGAGCATCCGGGTCAGCATCGTCGCGGAGATGTCGACCGCGTAGAGGGCGTCGCAGGTCATCGTTCGCTCCCGCGCGAGGTAGAGGTCGATTCGCCCGTAGCCGGCGCCCACATCGAGCACGCGCGGGACGTGGCGGCCTTCCGGAAACCGGCCCCACAGCGGCCCGATCTTCGCGGTCAGCAGCCCGTCGCTCGGCGCCTCGTCGGGTGCGTTTGCGATCGCCGACCGCACGTGGTTCTCGACCGCCTCGTTCTCCCAGCGCGCGCGATACGACGACTCCTCGATCGTGGTCGCGAACGCGATCCCGTCCCGCCGCTGCACGCGGTCCTCGATGACGGCGTTCACGGGGCCGGCACGGAGGCACTCGCCGCCCAGTCCACACGCCCGAGCCAGCGGTCGCGGTTGTCCGCGTACCAGCGGATCGTCCGCAGGACGCCCTCCTCCCACGACACCTTCGGCTGCCAGCCGGTCTCGCGGCTCAGCTTCTCGTAGCCGACGCGCAATGCCATCACGTCGGTCGCGCCGGGGCGCAGGCGGCGCTCGTCGACGACGACCTCGCGGTCGTCGCCCCAGAAGCCGTGCTCGCGTCCGACGCGGAGGATCAGGTCGCACCAGTCGCGCATCGCGATGTTCTCGCCCTGTCCGTAGACGTAGACGTCGCCCGGGACGCCCTGCGCGGCGACGGTGAGGTGGCCGCGCACCCCGTCGGTGCAGAAGCAGAAGTCGCGCAGCGGCTCGAGCGCGCCGAGCTCGATCTCCGGACGCGTGAGCGCCTGCGTGATGATCGTGCCGGTGACGTAGCGCGGGTTCTGCCGCGGGCCGTAGTTGTTGAACATGCGCGTGACCACGCCGGGGATCCCGTAGGCGTCGTGATAGTTCATGGTCAGGAAGTCGGCGGCCACCTTTGCGGTGGCGTAGATCGACTTCGGGTTGATCGGCGACCGCTCGTGGAGGATCAGGCCGCCGAGCTCGTCGAAGTCGTGATGGTGCGCGACCGACTCGCGGACGTTGCCGTACTCCTCCGACGTGCCCGCCGTGTCGAACTTCTCGAGCGTGACATCGTGGTCGACGATCGACTGGAGCAGGTTGAGCGTGCCGACGGTGTTCGCCATCACGGTCTCGTAGGGCCGATGCCACGACTCGCCGACGTGCGCCTGCGCTCCGAGATGGAAGACGTACGGCCGGTCGTCGGCGGCCACGAGGTGGTCGCGGACGCAGTAGTCGACCGACGTCTTGTCGGTGAGGTCTGCGAACACGACGGTGAGGTCGCGCCGTAGCTGCCCGATGTTGTTGAGCGCCCCCGAGGAGGTGGCCCGCACGAACGCGACCACATGTGCGCCGAGATGGACGAGCGCCTCGGTGAGGTGGCTGCCCATGAAGCCGTCGGCGCCCGTGACGAGGCACGTCCGCCCGGCGTACCTCTCCCCGAACTCGGGGGCCAGCGCCTGCAGGGCGCGCTCGTCCCAGGCGTGCTCGTCCGCAGCCATCGCGGCTAGTAGCGTACCCGGGCAACGTGACGAATCCGTTAGC
>DATBIC010000086.1:0-27367 GCA_036557145.1 Gaiellaceae bacterium
TGAGGCGCTGCTCGGCCGCGTCGTCGACCCGCTGGGCAACCCGCTCGACGGACGTGGGCCGATCGAGACGTCGGAGCGCCGTCAGCTCGAGTTCAAGGCGCCGGGCGTCGTCGCCCGCCAGCCGGTGAAGGAGCCGCTCCAAACCGGCATCAAGGCGATCGACTCGATGACCAACGTCGGCCGCGGCCAGCGCGAGCTGATCATCGGCGACCGCTCCACCGGGAAGACGGCGATCGCGATCGACACGATCCTCAACCAGCACGACCAGGACGTGAAGTGCATCTACGTCGCGATCGGCCAGAAGGCCTCGACCGTCGCGCAGGTGGTCGAGCGGCTACGCGATGCGGGAGCGATGGAGTACACGACGGTCGTCAACGCATCCGCCGCGGAGGCTGCGCCGATCAAGTGGATCGCGCCGTTCGCGGGCTGCGCGATGGCGGAGTACTTCCTCTACAAGGGCGAGCACGCGCTGATCATCTACGACGACCTGACGAAGCAGGCCGACGCGTACCGGCAGCTCTCGCTGCTGCTGCGCCGCCCGCCCGGCCGCGAGGCATTCCCGGGCGACGTCTTCTACCTCCACTCGCGGCTCCTCGAGCGCGCCTGCAAGCTGAGCGACGAGCGCGGCGGCGGGTCGCTGACCGCGCTGCCGATCATCGAGACGCAGGCGGGCGACATCTCCGCCTACATCCCGACGAACGTGATCTCGATCACCGACGGGCAGATCTTCCTTCAGTCCGACCTCTTCTTCTCCGGCGTCCGGCCGGCGGTGAACGTCGGCACCTCCGTCTCCCGCGTCGGCTCGTCTGCGCAGACGAAGGCGATGAAGAAGGTCGCGGGCCGCCTGCGCCTCGACCTGGCGCAGTACCGCGAGCTCGAGGCCTTCGCGCAGTTCGGCTCGGAGCTCGACCAGGCGACGCAGCAGTCGCTGAACCGCGGCGAGAAGATGGTCGCGACGCTGAACCAGCCGCAGTACCAGCCGTGGCCGATGGAAGAGCAGGTGGTCGCGCTCTACGCCGGCGTCAACGGCTACCTCGACGACATCGCCACCGACGACGTGCCGCGCTTCCAGGACGAGCTCCGCGAATCGCTGCGCGCGCAGGCGGAGATCTACAAGGGGATCCGCGAGTCCGGCGACCTCTCCGACGAGGCGGGCGAGCAGCTGAACGGCGAGATCGAGCGCGTGAAGGGGCGGTTCCAGCCGGCCGAGGCGGCCGCGTAGGCCTTGGCCTCCGTCCAGGACCTGAAGCGGCGCGTCCGCTCGATCACCAACACGCGCAAGCTCACGCGCGCGATGGAGCTGGTGGCGTCCGCACGCCTGCGGCGTGCACAGTCGCGCATCGAGGCGATGCGGCCCTACGCCGACCGCATGCTCGAGCTGATGGCCGGCGTCTCGCAGGCGGCGGGCGCGGTCCGGCTCCCGCTGCTCGAGCGTCGCGAGTCGATCGAGACGGTCGCGCTCGTCCCGGTCACGGCCGACCGCGGCCTCGCCGGCGCGTTCAACGCCCAGGTGCTGCGGCGCACCTTCGCGCTGCAGCGCGAGGCCGAAGCGGCCGGGCAGAAGGTCGTCTACTTCTCGTCGGGGAAGAAGGCGGCTTCGACGCTGCGCTTCCGCCGCCTCGAGGTCGGCCATGCGTGGACCGGCTTCAGCGAGCGGCCGGCGTACAGCGACGCCCAGGCGATGGCGCACACGCTGGCCGAGGCCTACGTCGAGGGGAACGTCGACCGCGTCGTGCTCGTGTACAACGCGTTCGTCTCGCCGCTCGTGCAGCGGGTCACCGTCCGCGACGTGCTGCCGATCCCGCAGGACCTGCTTGCCGGAGAGAGCGACAACGCGGACGACACGGAGGGCTCACCGGAGCTCGCGCACCCCGACTTCATCTACGAGCCCGAGCCGCAGGAGATCCTCGCCCGGCTGCTCCCCGTGTACGTCGAGACGGAGCTCTACCGCGCGTTGCTCGAGTCCGGTGCGTCCGAACAGGGCGCGCGGATGACGGCGATGCGCAACGCCTCGAAGGCCGCGGGCGAGCTGATCGACAGCCTCACGCTCGCGATGAACCGCGCCCGCCAGGCCGCGATCACGCAGGAGATCCTCGAGGTCGTCGCCGGCGCCGACGCCCTCTCCGGGTAACGAGAAACCCGAACTCCTTCTTCGCGGATTTCGATCAACGCCGCGCCTGGACTGCGCTACAGTTCGCGCACCGTGGCACAAACCGAGCACGACGCCATGGGCGGCGCTGCCAGTATCAGCGCACTCCCTGCCGCCGACGCCGAGCCACTCATCCTCGACGATGAGATCAAGGCGCGCGGTTACTGGGAGTCGGTATGGCGGACGCTGAAGAAGGACAAGGCGGCGGTCGGCGGCGGGATCAGCGTGATCGTCCTCATCCTCATGTGCTTCGTCGCCGCGCCGATCTTCGCTTGGCTCCTCGGCCACGGCCCCAACGAGATCTTCGACGGCGGACTGACCAGCTCGGCGCTGCCGTACGGCCCGTGGGCGCACTTCGAGAACGTGCCCTACGTCGGCGCCACCGGGCACTTCCCGACCGTCTTCTTCCCGCTCGGCAGCGACGGCGCGCAGGGCCGGGACGAGTTCCTGCGCCTGCTCTACGGCGGTCGCTCGTCGCTCGAGGTCGCGATCTTCGCGACGGCGATCTCGATCACCCTCGGCGTGGTCATGGGCGCGGCCGCCGGGTACTTCGGCGGCTGGATCGACATGATCATCTCCCGCGTCACCGAGCTGACGATGGCGTTCCCGGTGATCCTGTTCGTGATCGCCCTCTCCGCCGTCGCCGGCCCCGAGCTCAACAAGATCACGTTCGGCTTCCTGCCCGAGGGGGTCTTCACGATCACCCTGGTGCTCTCGATCTTCGGCTGGTTCTACCCGGCGCGCATCGCGCGAGCCCAGGTGCTCTCGCTCCGCGAGAAGGAGTTCGTCGAGGCCGCCCGCATGGTCGGGTCGAGCGACTCGAAGATCATCCGCTCCCACCTGTTCCCGCACCTGGTCGCCCCGATGATCGTCCTGGCGACGATCTCGGTGGGGCAGAACGTGCTCGCCGAGGCGGGGCTCTCGTTCCTCGGCATCGGTATTCAGGACCCGACCCCGAGCTGGGGGAACCTGCTCGAGCAGGCGCAGCAGTTCTATCTCCAGGTGCCGTGGCTGATGCTCTGGCCGGGCCTTGCGATCCTGATCACGACGCTCTCGTTCAACCTGCTCGGGGACGGTCTCCGCGACGCCTTCGACCCGCGCGCCGCGCGCTGAAATGGCCCTGGTTACGGGGCTAACAATCGGCTCCCAGCATCGTCTCAGCATGGCGAGACGACACCGGGCTCGTGTGCGCCCGGTCCACCATCGAAAGGAGCAGGATGCGTAAGAGCCTGTGGTACCGGGTTCCGCTGAGCGTGATCGGCGTTGCGGCGCTAGCCGCAATGGTCGCCGTGACCGCCTCCGGTGGCACCAGTGCCAAGAGCGCTTCGAAGACGCTGAACGTCTCTGCCGCTGCAACCGACGTCGACTACACCGACCCGGCGCTGGCGTACGGCGTTCTCTCGTGGCAGATCGAGTACGAGACGTGCTCGAAGCTGCTCGACTACTCGGACGTCGGCGGGGGAAGCTCGGAGCTGTCGCCCGATGCTGCCGCCGGCCTCCCGGTCGTGTCGAACAACGGCAAGACGTACACCTTCACCATCAAGTCCGGCATCAAGTTCAACGATGGCTCTGCGGTCACCGCCAACAGCTTCGTGGCGGCGTTCAACCGTGACGCCAACCCCTCGATGAACTCGCCGGTCAACGCCTTCATGACCGACGTCGTCGGCTACGACAACGTCGTCAACAAGAAGGCGTCCAAGGTGAGCGGCGTCACCGCCTCGGGGAACAAGCTGACCATCAAGCTGACGGCTGCCGACGGCGGCCTCCTCGACAAGCTCGCGATGCCGTTCTTCTGCGCGATCGAGCCGTCGAAGACCCCGGTCAACCCGCAGGGCGTCAACAGCCTGCCGGGCTCGGGCCCCTACTACATCGCGAGCCGCACCGTCGGCAAGCAGATCGTCCTGAAGCGGAACCCGTACTACAAGGGGAACCGCCCGCATCGGTCGGACACCATCGTCATGACGATGAACACCGACCCGCAGCAGACGTACCTGCAGGTCTCGAACGGCACGTTCGCGGCGGACGCCACCGGGCTCACCAACCCGTCGGCGGCCGGTGACCTCCAGAAGAAGTACGGCGTCAACAAGAGCCGCTTCTTCGTGCATCCGACGCCCGAGACCGACTACGTCGCTCTCAACACCCAGGGCAGCGCCTTCAAGTCGGCGGCAGTCCGCAAGGCGGTCAACTACGCGATCGACCGCCCGGCTCTGCTCCGCGTTCGCGGCGTGCTCGGCGGAACGCGCACCACGACGATCCTGCCGAAGTCGCTCACGGGTGGCGTCTACGACCAGAAGCTGTACCCGATCGCAGGTGCGCAGGCGGCGAAGGCCAAGGCCCTCGCCGGCGGCAACTGCGGCAACGTGAACCTCTGGTATGCGACGGGCCCGGTGGGCACGCCGCAGGCGGGGATCATGAAGTACAACCTCGACCAGATGGGCTGCAAGACGACGACGAAGTCGTTCGTCGGCTACGCGATCTACACGGCGGCCGGCGTCAAGGGAGCCCCCTTCGACGCGATGTTCGCCGGGTGGTATCAGGACTACGCCGACGGGTACGACTTCTTCCACATCCTGCTCGACGGCCGCACGATCCAGGCCTCGAACAACAACAACGTCGCGTACTTCAACCAGCCGACCGTGAACTCGAAGATCGACGCAGCGAACAAGCTGACCGGTCCGGCTCGCGCGAAGGCGTGGGGTTCGCTCGACATCTTCACGATGAAGAACTACGCCCCGTGGGCGCCGATCGACAACCGCAACGTTCGCGACTACATCGGTCCGAACACCGCCGGTTATCAGTTCTCGCCCGCCTGGGGTTCGCTGGACCTCGGCACCCTCTACCTGAAGTAGGCAGAGGCCCGAACGTAGGGAAACGCACGTAACCGAGTGTGAGCGCCGGCCCCAAAATCCGGCGCTCACACTCGACAATCGAACCGGCAACCCCAGTCAGCCGAAAGCGAAGGTGACGAAGCCTTGATCCGCTACATCATCCGCCGTTGCATTTGGGCCGTGGCCCTGTTCCTCGTCGTGACGATGATCGGCTTCGTTCTCTTCTATCTGATCCCCGCGGACCCGGCGAAGTTCGCCTGCGGACGCGCCTGCACCCAGGTGCAGGTCGACAAGGTCGCGCACTACCTCGGCACCGACCGCCCGCTCTACATCCAGTACCTCCGCTTCCTCGGCCGGCTGATGCCGGTCAGCTTCTCCGGCGGGCCGCACTTCAAGGAGCCGAACCTCGGTCACTCCTTCGTCAACCGCCAGCCGGTGACGAGCATCATCGGCGCCGCGGCGCCCGTGACCGCGTCGCTCGTCTTCGGCGGCATGATCCTGTGGATGCTGATCGCGTTGCCGGTCGGCATCCTGAGCGCCCTGCGACCGCGCTCGCTGCTCGACCGAACATCGATGACGGGGGTGCTGATCGGCATCTCCGCGCACCCCGTGTGGCTCGGCCTGATCGCGTCCTACCTGATCGGCTACAGGCTCGGCTGGACGCCGATCGCCGGCTACGCCAACTTCTTCCACCCGTTGTACGCCCAGCCGGGAGGACCGGTGCAGTGGGCCTACCACCTGCTCCTGCCGTGGATCACCTTCGCGATCCTCTTCACCGCGGTCTACGTCCGCATGATCCGGGCGAACGTGATGGAGACGATGAACGAGGACTACGTGCGGACGGCGCGGGCCAAGGGGGCGCCCGAGACCCGGGTGATGCGGTCGCACATCCTCCGCAACGCGCTGCTGCCGGTGGTCACGATGCTCGGCATGGACGTCGGCCTGGCGCTCGGCGGCGCGGTGTTCACCGAGACGGTCTACTCGCTCCCGGGGCTCGGCGCCCAGACGATCTCGAGCCTCAACAACTACGACAGTCCCACCGTGCTGGGCATCCTCGTGTTCGCCACCACGGCGATCATCGTGATGAACCTCGTGGTCGACCTGCTCTACGCATGGATCGATCCGCGGATCCGCCTGTCCTAGGGCGCCCCAAGAGAGATATGTTGCGGCCCTGATGCCCCTGCTCGAAGTCAAGGACCTCAAGACCTACTTCGCCACGGGCGACGGTGTCGTGAAGGCGGTCGACGGCGTCAGCTTCTCGATCGAGAAGGGCCAGACGCTCGGGATCGTGGGCGAGTCCGGCTCGGGCAAGAGCGTGACCTGCCTGACGATCATGGGGCTCAACCCCAAGCGCCGGACGACGTCGACGGGCGAGGCGCTCTTCAACGGCGAGGATCTCCTGAAGGCGAGCTCGACGCGGCTCCGCCAGATCCGCGGTAACGACATCGCGATGGTGTTCCAGGACCCGATGACGAGCCTGAACCCGGTCCACTCGATCGGAGCTCAGCTCGTCGAGGCCGTGCTCCTGCACCGCGACGTCTCGAAGGCGCAGGCGCGCAGGCGCGCGCTCGAGCTGCTGAAGCAGGTCGGGATCCCGCGCGCCGAGCGGCGCCTCGACGACTACCCGCACCAGTTCTCGGGAGGGATGCGCCAGCGCGTGATGATCGCGATGGCGCTGATCAACGACCCCGACCTGCTGATCGCCGACGAGCCGACGACGGCGCTCGACGTGACCACGCAGGCGCAGATCCTCGCGCTGATCGAGAAGCTGCAGGCCGACTACGACAGCGCCGTCATCATGATCACGCACGATCTAGGTGTGATCGCGGAGATCGCCGACGACGTGATCGTCATGTACGCCGCGGAGGTCGTCGAGAAGGCTCCCTTCGACCGCGTGTTCAAGCACCCGCACCATCCGTACACCTGGGGCCTGATGGGCTCGCTGCCGCGGCTCGACGCCGACCTCGAGCGGCTCACCCAGATCCCGGGCCAGCCGCCCTCGCTCCTCCGCCCGCCGCGCGGCTGCCGCTTCCATCCACGCTGCGCCTACGTCATGGACGTGTGCCGGACGAAGGTGCCGGAGCTGCTCCCGGTCACCGGCGAGCCGAACCACCTCCAGGCGTGCCACCTCGACGAGGAGACGAAGGACCGTGAGGCGGCGCGTCTCCTGCACAGCTTCGCGGCGGGGGCCTCGTGAGCACGCCGGCGCAGCCGTTGACCGAGACGTCGGACGGGCAGCCGCTGCACGGTGACGAGCTCCTCGTCGTCGACGGGCTCAAGAAGTACTTCCCGATCACACGCGGGATCATCTTCCAGAAGCAGATCGCGGCCGTGCAGGCGGTCGACGGCGTCACCTTCACCGTGAACGAGGGGGAGACGCTCGGGGTCGTCGGCGAGTCCGGTTGCGGCAAGTCGACGATGGCGCGCTGCGTGATGAAGCTGCTCGAGCCGACGGGGGGCCGGGTCCTCTTCCGCGGCCGCGACATCACCCATCTCTCGCGAGCGGGCATGCGGCCCTACCGGCGCGAGATGATGATGATCTTCCAGGACCCCTACGCGTCCTTGAACCCGCGCAAGCGCGTCGGGTTCATCGTCGCCGAAGCCCTCGAGCTGCACAAGCTCGGCACGGCGGCCGAGATCAAGCGGCGGGTGCAGGAGCTGCTCGAGGTCGTCGGGCTCAACCCCGAGCACTACAACCGCTTCCCGCACGAGTTCTCCGGCGGCCAGCGCCAGCGGATCGGGATCGCGCGCGCGCTCGCCGTCAACCCGAAGCTGATCGTCTGCGACGAGCCGGTCTCGGCGCTCGACGTGTCGGTGCAGGCCCAGGTGCTCAACCTGCTCAAGGACCTCCAGCGCGACTTCAACCTCACGTTCATCTTCATCGCCCACGACCTCAACGTCGTCCGCTACATCTCCGACCGCGTGCTCGTGATGTACCTCGGGCAGGTGGTGGAGTCCGGCGACCGGAACAACCTCTACGACCAGCCGCAGCACCCGTACACAGGCGCCCTGCTGTCGGCGGTGCCGGTTGCCGACCCGGACGTCGGCCGTTCGCGGCAGCGCATCGTGCTCGAGGGCGACGTGCCCAGCCCGATCAACCCGCCGAGCGCGTGCCGGTTCCATCCGCGGTGCCCGCGCTTCGTCGAGGGGCACTGCGACGTCGAGCCGCCGCAGCTCGTGCCGCGCGGCAACGCGGGGAACGACCACCTGACGCGTTGCCACTATCCGCTCGAGCGCTGGCCGCTCACCGTGGAGGAGATGCGGCGGCACGACGGGGCTCGCGCCACGGCAGCCACCGAAGGGTAGGCGTCCGTGATCCGCGCGGCCCTCCGGCGGTTCGCGGTCATCTTCGCCATCGCGGCCGCCGGCGCCGCCTTGCTCGGCCTCCTGGTCGTCGCGGTGACGGGCGATGCCCTCGAGCGGGGGCTCGCGATCGGCTTCTACGCGTTCGGCGCCGGGCTGTGCGGGCTCGCGTTCCTGGTGGCGAGCAAGCCGCCGGTGCGCGGGAAGAGCGACGAGGGCGGGTTCGTCGGCCTCGGCCGGTGGATGGGCGGCGGGGTGCGGTGGTCGACCCGGAAGGAGCACGTCGAGGCTCTCAACATCCCGGCGCTGCTCGCCGTCCTGGGGTTTTTCCTCATCCTGATCGGGGTAGCCGTCGATAACCGGCACTAACTTGTTCCCCGAAACGCGTCTAACTAGGTGATGGCTCCGAACGAAGCCTGCAGCCGCTCGCGCGAATGGATCTCGCTCGACCTCGACTCGGCGTTGTCGCGGTTCGAGGGCGCCCTGCTCCGCCGTCACCTGCGCTCCTGCGCGGGCTGCCGCGCCTACGCGACGGACGTCCGCGGCGCGACCTCGCTCCTCCGCGCCGATCCGCTGGTGCTCCGGCCCAGCCCGGTCGTCGTCCCGGCGGCGCCGCGGAAGAGCGGCGTCCGGTCGGCGGCGCGCGTCGGCCTCGTCGCCGCGACGGTGGCGGCGATGGCGGCGCTGGCCGCGGGCGGCCTCGACTCCGGCCGCGACCAGGGCTCCGGGCTCGCGGGCGCGACGGCGGCGGGCACCCAGGCCGATCTCAACTCGATGCGCCTGATCCGGCGCCAGCAGCTCTCGACCGGGGTCGCCGAAGAGCCGCGCGTCCGGGTCATCGAGATCGACTGAGCTTCCCGAAGCTCCCCCGCGTACGATGAGCGGGCCATGATGGCGGGGCCGATCAGCTCGTACGTCTGACGCCTCGACCACGTCGACCGTGTGTCGGCGGCGTTGAAGCGCGCGGAGCTCGACCGGTCGGGCGGTTTCGACAGTGCATCCGCTAGGCTGCGCCTGCCGAACGCGCTGGCGGGCCTCCTGCGCGCCGATCGGCGCCACCGTCGTGCACCCGAAGCCGCCGAGGAGCTCTGAATCGTGTCGAAGAACGGCAATCAGAACGTGGGCAAGCTGCTCGAGATCAAGGGCGTCGTCGTCGACGCCGTCTTCCCCGGCACGCTGCCCGCCATCTACTCGGCGCTCCGCATTTCACGTGCGGACGGCACCGACCTGATCGCCGAGGTCCAGCAGCACCTGGGCGACGATCGCGTGCGCGCGGTCGCCATGGACGCGACCGACGGTATCGCGCGCGGCACCGACGTCGAGGACACCGGCGGCCCGATCTCGGTGCCGGTCGGCGACGTCACGCTCGGGCGGGTGTGGAACGTCCTCGGCGACCCGGTCGACGAGAAGGACCCGGCGCCGGCCGACAACCCGCGCTGGTCGATCCACCGCGACCCGCCTGCGTTCCAGGACCTGACGCCGAAGGTGGAGATCTTCGAGACGGGCATCAAGGTGATCGACCTGATCGCCCCGTACGTGCGCGGCGGCAAGATCGGCCTCTTCGGCGGCGCCGGCGTCGGCAAGACGGTGCTGATCCAGGAGCTGATCCACAACATCGCGCGCGAGCACGGCGGCGTCTCCGTGTTCTCGGGCGTGGGCGAGCGCACGCGCGAGGGCAACGACCTGCTGCTCGAGATGACCGAGTCCGAGGTGATCGACAAGGTCGCGCTCTGCTACGGGCAGATGAACGAGCCGCCCGGCGCGCGCCTGCGGGTCGGGCTGTCCGGGCTGACGATGGCGGAGTACTTCCGCGACCAGGGCCAGGACGTGCTGCTGTTCATCGACAACATCTTCCGCTTCGTCCAGGCGGGCTCCGAGGTGTCGGCGCTGCTCGGCCGGATGCCGTCCGCCGTGGGCTACCAGCCGACGCTCGCCACCGAGATGGGGCAGCTGCAGGAGCGCATCACGTCGACGACGAAGGGCGCCGTCACCTCCGTGCAGGCGATCTACGTGCCTGCCGACGACCTCACCGATCCGGCACCGGCGAACACCTTCGCGCACCTGGACGCGACGACCGTCCTCAGCCGGGCGATCGTCGAGCAGGGGATCTACCCCGCCGTCGACCCGCTCGACTCGACCTCGCGGGCACTGCAGCCGGGCATCGTCTCCGCCGAGCACTACCGCATCGCGACACGTGTGCAGGAGGTGCTGCAGCGCTACAAGGACCTGCAGGACATCATCGCGATCCTCGGGATCGAGGAGCTCTCGGACGAGGACCGGCTCACGGTCTCACGGGCACGCAAGATCCAGCGCTTCCTGTCGCAGCCGAACTTCGTCGCCGAGCAGTTCACCGGCACGCCCGGGCAGTACGTCAAGCTCGAGGACACGATCCGCGGCTTCGACGAGATCCTCGAAGGCCGCCACGACGACCTCCCCGAGCAGGCCTTCTACATGGTCGGGCCGATCGAGGGTGCCGTCGAGCGGTCGCAGCAGCTCGCTGCTGCCTAGGCGGGGCGCGTGGCCGACCGGAAGCTGTTCTCCGTCTCGCTCGTCACTCCCGACGGGCCGGCGTACGAGGGCGACGCCGAGATGGTGATCGTGCCCGGCGCCGCCGGCGAGATCGGCGTGCTCGCGCGCCATGCGCCGCTGATCGCGAGCCTGCGCGCCGGCTCGACGCGCATCCACCTGCCGGGCGGAGAGGTGCAGGAGTACGCCACCGGCCCCGGCTTCTTCCAGGTGCTCAGGGACCGTGCGATCGCGCTCGTCGACGACGCGATCGAGGCGTCGCAGATCGACGACGCGCGCGCACGCGAGCAGCTCGAGGCGGCGCAGCAGGAGCTCGAGGCGATCGACCGCGGCGACTCGGCGGCCGACCGCTGGCAGGTCGAACAGCGGTTGCGCCACGCCGAGAACCAGCTCTCCGTCGCCGGCCGCTCGTAGGTCTGACGGTGCGGGTCGCCGCGCTCGCGGACGTCCACGGGAACGCGCCCGCGCTCGAGGCGGTGCTCGCCGAGCTCGCGCAGGAGGACGTCGACCTCGTCGTCTTCTGCGGCGACCTGACCTGGGGCCCGTTGCCGCAGGAGACGCTCGCGCTCGTCCGTGGCATGACGGTCGAGACACGCTTCGTGCGCGGGAACGGCGACCGGATGGTCGGCGCCGATGTCGGAGCGCGCGGCACCTGGATCGCCGCGCAGCACGGCGAAGCCGACACCGCGTTCGTGAACGGGTTCGACCGTGCGGTGACGGTGAAGGTCGACGGGCTCGGGCCGACGCGATTCGTCCACGGGTCGCCGCGGAGCGACGAGGAGTGCGTCACCGAGCGCACGCCGGCCGAGCGCGTGTCCGAGTTCATGGCCGGCGTGCCGGAGCGCGTCGTCGTGACCGCGCACATCCACGTCTCCTACGACCGCGCGGTCGGCGACGTCCGCCTGCTCTCGCCGGGCAGCGTCGGCCTGCCGTACGAGGGCCGGCGCGGCGCACGCTGGGCCCTGCTCGGCCCGGGCGTCGACTTCCGGCGCACCGACTACGACGTGGAGCGCGCCGCCGGGCTCTTCCGCGCGAGCGGCATCCCCGAGGTCGAGAAGGACCTCGGGCTGCTGCTCGAGCCGCCGACGAGGGATGAGGTGATCGAGGACGCCGAGCGGCGGGTGTTCGCGGGCTAGCCCTGAGCTAGAATCCGCGCAACATCCCGGAAAGCTTTGAGAGCAGCTTGGCGACCGGGTCATCAAACGCCTAAAGAGCTATGGCCGGGACCGTCGCAGCCGACATCCGCAGAATCGCCGAGGAGCGCATCCTCGTGCTCGACGGCGCGTGGGGTGTCCTGCTGCAGTCGAGCGGCCTGACCGAGGCCGACTTCCGCGGCGAGCGCTTCGCGTCGCATTCCCGCGACCTGCTGAACGACCCGGACGTGCTCAACCTCGCGCGACCGGACGTCGTCCGTGCGGTGCACGACGCGTACTTCGAGGCCGGCTGCGACATCACCACCACGAACACATTCACGGCGACGTCGATCGGGCAGGCCGACTACGGGCTCGAGGACGCCGTCTACGACCTGAATGTCGCGGGGGCGCGCCTCGCGCGGGCCGCTGCCGACGCGCACGGCGGGTTCGTCGCTGGGTCGATCGGCCCGCTGAACATCACGCTGTCGCTCAGCCCGCGGGTCGACGATCCCGGCTTCCGCACGCACACGTTCGATCAGGTCGTCGAGGCGTACGCGGAGCAGATCCGCGGCCTCGCGCACGGCGGCGTCGACCTGCTGCTGATCGAGACGATCTTCGACACGCTGAACGCGAAGGCCGCGATCGTGGCGGCGCGGGAGACGGCGCCGCAGCTCCCGCTGTGGATCAGCGCGACGATCGTCGACCTCTCGGGGCGGACGCTGAGCGGCCAGACGATCGAGGCGTTCTGGACGGCGATCGAGCACGCCGAGCCGCTGATCGTCGGCGTCAACTGCTCGCTCGGCGCCCGCGAGATGCGCCCGTACGTCGCCGACCTCGCCCGTGTCGCGCCGTGCCTCACCTCGTGCCACCCGAACGCCGGGCTGCCGAACGCGTTCGGCGGCTACGACGAGACGCCCGCCGTGACGTCCTCGCTGCTGCGCGAGTTCGCGCAGGAGGGGCTGCTCAACGTGGCCGGCTCGTGCTGCGGGTCGACGCCCGAGCACTCGCACGCGATCGTCGAGGCGGTGCGCGGCCTCGCGCCGCGCGCGCTCCCGGAGCCGGAACGCCGCCCGCGCTTCAGCGGCCTCGAGAACTTCGAGCTCCGCCCCGACACCGGCTTCGTGATGATCGGCGAGCGGACGAACGTCACCGGCTCGGCGCGCTTCCGGCGCCTGGTCGAGGCTGACGACTTCGGCGCGGCCGTCGACGTGGCACTCGAGCAGGCGCGCGGCGGCGCCAACCTGCTCGACGTCAACATGGACGCCGACCTGCTCGAGGGCGAGCAGGCGATGCGCACCTTCCTGAACGTGATCGCGACCGAGCCCGAGGTGGCGCGGCTGCCGATCATGATCGACAGCTCGAAGTGGTCGGTGCTCGAGGCCGGGCTCCAGTGCCTCCAGGGCAAGGGGATCGTCAACTCGATCTCGCTCAAGGAGGGGGAGGAGGAGTTCCTGCGCGAGGCGCGCCGGATCCGCGACTACGGCGCCGGCGTGATCGTGATGGCGTTCGACGAGCGCGGGCAGGCGACCGAGGTCGAGCGCCGCGTCGCGATCTGCGGCCGCGCGTACGACCTGCTCGTGCACGAGGTCGGCTTCCCGCCGGAGGACATCGTCTTCGACGCGAACGTGCTCGCCGTCGCCACCGGCATCCCCGAGCACGACGACTACGCTCGCGCGTTCATCGAAAGCCTGCCGCTGATCAAGGAGCGCTGCCCCGGCTCGCGCACCTCTGGCGGGATCTCGAACCTGAGCTTCTCGTTCCGCGGCAACGACCGCATCCGCGAGGCGATGCACGCGGCGTTCCTCTACCACGCCGTGCGGGCGGGGCTCGACATGGGCATCGTCAACGCCGGGCAGCTCGCGGTGTACGAGGAGCTGGAGCCCGAGCTGCTCGAGCACGTCGAGGACGTGATCCTCAACCGCCGTCCCGACGCAACCGAGCGGCTCGTCGAGCTCGCGGAGCGGGTCAAGGGGGGCGGCACGCGGCGTGAGCTCGATCTCGCGTGGCGCGAGCAGCCGGTCGAGAAGCGCCTCGAGCACGCGCTCGTGCTCGGGATCGTCGACCACGTCGAGGCGGACGTGGAGGAAGCGCGCGCCACCGCCGCGCGTCCGCTCGACGTGATCGAGGGGCCGCTGATGGACGGCATGCGCGTCGTCGGCGATCTCTTCGGGTCCGGCCGGATGTTCCTGCCGCAGGTGGTGAAGTCGGCGCGTGTGATGAAGCGCGCCGTCGCCTACCTGCAGCCGTTCATGGAGGCCGAACGCGAAGAGGACCGCAGCGCGCAGGGGAAGGTGCTGCTCGCGACGGTGAAGGGCGACGTGCACGACATCGGTAAGAACATCGTCGGCGTCGTGCTCGGCTGCAACGACTACGAGGTGATCGACCTCGGCGTGATGGTGCCGGCGGCGACGATCCTCGAGACGGCGGAGCGCGAGCGGGTCGACGTCGTCGGCCTCTCCGGCCTGATCACGCCCTCGCTCGACCAGATGGTGAACGTCGCGCGTGAGCTCGAGCGCTCGCGGCTCGAGTTGCCGCTGCTGATCGGCGGCGCGACCACGTCGCGGCAGCACACCGCGGTGAAGATCGCGCCCGAGTACACGTCGGAGACCGTGCACGTGCTCGATGCGAGCCGGGTCGTCGACGTCGTCTCGAGCCTGCTCGATCCGACGCGGCGGGCGGCGCTCGACGTCGAGAACCGCGAGCTGCAGGAGCGGCTGCGTCGCCAGCACGCCGAGAAGCTGAAGCGGCCGCTGCTGCCGCTCGAGGAGGCGCGTGCGAACCGCGCCAGGCTGCCGTTCGACGACCTGCCGGAGCCGCCGTTCGTCGGCTCGCAGGTGGTCGACGTCGAGGTAGCCGATCTCGTCGACTACATCGACTGGCAGTTCTTCTTCCATGCGTGGGATCTGAAGGGAAAGTTCCCGGCGCTGCTCGAGAACCCGGCGGCGCGCGAGCTCTACGACGACGCGCGCGGCCTGCTCGACGGAATCGCAAGTAACAGACTGTTACAAGCCCGGGGGGTGTACGGCTTCTGGCCGGCGCAGGCCGACGGCGACGACGTGGCCGTCGGGGACACGCGGTTTTCCTTCCTGCGGCAGCAGGCCGTCAACGGCGACGGGCGCCCGAACCGGTCGCTCGCCGACTTCGTCGCCCCGGCCGGCGACCACGTCGGCGGGTTCGCGGTCGCCGTCCACGGCGCCGACGAGCTCGCCGCCGAGCACGCGGCCCGCCACGACGACTATCAGGCGATCATCGTCAAGGCACTCGCCGACCGACTCGCGGAGGCGTTCGCCGAGTGGCTGCACGAGCGCGTGCGCCGCGAATGGTATGCGCCGGCCGAGCGCTTCTCGCAGGACGAGCTGATCGGCGAGCGCTACCGCGGCATCCGGCCCGCCCTCGGCTACCCGGCCTGCCCCGACCACAGCGAGAAGCCGAAGCTCCTCGCGCTCCTCGACGCGGAACGCGCCGGCGTCACCCTCACCGAGGCGTACGCGATGCTGCCGGCCGCCGCCGTCTCCGGCCTCTACTTCGCCCATCCGCAGTCCCGCTACTTCGCCGTCGGCCGGATCGGCCGCGACCAGCTGGCCGACTACGCGGGCCGCCGCGGCGTGCCGCTGGCCGACGCGGAGCGCTGGCTGTCGCCCAGCCTGGCCTGACGGGCCCCTCCGACCGGTCGGCTATCCTTCCCGCCTGCGGGCGCCTCTTCGGGGCGCCGCCTACGTTTTATGCGGACGACACTGAAGAGAGGCGTCGGGCGCGGCGCGGGCCTCAACGGGAACGGCCGCGTCGTCCTTCCACCCTCGGCGCTGTCGACGGTCACGCACTACGAGCAGCCGCCGCCGCCGCGGCGCTCGGGAATCGGGCTGATCGGCAGGATCCTGCTGTTCACGCTGCTGGCGCTGCTTGCGATCGGTGTCGGCGCCGCCGGCGGCGCGTACCTCTACTTCCACCAGTCGGTCGCGACGGTGCGCGCTCACACGCCCGACGTCGTCCGCGCGGAGAAGAGCCTCGACATCCCGGTCGCGCACCACGCGGCGATCGCCCTCGTGATCGGCTACGACCACCGCGCCGGCACGTCCTCCTCCGATCCGTCGCGCTCCGACACGATCATGCTGATCCGCGCCGACCCGGTGACGAAGTCGATCTCGCTGCTGTCGTTCCCGCGCGACCTCGGCGTGCCGATCTACTGCGGAGCCAGCCCGGTCTACGGGTACCGCATCAACACGGCCTACACCTTGTGCGGCGCGAAGGGGACGCTGCTCACCGTGAAGCACCTGACCGGGCTGCAGATCAACTACCTGATCACGGTCAACTTCCACGGCTTCAAGGAAGTCGTCAATCAGCTCGGCGGCGTCTGGATGGACGTCGACCGCCGCTACTACAACAAGAACACGGGTGCGTCGTACGACGACTACGCGAACATCAACCTGCAGCCCGGCTACCAGAAGCTCGACGGCGGCCAGGCGCTCGACTTCGTGCGCTTCCGCCACACCGACGACGACTACCACCGCGTTGCGCGCCAGCAGGAGTTCGTGCGCGCGTTCAAGGAGCAGGTCTCGCAGTCGTTCTCGATCACGAAGCTACCGGAGCTCGTGAACGCGATCGTCAGCAACATCGAGGTGGCCGAGGGCGGGCACAAGCTCACCGGCAACGAGGTGCTCTCGTACGCGTTCTTCGCCAAGGACCTGCCGGGCGGGCACTTCTTCCAGCCGAAGATCGAGGGAGTGAGCGGCACGACGATCACGTCGGCGCCGACGGGGGCGATCCAGCAGGCGGTCTCCCAGTTCGAGAACCCCGACGTGCAGTCGTCGAAGGCCGCGAACGCCTCCGCGCTCGGCACGCACGTGAAGTCGAAGGCTCCGCCGCCGTCGAAGGTCTCCGTGCTCGTCCTGAACGGGAACGGGGTGCAGGGGGCCGCAGCGAACGCGTCGTACGAGCTCGGCAAGCGCGGCTACGTGATGCTGGTGCCGCCGGGCCAGCAGGAGGCCGACTCGCCGACCGCCATGTTCCACACGAAGATCTACTACGACGCCAGGCAAGGCGGTGCCCACGCCGCCGCCGACGCGATGCTCCCGCTGCTGCAGCCGGCCACCGTGTCGCCGCTGCCGCGTGGCAAGAGCCGCGTCGACCGCCAGCTGCGCGCGCTCGATCCGGGGGCGATGGTGATCGTCGTGCTCGGACAGACCTTCCACGGCGACCTCGCGCCGATCCCGGGGTCGAACGCGCCGGTGCACGTGCCGCCGTACGTGCGCACCGACCCGACCGTCGCGACGCCGCTGCTGACGCAGCTGCGGGCCAGGGCCGGGTTCCCGCTCGAGGTGCCGACCGTGCTCGAGCGCAGCTCCTACCCCGACGAGTACAACGGCGACGTTCCCGCTCGCGTCTACCCGATCGTGAAGGGGCACAAGGCGGTGCGGCTCGTCTTCCGGACCGGCGCCGGGGAGTACTGGGGCGTGCAGGAGTCGGACTGGGACGGCGAACCGGTGCTCGCCGACAAGAGCTTCCGCCACGATCTCGGTGGCCGGGAGTTCGATCTCTACTACTCCGGCAGCCACCTGCACATGGTCGTGCTGAAGACGAAGGACGCGAACTACTGGGTCGTCAACACCCTGCTCGACTCGCTGTCGAACGAGACGATGCTGGCGATCGCCCAGGGGCTCAAGCCGCTCCCGGCCGCGAAGTAGACTGGCCGGTCACGTGAGCAGGATCGGGATCTTCGGTGCAGGCTGGGTCGGCCTCGTCACGGGCGCGTGCTTTGCAGAGCTCGGTCACGAGGTGGTGGTGCGCGATGTCCTGCCGGACAAGATCGACGCGCTGCGGCGCGGCGAAGTGCCGTTCTTCGAGGACGACGTTCCCGAGCTGCTCGAGCGGAACCGGGAACGGCTGACGTTCACCCTCGACGTCGCCGACGTCGCCGACTGCGAGCTCCTCTTCGTCTGCGTCGACACGCCGCCGACCGCCTCCGGCGACGCCGACCTCTCGCGCGTCTGGACGGTGGTCGACGAGCTGCCGGCGCTTCCCGGCGCCCCGGTGCTCGTGATGAAGTCGACGGTGCCCGTCGGCACCGGCGAGAAGGTTCGCGCCGGCCTCGACGAGCGCGGGCTCGCGCACGTCGGGTACGTGTCGAACCCGGAGTTCCTCGCCGAGGGCAACGCGGTGGGCGACTTCATGGCGCCCGACCGGATCGTGATCGGCTCGTTCGCGCAGCGCGACGCGGAGCGAGTAGCTGCGCTGTACGCGTCGCTCGACGCGCCGATCGTCGAGTGCGACGTCAACTCGGCCGAGATGATCAAGCTCGCCGCCAATGCCTTCCTGATGACCCGCATCTCGTTCATCAATGAGATCGCGAACGTCTGCGAGGCGACAGGCGCCGACGTGGTGAAGGTCGCCGAGGGAGTCGGCCTCGACCACCGGCTCGGGCCGCACTTCCTGCGCGCCGGGATCGGCTACGGCGGCTCGTGCTTCCCGAAGGACTCGCTCGCGCTGAAGCAGCTCGCGTCGAACTCCGGGTACCACTTCCAGCTGCTCTCGGCCGTGATCGAGGTGAACGAGCTGCAGAAGCGCCGCGTCGTCGGCAAGCTCAAGCACCACCTCGGGCGGCAGCTCCAGGGGAAGACGATCGCGCTGCTCGGCGTCGCCTTCAAGCCCGGCACCGACGACATGCGCGAGGCGCCGTCGATCGTCCTCGCCTCCCGGCTGCTCGCGGAGGGCGCGGTCGTCCGGGCGTGGGACCCGGTCGCCGACGTGGGCAGGCTGCCGCGCGGCGTCGAGGCGGCGCCCTCGGTCGCCGAGGCGATCCGTGACGCGGATGCCGCGGTGATCGTGACCGAGTGGCCGGAGCTGCGGTCGCTCGCGTCCCCCGAGACGCGTGCTGCGATGGCGACCCCGTTGATCGTCGACGGCCGGAACCTCCTCGACCCCGAGGCGGTCCGCGCGGCGGGGTTCCTCTACGAGGGGATCGGCCGCCGCGCAGACGAGCCGGTTGCCGACGTGGCCGACGCCGCGCAGGTCGTCTCGGCCGAGGCCTGACCGGCGGCCGTGGAGGCGATCATCCTCGCCGGTGGGCGGGCCGAGCGGCTGGGTGACGCCGCCGGCGGCCGCCCGAAGGCCCTGGTCGAGATCGCGGGCCAGCCGCTCGCCGCGTATCAGGTGCGACGGCTCGCGCGCGCGGGCGTCACGCGGGTGATCTTCGCGTGCGCGGCCGGCGACGGTGGGCTCTTCGAGCGGGAGCTGGCCGGGCTCGGCCCGGAGATCGTCGCTGCCGAGGAGCCGGAGCGTCTCGGGCGCGGAGGCGGGCTGCGCTTCGCTGCGCGCGCGCGGGACGAGGGCGGGGACGTGTTCGCGCTGAACGGCGACGAGCTCGTCGACGTCGACTACGAAGGGCTGCTCGCGCACCACCGCTCGCGCTCCGCGCTCGCGACGATCGCCGTCGCGCGGCCGAAGTCGCAGTTCGGGCTCGTGGAGATCGGCGACGACGACGTCGTGCGCGGCTTCGAGGAGGCCGGCAGGGTCCCGTACTGGGTCAACTGCGGCACCTACGTGCTCTCCGCGGAGGCGCTCGAGCGCTTCCCGGAGCGCGGCGACCACGAGTCGACGACGTTCCCCGAGCTCGCCGCCGAGGGGCGGCTGCACGCGTTCCGGCACGAGGGGCTGTGGCTGACGGTCAACACCCCGAAGGAGCTCCGGGTCGCGTCCGAGCACGTGGCCTCGCATCCGGGCTGGCTGGCGTGACAGACTCGCCGCACGTGTCGGTCGACTCGCCGAATCTCGGCTCTCTCGATCGCTGGGCGGTCGACGTCCGCCGCGTCGACAAGCCGTGGGGCCACGAGCTGATCTGGGCGCTCACCGACGAGTACTGCGGCAAGGTCCTCTTCGTGAAGGCGGGGCAGTCGCTCTCGCTGCAGTTCCACCGGCAGAAGGACGAGTCCTGGTTCGTCCAGTCCGGCCGCGCCCGGGTCGAGCTCGGCGACGTCGGCCAGGCGGTGCTCGCGGAGGAGGTGGTCGGCCCGGGGGGCGCCTTCCGATTCACCCCCGGCACGGTGCACCGCGTCACCGCGCTCGAGGACACGACGATCCTCGAGGTCTCGACGCCGTACCCGGAGGACGTCGTCCGGCTCGCCGACGCCTACGGGCGGGAGGGCACCTCCGAGCCCTAACCTTGACACGGTTGTGCTAAGGTAGCCGCGTGCGCAGCGCGCTGACCGTCGGGGACGCCGCCGCCGAGACCGGATGGTCGCCGCGGATGCTCCGCTACCTCGAGCGCCAGGGGCTCGTCCGGCCGTCGCGGACGCGTGCGGGCTACCGGACGTACGGCCTCGCCGAGCTCAATCGGCTGCGGGCGCTCCGGGCGCTGCGCGAGCGCTTCTCGGTCGACCTCACCGAGGTCGTCTTCGCCGCCCGCCTCCGCCGTGACGCCGAGCTGCGAAGCGCGATCGACGGCTGGCTCGCGGCTGCCGACGACGCCGGCTCGTGGATCGAGTGGGAGCAGCGCAAGCACGAACGGCTGCTCGCAGCCTGACCAGACCTGAATCCCGTAGATCCGAAGAGAGGAAGCTCGACATGGCCACGACCAAGCGACATGACGTGAAGGATCTGTCCCTCGCCCCGGAGGGGGTGCGCCGGATCATGTGGGCCGACCGCCAGATGCCGGTGCTGACGACGATCCGCGAGCGCTTCGAGCGCGAGCAGCCGTTGCAGGGCCACCGTGTGTCGGCGTGCCTGCACGTGACGACCGAGACGGCGAACCTGATGCGCACCCTGAAGGCGGGCGGTGCGGACGTCGTGCTCTGCGCGTCGAACCCGCTCTCGACGCAGGACGACGTCGCCGCGGCGCTCGTCAACGACTTCGACATCCCGGTGTTCGCGATCAAGGGCGAGGACAACGACACGTACTACTCGCACATCGAGGCCGCCGTCGACCACAAGCCGCAGCTGACGATGGACGACGGAGCCGACGTCATCGGCGTCCTGCACAGCGCGCGCCGCGAGCAGCTCGGCGACATCATCGCCGGGATGGAGGAGACCACCACCGGCGTGATCCGCCTCAAGGCGATGGAGTCCGACGGCGCGCTTGCGTTCCCGGTGATCGCCGTCAACGAGGCACGGACGAAGCATCTCTTCGACAACCGCTACGGCACCGGCCAGTCGACGATCGACGGCATCGTCCGCGCGACGAACGTGCTGCTCGCCGGCAAGCGCTTCGTCGTCGCCGGCTACGGCTGGGTCGGGCGCGGGGTCGCCATGCGCGCCCGCGGTCTCGGCGCGCACGTGATCGTCACCGAGGTCGACCCGATGCGCGCACTCGAAGCGTTGATGGACGGCTACGAGGTGATGCCGATGGCCGAGGCCGCTCCGATCGGCGACATCTTCTGCACCGCCACCGGCGACAAGCACGTGGTCGCGCACGAGCATCTCGCCGTGATGAAGGACGGCTCGATCATCTGCAACACCGGCCACTTCAACGTCGAGATCGACATCCCGGCGCTGCGCTCGCTGTCAGTCGAGACGCGCGAGGCGCGGAACTTCGTCGAGGAGTTCACGATGGCCGATGGCCGGCGCATCTTCTTGCTCGCGGACGGCCGGCTCGTCAACATCTCGGCCGCGGAGGGCCACCCTGCGATCGTGATGGACATGAGCTTCGCCAACCAGGCGCTCGCCACGGAGTACGCCGTGCGCAACGCGGCGTCGCTCGAGGCGAAGGTCTACCCGGTGCCCACCGAGATCGACGAGGAGATCGCCCGGCTCAAGCTCGAGACGATGGGCGTCGACATCGACCGGCTCAGCGAGGAGCAGGCGAAGTACCTCGCGTCCTGGGACGAGGGAACGTAGGGCCCTCGCCGTCGATGCTCGAACCCGAGGCGATCCTCCGGCTCGAGGCCGACCGCGTCGTCCTGCTCGACCAGCGCCTCCTCCCGCTCGAGGAGGTCGAGTTGGTCTGCCGCAGCGCCGCCGAGGTCGCCGATGCGATCCGCACGCTGGCGGTGCGCGGCGCGCCCGCGATCGGCGTCGCCGCCGCCTACGCGTATGCGCTGGCGGCGACGAGCGGCGACGACCTCGAGACCGCCGACCGCGTCCTCCGCGCGTCGAGGCCGACCGCGGTCAACCTCGCCTGGGCGCTCGACCGGATGCACGACGATCCGAGCGCGGAGCACGCGCGGCAGATCCACGGTGATGAGGTCGCGCGCTGCAAGGCGATGGCGGCGCACGCCGCCTCGCTCCTCGAACCGGGGACGCGTGCGCTGACGCACTGCAACGCAGGCGGCCTCGCGACCGGCGGCTACGGCAGCGCCGTCGGCGCGCTCGTCACGGCGTGGGAGCAGGGGCTGCTCGACCATGTGTGGGTCGACGAGACTCGTCCGCTGCTCCAGGGCGCGCGGCTCACGGCCTGGGAGCTCGAGCAGGCTTCGATCCCGCATGCGGTGATCGCCGACAGCGCAGCGGGAGCGATGATGGCGAGCGGCGCCGTGGACTGCGTGATCACCGGCGCCGACCGGATCGCCGCCAACGGCGACACCGCCAACAAGATCGGGACGTACGCGCTCGCCGTGCTCGCACGCCACCACGGCATCCCGATGTACGTCGTCGCCCCGAGCTCGACGCTGGATCCGCGGACCCCCGACGGTCGAGCGATCCCGATCGAGGAGCGCGACCCCGCCGAGATCACGGCCCGCTTCGCCGCGCGCAATCCCGCATTCGACGTCACGCCGGCGGAGCTGATCGCGGCGATCGTCACCGAGGCAGGCGTGCATCGTGCGCCGTACGCGGCGTCGCTGCGGAGTGTCGGGGTGCCGGCGTGAAGGCGGTCGTGCTGGCGGCGGGCTACGCGACGCGTCTCCGGCCGCTGACCGACAGGTGGGCGAAGGAGCTTCTGCCCGTCGGCGGCCGCCCGATCGTCGACTGGATCCTGGACGGTATCTCCGCCGTGGAGGGGATCGATGCCGTGCACCTCGTCACGAATCACCGCAAGGCACCCGCCTTCCGCGACTGGGCACGTGGTCGCGGCGTGGAGATCCACGACGACGGGACGACGTCGAACGACGACCGTCTCGGTGCGATCGGCGACCTGCGCTTCGTCGTCGACCGGGCGTCGCTCGACGACGACCTCCTCGTGATCGCGGGGGACAACCTCTTCGACTTCTCGCTGGCCGACTTCGTGGCGTTCTGGAAGGAGCGCGGTGTCGCGAGCGCGGTGGCGATTCGCGACGTGGGCTCGCTCGAGCTCGCGACGCACTACGGGATCATCGCGCTCGATCCGAACGGACGGATCGTCGATTTCGTGGAGAAGCCGGCCGATCCGCCGTCGACCCTCGCCGCAACGGCGACGTACCTGTACGACCGCTCGCACGTGAAGCTGCTCGACGAGTACCTCGCCGGCGGGCACTCCTCCGATCAGCCGGGCAGGTTCGTCGAGTGGCTGTGCCGCCGCGAGCCGGTGTACGGATGGCCGTTGGAGGGTGCGTGGTACGACATCGGCGACGCCGAGCAGCTGCTGGTCGCCGACAACCGTTTGCGGGCCGCGCACGGGCTGCCCGAGCGGGCGGCGTACTCGCCCGACTGACGGGCGCCCGCACGCCGGCGGCGGCCCCTCGCCGTTGCACTCTCTTCACGAAGTTGACACAGACACGGCACACCGTTCGCCGTACCGTGGCCTGCGTGGCTCGTCGACCTCATCCTTCCCCGGCGTTGTGTGGCCTGCGGCGCTGCTGCCGAGCTGCTCTGCGCCGCCTGCGTTGGATCGCTGCGGACGCTCGTCGCCGGCTGTGCGCGCTGTGGCGCGCCGACGGCGTGGCCGGTCGAGCGCTGCTCCGAGTGCGCGGGGCGCCGGCTCGCGTTCTCCTCCGCCCGCGCGGCGATCGCGTACGACGGTCCGGCGCGGGCGCTCGTGAACGCCTGGAAGGAGCGCGGTCTCCGCCGCGCCGCGGGACTTGCAGCCGAGCTGGTCGTCTCCCGCATCGAGGCGCCGTGGGTCGACGTCGTCACGGCGGTCCCGCCGGATGCGGAGCGGCTGCTCCGGCGCGGCCACCATCCCGCCGCCCGGCTTGCGCACGAGCTCTCCCCGCGCTGGAACCTCCCCTGCGCACCGCTCCTCCTCCGCACACGGCCGTCGCTGCGCCAGACCGGGCTCGGGCTCGAGCAGCGCCGCCGCAACGTCAACGGAGCCTTCGCACCCTGCGGTCGCGTCCCGCCGGCGGTGCTGCTGGTCGACGACGTCTACACGACGGGCGCGACCGTCTCGGCCGCGTCGGCGGCTCTCCGGGCCGGAGGCGCGTCCACCGTGGATGTCGTCACGCTTGCCCGCACGGTGCGGTAGCGCCGGCTCTCCGGGGGGCTTCGCCGGCGATCGGCTCCGGTAGGGTGAGAGCACGGCTTGACCACCACCAAGGAGGCGGAGATGAGGCTTCAGGTGAAGGGCAAGAACGTGGAGGTCACCGCGCCGATCCGTGAATACGCAGAGCGCAAGCTCGCGAAGATCGGGAAGCTGCTCGCGGAGCCGACGCAGGTCGAGCTCGAGCTGTCCGAGCAGCGCAACCCATCGATCGCGGAGAGCAACGTCGCCGAGGCCACGATCTTCACCAAGGGCTCGACGCTGCGGGCACGGGAGGCATCGCCCGACATGAGGATGGCGATCGACCAGCTGGTCGAGAAGCTCGACCGGCAGGTGAAGCGCTATCGCGAGATGCGCATCGTCGAGCCGCGCCGCCACGCCGAGAAGGGCGGCTGACCCCGATTCCGCTCTTCCGGCGGCGACAGCCGCTGCACCGGCGTCTCGCCGAGGCCGGAGGCATCGACGACGCCCCGGCGTCCGCGGCGCCGGCGGCGGAGCCCCCGGGCTTCGACGGCGAGCCGCGGGGCGAACCGGGGATCCACGGCGTTCCGCGCCCGCGGCGCTTCGACGTCGTCACGACCGTCCGCGCGCCGGGCCTCCAGGGCGACCTCCTTCGCTTCGTGACGCTTCCCGACGGGAGGCCCGTGCCGAGCGGCGACGAGGAGCCGCCGTCCGACGAGAAGCAGCTGGCGCCGCTCCAGGAGGCCGTCGAGGCGTCGGTCGAGCGTCCCTATCGCGTCGAGGCCGTGCGGCAAGGGCCCGACCTCTGGGCGGTCGCGGCGAGGAGGATCGAGCTCGTGTCCGTCCCGGCGCTCGACGGCGAGTCGGTGGAGCTCGTCTCGACGCGGGACGGGCGCTCCCTGGCCGTCGACGGACGTCCGCAATTCGGCTCTGCGCGGGCGCTCGAGGAGGTGGGCGAGCAGCAGGGGCCGGAGTACGTCGTTCGCGCGACCCGGGTCGCGGGCGACCTCTGGGAGGTCGAGGCGGCCGCCCTATGACCGCACCGGCGGGCGGTACCCTGTCTCGCTGATGGCCGGATCGTTCGAGAAAGCCCTTCGCTTCGGCGAGGGGCGCCGCCTCAAGCGGCTGGCGGAGCAGGCCGCGTACATCGGCACCCTCGAGCCGGAGTTCCAGGCGCTCTCCGACGAGGCGCTTCGCGGGAGGACGGCGGAGCTCCGGCAGCGGCTCGAGAACGGCGCGACGCTCGAAGACGTTCTCTTCGAGGCGTTCGCCGCCGTGCGCGAGGCGCGCGTGCGCGAGTCGGACCAGCGGATCTTCGACGTGCAGCTGATGGGCGGCATCGCGCTGCACGAGGGAGACATCGCCGAGATGAAGACCGGCGAAGGGAAGACCTTCGTCGCGAGCCTGCCGCTCTACCTGAACGCGCTCGCGGGCACGGGTGTCCACCTGGTGACCGTCAACGACTATCTCGCACAGCGCGACGCCGACTGGAACCGCGGCGTGTACGAGCGGCTCGGGATCACGGTCGCCGCGATCGAGAACATGATGCCGTTCGACCGGCGCAAGGAGGCGTACGCGTCCGACATCACCTACGGCACGAACTCGGAGTTCGGCTTCGACTATCTGCGCGACAACATGGCGATCACGCTCGATGCGGTCGTTCAGCGCAGCCATGCATACGCGATCGTGGACGAGGTCGACTCGATCCTGATCGACGAGGCGCGCACGCCGCTGATCATCTCCGGTGAACCGACGACCGCGGCGAAGACGTACTACGACTTTGCGCGCGTGGTGAAGGGTCTCGACGGCGTGCAGTCCAAGAACACGAAGCTCGAGGACGAGGTGCTCGCGCAGGAGCACGACTTCCTCTTCGACGAGAAGCACAAGACGGTCTCGCCGACCGAGAACGGGATCGAGAAGGTCGAGCGAGCGCTGCGGATCGATCACCTGTACGCGGCGAACAACGTCCAGCTCGTCAACCACCTCACGCAGGCGCTGAAGGCGCAGGCGCTCTTCAAGCGGGATGTCGACTACGTCGTGCAGGACGGCGAGGTAAAGATCGTCGACGAGTTCACCGGACGGATCATGGAGGGCCGGCGCTGGAGCGAGGGGCTGCACCAGGCGATCGAGGCCAAGGAGGGCGTCCCGATCCAGGAGGAGCACCAGACGCTCGCGACGATCACGCTCCAGAACTACTTCCGCCTCTACGACAAGCTCGCGGGCATGACCGGCACCGCGAAGACCGAGGAGAAGGAGTTCGTGGAGATCTACGGGCTCAACGTCGTCGAGATCCCGACGAACGTCCCGGTCGAGCGCGACGACCGCAACGACTTCATCTTCAAGTCGGCCGACGCCAAGTTCGGGTCCGTCGTCGGCGACATCAAGGAGCGCCACGAGAAGGGCCAGCCTGTCCTGGTCGGCACGATCGCGGTCGAGACCTCCGAGTACCTGAGCGAGCTGCTCAAGCGGCAAGGCGTCCCGCACAACGTCCTGAACGCGAAGGAGCACGCGCGCGAGGCGGACATCATCAAGGACGCGGGGCAGATCGGCGCCGTCACGATCGCGACGAACATGGCCGGCCGCGGCGTCGACATCAAGATCGACGACCGCGTGCGCGAGCTCGGCGGCCTCTACGTGCTCGGCACCGAGCGCCACGAGGCGCGCCGCATCGACAACCAGCTGCGCGGCCGCTCGGGGCGCCAGGGCGATCCGGGCGAGACGCGCTTTTACCTCTCGGGCCAGGACGACCTCGTACGGCTGTTCGCCGGCGACCGGATCCAGAACATCATGGAGCGCTTCAAGCTTCCCGAGGACCAGCCGATGGAGGCGTCGATCCTCTCCCGCCAGATCGAGAACGCGCAGAAGAAGGTCGAGGAGCAGAACTTCGTCGCACGCAAGAACGTCCTCAAGTACGACGACGTGATGAACGTTCAGCGGCAGGTGATCTACGAGCAGCGGAACCGCGTGCTCCACGGCGAGGACCTCGGCGAGGACATCCGCGAGGAGTGGCTGCCGGAAGTGATCTCGGACGTCGTCGGCGTCTACACCGAGTCGGAGCTCACCGAGGACTGGGACTTGAACGGCCTCGTCGCGGCGATGGACGCGGTCTACGGAACCGGTGTCGCCGTCGACGAGTTGAAGGGCC
>DATBIC010000087.1:0-4438 GCA_036557145.1 Gaiellaceae bacterium
TGTGGCGGTCTGCCGGAACGGAACGCGCTCCTGATGCAGATCTACTCGGACGTGCTCGCGCGCGAGATCACGGTCGCCGCCTCCACACAGGCGCCGGCCCTCGGCTCGGCGATGTTCGGCGCGGTTGCCGGCAGGGCGTACGGGTCGATCGCCGAGGCGTCGCGGCACATGGCGCGCGCCGGCACGCGGAGCTATCGCCCCCGTGCGGAGGCGGCGGCGGTCTACGACCGGTTGTACGCCGAGTACCGGCGCCTGCACGACCTGTTCGGCCGGGGCGGCGACGAGGTGATGCGCAACCTCAACCGGCTGCGGCCTCAGGCGTAGAAGTTCCGCTCCCAGCGGTGCGCGCGGAGCTGCTCGAGCAGCTCGCCGTCGAGCGGGCCGCGACCCGCGGCCGCGACGTTTCGCTCGACGTTGCGCACCGAGCGCATGCCGGGGATCACCGTCGAGACGGCGGGCTGCGAGAGGCAGAAGCGGAGCGCGAGGTCGGCGAGCTCGCCGGTCGAGACGTCCGCCGCCGCCGCGATGGCCTGCGCGCGCCGCCATGCCTCCTCCTTGCGGTCGCCGCGGAAGTAGTCGTTGCGGAAGTCGCCGTCCGGAAACGTCGTCTCGGCGGTGACGGCGCCGGTGAGCGAGCCTTCGTCGAACGGCACGCGGACGATCACGCCCACACCTGCGGCCTCGACCGCGGCGAAGAGCTCGTCCTCTGGGCTCTGGTCGAAGACGTTGTAGATCACCTGCACGGTGTCGATCACGCCCGACGCGACGAGCTCGAGCGCGCTCGCCGGATCGTGGTCGTTGATCGACACGCCGAAGCAGCGGATCTTCCCCTCGCGCTTCAGCCGCTCGATCGCGCCGAGCCACTCGCCGCGGCCGGCCCAGTCGTCCGACCACACGTGAAACTGCTGCACGTCGATCGCCTCGAGCTCGAGGTTGCGCAGGCTGCGCTCCGTGCACTCGACGATCCACGCCTCCGGGAACGCTTCGTCGGGGTGGATGCCCGACGGTGCCGGCCAGCGGCCGTTCTTCGGCGGCACCTTCGTCGCGACGACGAGGTCGTCGCGCGCCGCGCGCACGGCTCTGCCCACGAGCCGCTCGCTCCGTCCCTGGCCGTAGGCGAGCGCGGTGTCGAAGAACGTGATGCCGAGCGCAATCGCACGCTCGAGCGCGCGTAGCGACTCCCCGTCCTCGGCGCCGAGCCAGCGCGTCCCGCCGATTCCCCACGCGCCGTAACCGACCTCCGAGACCTCGAGGCCGGTCGAGCCGAGCGCGCGCCGGCGAACGCTCACGACAGGGGCGGCGCGAGCAGCACGGTGGTCGTCGAGCCCGGCCCGGCGATCCACTCGTCGACGTCGAGCTCGCTCGTCTCGAGGCGCTCCACCCGTCCGCCGACCGCGTCGAGGAACGCGTCCGGCGGCTCGAGGAAGTTCACCGCCGGCGTCGCGAAGTGCATCGCCACGACCAGCCGCGGTTCGAGCGCACGCACGATCGCGGCCGCATCGTCGCCCCCGATCGTCGCCTGTCCGCCGACCGGCAGGAAGAGCACGTCGACCTCGCCGATCGCAGCGCGCTGCTCGGGGCGTAACGATGCCTGCCCGTAGTCGCCGAAGTGGCAGAGCCGGAGGCCGTCGAGCTCGAAGCACATGATCGCGTTCGGGCCGCGCTTGGTCCCCGCGACGTCGTCGTGCTCGGAGGCGACCGCGACCACGTCGCCGATCGGCGATTCGTGTGTGCCTGCGCGCGAACGGATCGTCGCCGGCGATCCGCCGACGACCTCGGCGCCGTTGTGGTCGCCGTGCTCGTGCGTGATCAGCAGCACGTCGGCCTCGAGGCCCTCGATCGGCGGATAGTCGAAGACGAGCCCACGCGACCCGGCGAGCTCCATCGGGCCGAACGGGTCGATCGCCACGCGGTGCGAGCCGGTGACGAGAAACGCGGACTGGCCGTACCAGCGAATCTGCACGATCCCTCCTGTCTCAGAGTTGAGCGAGGCGCCGCAGGAGCGGCACCGCACGAATCAGTGTCTCCTGTTCGTCGGCCGTGAGCTCGTGCGTCATCGCATCCGCGAGCCATCCTTCCCGGCGCCGCCGGTCGGCGGCAAGAGTCTCACGGCCGCCGTCGGTCAGCTCGATCAGCACCTGGCGCCGGTCGGTGGGGTCGGGCGTGCGGGAGACGAGCCCTGCGGACTGCAGCTCAGCCACCGTCTGCGCCATCGACTGCGGACGGACGCGCTCGGCGGCCGCGAGCGCGCTCGTGGTGCGCGGCCCCTCGCGGTCGAGCCGGGCGAGCACGGCGCCCTGCGAGATCGAGAAGCGGTGCTCGGCGCGCAGCCGGCGGATCAGCTGGCCGAGCACGATGCGCAGCTCGCTCGCCGATCGAGTCAGGTCGACGGTCCGGCTCACGTGGCCGAAACTATACAGGTAAGCTGAACAGGCGGCCTGTGCATCCGAGCACCGTCACCCTGTCCCCCGGCGACCGTTACAAGTGGGTCGCGCTCTCGAACACCACACTGGGCGTGCTGCTCGCGACGATCGACGCGTCGATCATGCTGATCGCGATGCCGTCGATCTTCCGCGGCATCGGGCTCGATCCGCTGCAGCCGGGCAACAGCTTTTACCTGCTGTGGATGATCCTCGGCTTCCTCGTCGTGTCGAGCGTGCTCGTCGTCGGCGTGGGGCGGCTCGGCGACCTGTACGGCCGCGTGCGGATGTACAACCTCGGCTTCGTCATCTACACGGTGTCGTCGCTGCTGCTCGCGATCGACTGGATGCACGGCCGCGCGGGCGCCGACTGGCTGATCGGCTTCCGGGTCGTCCAGGGCGTCGGCGCGGCGTTCCTGATCGGCCAGTCGTCCGCGATCCTCACCGATGCCTTCCCGCCCGACCAGCGCGGGCTCGCGCTCGGGATCACGAACGTCGTCGGGATCAGTGGCCAGTTCATCGGCCTCGTGCTCGGCGGCGTGCTCGCACCGATCGACTGGCGGCTGATCTTCCTCGTCTCGGTGCCGTTCGGCGCGTTCGGGACGGTGTGGTCGTACCTCAAGCTGCGCGAGACGAGCCTGCCCGAGCGCGCGCCGATCGACTGGGTCGGCAACGTCACGTTCGCGCTCGGCCTCGTGCTGGTGATGATCGGGATCACGTACGGGATCCGGCCGTACGGCGGCAGTCCGATGGGGTGGAGGAGCCCGTTCGTCGACGCCTGCCTCTCGCTGGGCGTGCTCCTGCTGGTCGCCTTCGTGCTCGTCGAGCGGCGCGTGCCGCATCCGATGTTCCGGCTGGAGCTGTTCCGGATCCGCGCGTACACGTTCGGCGTGTTCTCGAGCTTCCTGTCCGCGATCGCGCGCGGCGGCCTGATGTTCATGCTGATCATCTGGCTGCAGGGGATCTGGCTGCCGGAGCACGGCTACGGCTTCAGCCGCACGCCGTTCTGGGCGGGGATCTACATCCTCCCGCTCACGGTCGGCTTCCTCGTCGCCGGCCCGATCTCGGGCTACCTCTCCGACCGCTACGGCTCGCGGCTGTTCGCCACCGGCGGGATGCTCGTGTCGGCGCTTGCGTTCGCGCTGCTCGCGCTCCTGCCGACCGACTTCTCCTACGGCGCGTTCGCTGCGATCCTGCTGCTGATGGGGCTGTCGATGGGCGCGTTCGCGTCGCCGAACCGCGCCGGCGTGATGAACAGCCTGCCCGCCCGCGACCGAGGCGCCGGCGGCGGCATGAACCAGACGTTCCAGAACTCCGCGCAGGTGCTGTCGATCGGCATCTTCTTCACGCTGATGATCGTCGGGCTCTCGGGCACGCTGCCGCACACGCTCGCGGCAGGGCTGGCGGCCAACGGCGTGCCGCCGCAGACCGCGCAGCACGTCGCGCATCTGCCGCCCGTGTCGGTGCTGTTCGCGACCTTCCTCGGCTACAGCCCCGTCGACCGGCTCGTGCCGGCGAACGTCCTTCACCACCTGTCGCACGCGCACGTAGCGGCGCTCACGAGCCGCGGCTTCTTCCCGAGCCTGATCACGCATCCGTTCCGCAACGGCCTCCACGAGGCGTTCCTCTTCGCCGCCTCCGCCTGCCTCGTGGCAGCGGTCGCATCGTGGTCGCGCGGCCCGCGGCGGATCGGCGAGCCCGCGTCCGACGCGGCGATCGGCGTCTCCGACTAAGGAAAGGTGGCATCGGGCTCCTGCGTGAGCCCTTCGGGCCAGTCGAAGATCTCGGTGATCACGCCGAGGTCCTTCGCCGTCGACACGTACGCGAACGTGACGCCGTTGTAGTGGCCGCCCTGCACGACCTCGTTGCCCTTCGCGCGCAGCGTCTCGAGCGTCTCGCCGTAGCCGTGGCCGCCGACCGCGACGTGATGGACGCCCTCGCCCTTCGTCGCGAGGAACTCCGCGAAGACACCCGTGTCCTCGAGCGGCTGCACGAGCTCCCACTGCACGCTGCCGACC
>DATBIC010000088.1:0-9511 GCA_036557145.1 Gaiellaceae bacterium
GGCACTTCGCGGCACTGCGCGCGATCGCCGAGGAGGGCTCGTTCGGACGCGCAGCCGAGCGGCTGGGCTACACCCAGTCGGCCGTGAGCCAGCAACTCGCGACGCTCGAACGCATCGTCGGCGAGCGGCTCGTCGAGCGGCCGGGCGGTCCGCGCCCCGTCTCGCTCACCGAGGCAGGCGTGCTGCTGCTCCGCCACGCCGACTCGATCGTCGATCGCCTGCGCGCGGCTCAGGCCGACCTGCACGCGCTGCAGGCGGGAGAGGTCGGCACGCTGCGGGTCGGCGCCTTCCAGTCGGTCGGAGCGCGGTTGCTCCCGGAGGTGATGCGCCGGTTCGCTGAGCGGCTGCCGAACATCGCCGTGATGCTCGACGAGCTCGAGGACGACGGCATCGTGCGCGCGATCGAGACCGGGGACATCGACGTCGGCTTCGTGCAGCTGCCCGTCGCCGACGCGCCGATCGAGACCGTCGAGCTGTTGCACGACCCGTACGTCGTGATCGTGGCCGCCGGCTCGCCGCTCGCGGACGCCCGGCCGACGCTGCGCCAGGTCGCCGCGCAGCCGTTGATCGGCTTCCGCGACGACCACGGATCGGCGCCGATCGTGGCAGCGTTCCGCGCGGCCGGGATCGAGCCGCACTGGGCGTTCCGCTCGAACGACAACCCGACGCTGCAGGGCCTCGTCGCGGCGGGGCTGGGCGTCGCCGTGATGCCGCGGCTGACCGTCGACCCCGCCGACCGCCGGATCGCGGTCGTCGAGCTCGGTGAGCCGATGGCACCCCGCATCATCGCGGTCGCACAGCACCGCGACCGCTACAGCTCGCCGGCGGCGCGCGCGTTCGTCGAGACGGCGCGCGAGACGGTCGCTACTCGACGGTGACGGTCTTCGCGAGGTTGCGCGGCTGGTCGACGTTGAGGCCGCGCAGGCGCGCGATCCGGTAGGCGAGCAGCTGCAGCGGCAGGATCGCAAGCGCCGCCTGCAGGAACGCCGGGGACGTGGGGACGTAGATCACGTCGTCCGCGTGGTGCTGGATGTCCTCGTTGCCGTCGGTCGCGATCGCGATCACGTGCGCCCCGCGTGCCCGCGTCTCCTGGATGTTGGAGACGATCTTGTCGTAGACGTGGATCCGGGTCGCGACGACCACGACCGGCGTGCCCTCCTCGAGCAGCGCGATCGGGCCGTGCTTCATCTCGCCCGCCGAGTACGCCTCGGTCGGGATGTAGGAAATCTCCTTGAGCTTGAGCGCGCCCTCGAGCGCGACCGGCAGCCCGACATGCCGGCCGAGGTAGAGGAAGAACGGGCGGTCGTGCAGCCGCTGTGCGATCTCCTCGATCGGATGATCGCCGTCGAGGAAGCGCTGCATCTTCTGCGGGAGGTCGTAGACCTCGTCGAGGATGAACTCGATCTCGGCCGCCGGCAGCGTCTCGCGAACCTGCGCGAGCTTGAGCCCGATCAGGAACAGCAGCGCCACCTGCGCGGTGAATGTCTTCGATGCGGCGACGCCGACCTCGAGCCCCGTGCGCGTGAACAGCACCGAGTCGACCTCGCGCGTGATCTGCGAGCCCATCATGTTCGTGATCGCGACCGTTCGCGCGCCCTTCTCGCGCGCGAGCTTCATCGCCTGGATCGTGTCGCGCGTCTCGCCCGACTGCGAGATGCCGATCACGAGCGTCCCGGGATCGAGCACCGGGTTGCGATAGATCCACTCGCTCGCCACGTCGGGCTCGACGGGGACGCGTCCCCACTCCTCGATCGCGTAGCGGCCGACGACGCCGGCGTGGTACGCGGTGCCGCACGCGACGATCACGATTCGCCGCAGCCCCCGCAGCTCGTCTTCGCTCATCCCGAGCCCTTCGAGCACGAGATGACCGTGACGCACGCGGTCGCCGATCGTCTCGGCGACGCCCTCCGGCTGCTCGTAGATCTCCTTGAGCATGAACGTCTCGTAGCCCGACCGCTCTGCGGCGGCATCGTCCCAGTCGACCTCGACCGTGTCGTGCTCGACGCGCGCACCGCTCGCCGCGTCGACGTACTCGACGCCCTCGCACGTGATCCGCGCGATGTGCCCGTCGTCGGGGAACTCGACGCGGCGCGTCTCGGCGAGGAACGCGGCCAGGTTCGACGCGAGGAAGTTCTCGCCGTCGCCGAGCCCGACGACCAGCGGCGTCTGGTTGCGGACGCCGACGAGCTCGCCCGGATGGTCGCGGTGGATGACGACGAACGTGAAGTGGCCTTCGAGCCGCGCGTAGGTAGCGCGAACCGCCTCGACGAGATCGCCGTCGTACGAATCCTCGATCAGGTGCGCGACGACTTCGGCGTCGGTCTCCGAGCTGAAGGAGTGCCCGGCTGCGAGCAGCTCCTCGCGCCGCTCGCGATAGTTCTCGATGATGCCGTTCAGCACGATCGCGAGCCGCCGGTCGTCGCAGGCGGTCAGCGGGTGCGCGTTCTGCTCGGTCACGGCGCCGTGCGTCGCCCAACGCGTGTGACCGAGGCCGGTCGTCGAATCGGAGCCGAGCCCCTCCGCGGCCTGCTTCAGGTTCTGGAGGTTGCCGACCGCGCGCAGATAGTCGAGACCGTCGGGCTCGAGCAGGGCGATCCCCGCCGAGTCGTACCCTCGGTACTCGAGGCGCTCGAGGCCCTGCACGAGCAACGGCCGTGCGGGGCGAGAACCGATGTATCCGATGATCCCGCACATTTCGTCGCCTCCTGCACCCGACCCACGGCCTCTGGAAACGGAAAAGCCCGGCCGGGGGCCCGTTCCCACATCGGAACGGTCAGCCGAGCTCTCGACGGACGAGAGCAGCGATCCTAGCACAGGCCTCTCGCGCGGCCTGCGCGTCGCGGGCCTCGGCCAGGACGCGGATCACCGGCTCCGTGCCGGACGGCCGCACGAGCACACGCCCGGCTCCGTCCCACTGCTCGTTCGTGCGCTCGACCTCGGCGACGATCGCCGGGGTCAGCTCGCGCGTCTCCACGCGCACGTTCTCCTTCACCTGCGGGAACACGGTCATCACGGCGGCGGTCTCGCTCAGCGTCCGCCCGTGCAGCGCACTGCAGAGCAGTAGCCCCGCGGCGAGGCCGTCGCCGGTGACGTGATCGCGGAGGTAGATGATGTGTCCCGACTGCTCGCCTCCGAGCAGCCCGCCTTCGCGCTGGAGCGCCTCGAGGACGTAGCGGTCGCCGACGTCCGTGGTGACGACGCGAACGTCGTGCTCGCGCATCAGCTCGTGCAGCCCGAGGTTCGCCATCACCGTCACCGCAACGAGGTCGACGTCGAGGTCGAGCGCGAGCACCGCGACGATCTGGTCGCCGTCGACGAGCTCGCCGTGCTCGTCGACTGCGAGCATCCGGTCGCCGTCGCCGTCGAATGCGATGCCGAGGTCGAAGCCGCACTCCAGGACGGTGCGTTGCAGGAGCGCCGTGTCGGTCGCGCCGCAACCGACGTTGATGTTAGAGCCGTCCGGCGCGACGCCGATCGCGACCACCTCGGCGCCGCACTGCTCGAATGCCTGCGGCGCGAGTCCGGCGTACGCGCCGTTTGCGCAGTCGACGACGATGCGAAGCCCCGACAGGTCGGACCCGAACCGCTCGAGCACGTGCTCGAGGTAGGAGTCGGTGGCGATCTCCACACGCTCGACCGTGCCCTGGTCGACCGCAGGGGCGGCGGCGAGCATCGCCTCGATCTGCTCCTCGGAGCGATCGCTGAGCTTGCGACCGCGGCGATCGAAGAACTTGACGCCGTTGTACTCGGGCGGGTTGTGCGACGCAGAGATGACGACGCCCAGATCGAGCGTGAGCAGCGCGACCGCCGGAGTCGGCAGCACACCGCCGAGGATGCAGTCGCCGCCCGCGGAGACGACGCCGCGGGCAAACGCCTCCTCGAGGTCGATGCCCGATGCGCGCGTGTCGCGGCCGACGAACACCTTGGCGGCGCCGGTCCACAGCGCGGCGGCGCGGCCGAGGCGCTCGACGAGCTCGGGCGTGATCGACTCGCCCACGACGCCGCGGACACCGTCCGTGCCGAAGTACCTGCGCGCCATTGAAGGCGCCGTCAGCGCTTGCTGAACTGCGGCGCCTTGCGTGCCTTGTGGAGCCCCGCCTTCTTGCGCTCGACGATGCGAGCGTCGCGCGTGAGGAACCCTGCACGCTTGAGCGGGACACGCAGCTCCGGGTTGACCTCGACGAGCGCGCGGGCGAGGCCGTGCCTGATCGCACCGGCCTGCCCCGACGGCCCGCCGCCGTGCACGCGCACGCGCAGGTCGTACTGCCCCTCGACGTCCGCGGTCTTCAGCGGCGCGGTGGCGAGGAAGCGGTGCCAGAGACGCGGGAAGTACTCCTCGAGCGGCTTGCCGTTGATCCAGGTGGCGCCGTCGCCGGGCCGAAGGATCACGCGCGCGACCGACGTCTTGCGCTTGCCGGTGCCGCGATATTGAGCCGGAGTCGACATCTACACCTCGATCTTCGTCGGAGCCTGCGCCTCGTGCGGATGCTCGGCGCCGGCATAGATCTTGAGCTTCGTCAGCTGGGCGCGGCCGAGGCGATTTCGCGGAAGCATTCCCTTGACCGCCTTGCGCAGCACCTCGGTCGGGCGCCGCTCGAGCTGCTCCCGGAGCGTGCGCTCGCGCAGTCCGCCCGGGTAGCCCGAGTGGTTGTAGTAGATCTTTTCGTCGAGCTTCTTGCCGGTGACGGCGATCTTCTCCGCGTTCACGACGACCACGAAGTCGCCGGTGTCGACGTGAGGCGTGTACTGCGGCTTGCCCTTGCCGCGCAGCCGCTCGGCGATCTGCGTCGCGAGCCGGCCGAGGGTCTGGCCCTCGGCGTCGACGAGGTACCAGTCACGCTGAACCTCGCCCGGTTTGGCGGTGTACGTCTTCATGCGGAGAAGCGGCGGACCATGCGCCCGCCGGCGGCGAACTGTAGCAGCCCACTCCTGAAAGCCGCCACACCGCCCCGGCTCGGATGCCGGACGTACGGGGCGTCGAGCGCAGCGGCCGCCAGCCTGCCGACGGCCAGCACCCGCCGCCCGCGGGCGAGCTCGCGGGCGAACGCCGCGCCCTCCCGGACCTCGCCCGCACGCGGCCGCCGGTTCGACGAGGCGGTGCCCGGATGCGTGGGCACCACGTTCCACAGGAGCACCTCGCCGGCGAGGCCGAAGTCGCCGAGCGCCGCCTGCACGATCGTCGCCGTCGCCTCGGTTGGGCCGCGGCCGGTCAGTTGGCGCTCCGACGTGAACGGAAGGCCCGAGATCCGCGCGCCGCGGTAGCCGGGTGCCTCGCCGACGAGCAGGATCGGCGCGTCCGACCGGGAGTCGAGATAGTCGGCGAGGCGGCGGGTGCGAACCTCGGCCCCGTCCCCGTCGCGGTAGAAGTTCCAGGTTTCCCCGATCCGGGCGGCAACGAGACGATCGATGAACGAGCGCATTCAGGTGACGACTCTGACGGACGGCGGCCAATCGCCGCCGGCGATGGCGCGAGCCGTCGCGGCCTTCATCGACGGCGCGAGCCGCTCGCTCGACTTCGCACAGTACGACTTCCACCTCGGGGAGGAGACGAAGGCGATCGTCGCAACGTCGATCACGGCCGCGCATGCGCGCGGCGTCCGAATGCGCTTCACCTACAACGTCGACCATCCGGCGCCGATCCCCGTGCCGCCGCCGTCCGAGCCCGACGTCGAGCTGATCGCGAGCCTGCCGGTCGAGGGCAAGGCGATCGCCGGGATCCCGGACCTGATGCACCACAAGTACGTCGTGCGGGACGGGCTGGACGTCTGGACGGGCTCGACGAACTGGACGGACGACTCGTGGTCGCGGCAGGAGAACGTCGTCGTCGTCGTCAGCGACGGCGCGATCGCGAAGGCGTACGAGCTCGACTTCGCGCAGCTGTGGGCGACCGGCGACGTGATGCAGACCGGGTTCGTCGACCCGCGCGACGAGGACGGGCTGCGGGCGTGGTTCACGCCCGGCCACGGCGAGGACCTGTCGGCGCGGATCTCGAAGTTGATCAGGCGCGCGCGGAAGCGCGTCCGAATCTGTTCGCCGGTGATCACGACGGGGCCGGTGCTCGGAACGCTCGCGCAGGTGATCGCCGACCGCAACGTCGACGTCGCGGGCTGCGTCGACGCGACGCAGGTTCGCGACGTCGTGCACCAGTGGAGCGTCAACGGGAACATCTCCTGGAAGCTCCCGCTGCTCGAGCACGTGATGGCGGGCCCGTTCACCGGCAAGGACTCGACACCCTACGGCGCCGGCACGGTTCACGACTTCATGCACGCGAAGCTCTGCGTCTGCGACGACACGACGTTCGTCGGCTCGTTCAACCTCTCGCGGAGCGGCGAGAAGAACGCCGAGAACGTGCTCGAGATCGCCGACGCGGAGATCGCCGACCGGCTGGCGGCGTTCGTCGACGACGTGCGCGCTCGCTACGGCCCGGTCGAGCTCCCGCCGCTGCCCGCCGGAGCGGTCGTCCAGCCACCCCCGGACGATGCGAGGTGAGCGCTACCAGCGCTCCCAGTGGACGAGGTCGTCGAGCGGCCGACGGCGGGACGCGAGGCGAGAGCCCGGCGGAGGATCGCCACCCGGCCTCCCCACGACGGCCAACCCGATCGGGACCACGTCTTCGGGCAGGTCGAGCAGCTCGTCGAAGATCCGCTTCTGGTCGGGGTGGCCGACGAACGCGCTCGCGAGGCCCTCGTCGATCGCAGCGAGCAGCACGAGCATCATCAGCGCGCCGGCATCCACGAACCAGTAGGGCACGGGCCACGTCACCTCCACACCACCCGTCGCCGCAAGCTTGTCCGCCTCGTTGTAGCGCGCGTGGTAGAGCGCCTCGTTCGCGCAGATGACCAGGTGCACCGGAGCGTCGGCAAGGAAGTTCCGGCCGCCTTGGGAGTACTGCTCGTCTCCGAAAGCCCGAGCGACCGCGGCGCGCTGCTCGTCGTCGGTGACGACGACGATGCTCCCTCCCTGCGAGAAGCCGCCGGACGGGGCGCGCCGGATCACACCCGCGATCCGCTCGACGACGTCGCGGGGGATCGGGGTCGTCTCGAACGCCCGATGCATGCGCCGCCGTGCGAGGACGTCGCGGAGCTCCACGACGCCAACCTATAAGGTCGTGCGGTGAGATTCGACGGCAAGACCGCCCTCGTCACCGGCGGCGCCAAGGGAATCGGCGCCGCGACGGCGGCTCGGCTCGCCGACGAGGGCGCGAAGGTCGTCGTCGCCGACTTCGACGAGTCGGCGGCCCAGGAGACCGCCACGGCGGTCGGCGGGCGCGCCGTGCGCTGCGACGTCACGTCGCGCAGCGACGTCGAGAGCGCCGTCGCGGCTGCGGTCGAGCTCGGCGGAACCGTCGACATCCTGGTCACGTGCGCCGGCATCACGCGCGACAACCTGCTTTTCAAGATGACCGACGACGACTGGACCACCGTCATCGACACGCACCTGAAAGGGTCGTTTCTCGCGGCGCACACGGCGCAGAAGCACATGGTCGAGCAGAAGAGCGGGAAGATCGTCTTCATCTCGTCGGTGTCCGCGCTCGGCAATCGTGGCCAGACGAACTACTCGACGGCGAAGGCCGGCCTGCAGGGGATGACGAAGACGCTCGCGATCGAGCTCGGGCCGTTCAACGTGAACGTCAACTGCGTCGCGCCCGGGTTCATCGTGACGGCGATGACCGAGCAGACGGCCGAACGGGTCGGCGTGCCGTTCGAGCAGTTCAAGGAGGCGGCAGCGGCGCAGACGCCGCTCCGTCGCGTCGGCCTCCCCGAGGACGTCGCCGGCACGATCGCGTTCCTCTGCTCCGAGGACGCGAGCTACGTCTCCGGCCAGGTCATCTATGTCGCGGGCGGGCCGCGAAACTAGGTGGCCACGGCGCGGGGCGCGAGGTCTCGGCCGATCGCGTCGTAGGCGCGGTAGGCGTACGCGGCGCACGGCGATGCCGCGAATTCGCGGTCGAGCATCGTGAACAGCACCGAGTCGCGCCGCTCGCCGCCCTCCTCCCTCGGGTCCAGGCGCCGACGCAACGTCGCCTCCTCCGTGAATCCGAGCTTGCGCGGGATGCGGAGGCTGCGCTCGTTCTCGGGATCGACCTGGACGTCGACCCGCACGAGCCCGAGGAGCTCGAAGCCGACGCGCGTCAGGACAGCGGTGATCTCGGTCGCGATACCGCGGCCGATCGCGTCGGCGCGCACCCAGTAGCCGACCTCGCGCGATCCGTCGCCGCCGCGCGGATGCAGCCCGCTCCCGCCGAGCAGCCGTGTCTCGTCGGCATCGAAGACACCGAAGACGTAGTCCTCGTCGCGGTCGAAGCTGCTGCGCATGTCGCGCAGCAGGTCGATCTTCTGGTCGAGCGACTGCGGCTCGAACCGCGCCCACGGCATCCACGGCCGCAGGTGCTCGATGCTCGCGTCCACCGCCTCCTTGAGCAGCGCCGCGTCGTCGGGCTCGTAGCAGCGGAGGACGAGGCGTTCGGTCTCGACCCGGTAGGGCGTCACTCCCACTCGATCGTGGCGGGCGGCTTCGACGTCACGTCGAGCACCACGCGATTCACGGCAGGGATCTCGTTCACGAGCCGCGACGCGACCAGCTCGACGAGCTCGTAGGGCAGCCGCGCCCAGTCCGCCGTCATCGCGTCCTCGGACGTCACCGCGCGGATCGCGATCGGGTAGCCGTACGTCCGCGAGTCGCCCTGCACGCCGACCGATCGGATCGCGGGCAACACGCAGAACGACTGCCAGAGCTCGCGGTAGAGACCGGCGCGGCGCACCTCCTCCTGCAGGATCGCGTCCGCCTCGCGGAGGGTGTCCAGCCGCTCCTCGGTGACCTCGCCGATGATGCGGATCGCGAGGCCCGGCCCCGGGAACGGCTGCCGCCAGACCATGCGCTCGGGCAGGCCGAGCTCCTCGCCGACGCGGCGCACCTCGTCCTTGAACAGCAGCCGCAGCGGCTCGACGAGGTCCATCTCCATGTCCTCGGGAAGGCCGCCGACGTTGTGGTGCGACTTGATCGTCTCGGCGACGCCGTCGGTGCCGCCCGACTCGATCACGTCGCTGTAGAGCGTCCCCTGCACGAGCCACCGAACGTCGCCGAGCGCGCGCGCCTCTTGCTCGAAGACGCGGATGAACTCCTCGCCGATGCGGCGCCGCTTCTCCTCAGGGTCGACGATGCCTTCGAGGCGCTCGAGGAAACGCTGCTGCGCCCGCACGTGCACGAGCGGCACGTGGAAGTGGCCGCCGAACGTCTCCACCACCTGCTCGGCCTCGCCCTTCCGCAGCAGCCCGTGGTCGACGAACACGCAGGTGAGGCGGTCGCCGATCGCGCGGTGCACGAGCAGCGCCGCGACGGCGGAGTCGACGCCGCCGGAAAGCGCGCAGAGGACGCGCTCCGACCCCACCTGGGTGCGGATCCGCTCGATCTGGTCCTCGATCACCGCGGCCGGCGTCCACACGGCCTGCGCGCCGGCCACCTCGTAGAGGAAGTTCTCGAGCACGTCCTGGCCGTGCGGCGTGTGGACGAC
>DATBIC010000089.1:0-40863 GCA_036557145.1 Gaiellaceae bacterium
GCCAGCGAGAACGCCTCGTCGAGCGACTGCACCGCCCCGGCGGGAACACCCGCCGCGCTCAGCTCGTCGCGCCACGCCGCGCGAGGCCGCGCCGCGAGCCGCTTCTCGAGCAGCATCCGCAGCTCGTCACGGTGCGCGACCCGCGCCGCGTTCGTCCGGAAGCGCTCGTCCGCTGCCGCCTCCGGCACGCCGAGGACCTCCACGAGCCGCGCGAACTGACCGTCGTTGCCGGCGCAGATCATCAGCTCCCCGTCGCCCGCCCGGTAGGTGGCGAACGGCTCGATGCTCGGGTGCACGTTGCCGAGCCGGGCGGGAATGACGCCGCCGCCGAGCCAGCCGGTCGACTGGTTCGCGAGCATCGCCAGGTTGGCGTGGAGCAGGTCGATCGAGACGCGCTGGCCGCGGCCGCTCCGCGCTCGCGCGTGCAGCGCCGCGAGCACGGCGACGGTGGCGTAGAGCGCGGTGACGACGTCGACGATCGCGACCCCCGTCTTCGACGGCGTGTCCGGCGGGCCGGTGACGCTCATCAGCCCGCCCACCGCCTGGACGAGCGGGTCGTAGCCGGGGAGCGTCGCGCCCGCCGCCTCGCCGAACCCCGTGATCTCGCAGTGGACGACGCGCGGATTCGTCGACGCGATCGTCTCGTGGTCGAGGCCGAAGCGCGCGAGCGTCCCCGGCTTGAAGTTGGAGACGACGACGTCGGCGCGCTCGCACAGCTGCCGCGCGAGCTCGAGGTCCGGGGCGGCGCGGAGGTCGAGCACGATCGAGCGCTTGTTGCGGTTGGCGGCGTGGTGGTAGGTCGCCCGCCCGTCGGCATCGGCCGGCGGCGACCAGCGGCGCGTGTCGTCGCCCTCCGCCGACTCGATCTTCACCACGTCCGCGCCGAGGTCGCCGAGCGTCTGCGCGACCAGCGGGCCGGCGAGCACGCGCGACAGGTCGACGACGCGGAGGCCGGAGAGCGCCGACTGCGCCACGGAGGCCGACGTTAGTCGAGCTCGACGCTGACGTCGACGCCGCGGGCGCGCTGGGCGGCCTCCCACGCACGCACGCGCAGGTACACGGCGACGCGCATCCCCTCGGACGAATACGACCCGAGCACGCTCACGCGGATCGCGCCGGGGGCGATCTCCTCGGCGAGGATGTCGCCGCGGCTGCGCAGGTCGACGAGCAGGTCGTCGGTGAGCGTCGGGTCGTTGAGGCGGATCGTCGGCATCGCTGGATGCGCGCCCGTCGGGGCCCGCATCCGTGGTGTAAACCGCGCGCGTCGGGCGCACACCGGCCGTACGGCTGGACCGGGCTAGCCGTGGAGCGCGAGGCGGATCGCGTCCGCGAGCTCGAGCGTGCGGCCGCGCTCGACGAGCGCCGCCACCGGCTCGGCGCCGAGCGCCTCCTCGAGCGACATCAGAGTGGCGTCGAAGCCCTCGCGCTCGCCGCCGCGGAGCTCGACGCCGATCGCCGCGAACAGCTCCTCGGATGCGCCGAGGAGGCACGCCGACCGCTCGAGGTCGCCGTCGGCGAACGCGGTCTCCGCCGACGTCTCGAGCGCGTAGGCGATCACCTCGCGGTAGCCGAGGCGCTCGGCGAGCGTCATCGCCTCGCGCAGCAGCTCGCGGGCGTCCGCCGTGGCCCCGAGCTTGAAGCGGGCGCGGGCGAGGTTGTGCAGCGAGATCGCGAGCCCGTCCAGGTCACCGAGCGCGCGTTGCTCGGCGACGGCGCGCTCGCCGTAGGCCGACGATGTCTCGTGGTCGCCCGCGAGCTCCGCGATCGCCGCGAGGTTCGCGAGCGCGACGGCCGCGCGCTGGCGGTTGCCGATTTGCTCGAACAGGGCGACGCTCTCGCGATATGCGGCCGCCGCGGCCTCGAGGTCGCCCTCGGCGGTCGCCACGCCTCCGAGCTCCGCGACGCACCGTCCGATCCCGGCGACGTCGCCGATCGCCCGGTAGAGCTCGAGTGCCTCCTCCCACAGCGCCCGCGCCTGGGCCAGCCGACCCTGGCGATACGGGAACATCGCGCCGTTGGCGAGCACGTCTGCCCGCAGCGTGTCGTGCCTGCCGGCGGTGTCGGCGATCGCCCGCTCGAACGAGCTCCAGCCCTCGTTGGCGAAGCCGCGCACCATCCAGAACCAGCGCAGGGCCAGCACGATCCGTGCCTCGAGCTCGACGTCGCCTTCGCGAAGCGCGAAGGCGAACGCCGCCCGGAGGTTGTCGTGGTCGGCGGCGAGCGTGTCGAAGCTGCGCTCGTAGCCCTCCTCGACGTCGGTGATCGCGGTGCCGGCCCGTTCGGCCAAGCCGGAGAAATGCTCGGCGTGGCGGCGCGCGTAGTGCTGCTGCTCCCCGCTTGCCTCGAGCTTCTCGGTCGCGTACGCGCGAATCGTCTCGAGCATCGCGAACCGCGGCTCGTCGGCGGCCAGGCGCCGCAGCAGGTTGTTGTCGAGCAGCGCCGCAACCTCCGCGAGCACGTCCGACCCGACCACGGCTTCGGCCGCCTCGAGCGAGACGCTGCCCGCGAAGACGGAGAGCCGCGCGAGCAGCGCACGCTCCTCCTCGCGAAGCAGGTGATAGCTCCAGTCGAGCGTCGCGCGCAGCGTCCGCTGGCGCTCCGGGAGGTCTCGTGCGCCCTCGGTGAGCAGGTCGAGCGCCCGGCCGAGCCGTTCCGCGATCGCCGCCGGCGGCAGCACCCGCGTGCGCGCCGCCGCCAGCTCGATCGCGAGCGGCAGCCCGTCGAGGCGGCGGCAGACGTCGGTCACGTGCGTGGCGTTCGTGCCCTCGAGCGAGAAGCTCGGGTCGACGGCGCCCGCACGCACCGCGAACAGGCGCACCGCGTCGTCGATCTGCAGCGCCGGCACGGGGTACTCGTGCTCGCCGGAGAGCCGCAGCGGGACGCGGCTCGTGGCGAGCACCTTCGGGCCGCGCGCGGCCGCCAGCAGCGCGCTCACCTCGGGTGCGGCGGCGTGGACGTGCTCGAAGTTGTCGAGGACGACCAGGGGCGCGCGCCCGTGCAGGTGCTCCGCGATCGCCGTCGTCGACTCGGCGATGTCCTCGGAGAAGCCGAGCGCCTGGGCGATCGCGCCGGGGACGTGCTCCGGTCCCGTCACGGGCGCAAGGTCGACGAAGACCGCTCCGTCGGGCAGCTCGGAAGCGAGCTCCTCGGCGGTCGCGAGCGCGAGGCGCGTCTTGCCGACGCCGCCCGGGCCGGTGAGCGTGACCAGGCGGATCCCGTCGCTGCGCAGGAGCGCGCCGATCGCGGTCACCTCCAGCCGCCGTCCGACGAGCGGCGTCGCCGGAGCGGGGAGCGCCACCGCCGGGGCAGCGCGGTCGGGGCCGGCGAGCGACGGGTCCTGGCGCAGCACCGCACGCTCGAGCTCCTGGAGCGCCGCCCCCGGCTCGACGCCGAGCTCCTCGATCAGCAGCATGCGGGTGGCGCGGTAGGCGTCGAGCGCCTCCTTCTGACGACCCGCTCGGTAGAGCGCGAGGATCCACTGCTCGCGCAGCCGCTCGCGGTACGGGTGCTCGGCGATCAGCTGGTCGATCTCGGCGAGCACGGCGTCGTGACGGCCGAGACGGAGCTCGGCGTCGTTGCGGAGCTCGTACGCCACGAGCCGCCGTTCGTCGAGCGCGGCGGCGCTGCGCGCCACGGGTTGACTGCCGAGATCGGCGAGCGCCGAGCCGCGCCACAACGCGAGTGCGGCCCGCAGGTGGTCGGCGCCGGCGGCGACCGAGCCCTGCTCGAGGGCGCGGGCGCCGCGGTCGAGAAGCGCCTCGAAGCGGTCGACGTCGAGCTCGTCCAGCTCGATCGCGATCCGGTAGCCGTTGCCGTGCGTCTCGACCCGGTCGGCGCCGAGCGACCGGCGCAGGCCGTGGACGTAGACCTGCAGCGAGGAGGCGGCCGACTCGGGCGCGTCCTCCCCCCAGAGGGCGTCCACGAGGTGGCTGCGGGCGAGCACGTCGCCCCGGTGGAGGAGCAGCTCCGCCAGGAGCGCGCGCTGCTTGGGCGCGCCGAGCGGGACGGGGTCACCGTCGCGCAGCACCTCGACCGGCCCCAGCAGCCGGAACTCCAACCCTTGCGACCCCCCTTAAGTCGACCCCAACGCGATCTTAAGTGCCCGGACGGATCGTCTTCGCACCGGCCGCGCGTGGCGGCCATTCCCAAGGAGAGCGCACGATGATTCGGACTGGCGAGACCATCGAGAACCCCGTCACCGGCGAGCGGATCGTCTTCCGCAAGACGTCGCAGGACACCGGCGGCGAGGCGGTCGTGATCGAGACCTACGTGCAGCCGAACGGCTTCGTCGCCGCGGCGCACGTGCACCCGAGCCAGGAGGAGCGCTTCGAGGTGCTCGCGGGGACGGTTGGGTTCAAGATCGGCCGCGAGAAGAAGGTCGTCGGCCCCGGCACCCGCATCACCGTGCCCGCCGGCACGCCGCACCGCTTCTGGAACGCCGGCGACGGCGTTGCGCACTTCGTCTGCGAGGTGCGGCCAGCGCTGCAGTTCGAGTCGCTGCTCGAAACGATGTTCGCGCTCGCGGCCGACGGCAAGACGAACAAGAAGGGCATGCCGAACCCGCTCCGGTTGGCGGTGATCGCCCGCGCGCACTTCGACACCGTTCGCCTGCCGTTCCCGCCGACGGTCGTTCAGCGGATCGGGCTCGCGCTCGGCTCCCCGGCCGGCCGGCTGCTCGGCTACACGCCCGTCTACGAGCCGGGCACGGAGGCGCCGGCCGCCCTGGGTATCTGAGACAAGCGGGCTCGAGCCGCCTTGTCCCGGCAGGGTGAGTGACGGTTCGCGGCCGGAGCCGGGCTTGGCCCGGCGGGAGGCCAAGCCTCGCGCACGTCATGTAGCGCGGGAGGGAAGGGGGGCTCAACGGGGGGAAACGTCGTTTCCCCCCGTTTCGACGAAGCCGAGCTCCATCAGATCGCGGAGGGCGTCGAGCGCCTCGGCCCGCACCGCCGCGGCGGCCTTGCGCGGCAGGCCGAGTCGCTCGATGCCCTCGCGCAGCGTCGCCGTCCCGTCGAGGCCGGCGATCGCGTCGGCGACGGCCGGGGCGCACTCGACGTCCGGGAACGTGCCTTCGTCGAGCAGCAGCCGCGTCTCGCGCTCGCGCGTGTGGGGGTCGAGGCGCGTCTCGATCGAGACGTCGTCCGCGAGGACGAGCGGCGCGTCGAGGAGCTCGTCGTCGTCGGCGGTCTCGGCGAGGAAGGCCTGCGCCGCGAACGCGCGCTCGACCTGCGATCCGGCGTGCTCGAGCTCGTCCGCCGACGCCGGATCGACGCGCGGCGAATGCGACCGGCCGGAGCGGCGGTGCAGGAGCACGGCGCCCTCGGTGATCCAACCGACGTTGAGCTCCCGAAAGTAGGCGGCCCAGCTGTCGAGTGCGTCGCCGAGCGCCGGGTAGTCGTCGGCGAGGTGGTCGTTCCATGTCGACGCGTGCTCGAGCGGGTCGGCGCCCGCCAGCCCGAGCACCCAGGCGTCGCAGCCGGTGCCGTCCAGCCACTCGTACATGCGGCGGTCCGGCTCGTCTTCGTCCTCGGCCAGCCAGCTGACGAGCAGCGTCGCGTAGCCGTCGTCGGCGAGCGCCGAGGACGCCCCGGCGACGACGCGGGCGGAGAGCTCGTCGGCCGGCAGTCCGCCGTCGCGGTACTGCCACTTCGTCTCCGGCGAGATCACGTACGGCGCGTTGCACGTGATCAGGTCGAACGTCTCGCCGGCCACCGGCGCGAAGAGGTTGCCGAGCCGCGTCTCGACGTTGTCGAAGCCGTTGAGGGCGGCGTTGAGGGCGGTGAACGCGAGCGCGCGGGGGTTGACGTCGGTTGCGACCACGTGGCCGCTGTGGCGGGCGGCGAGGAGCGCCTGCGCGCCGTTGCCCGTGCCGACGTCGAGCGCGCGGTCGACCTCTCGCCGCGGCGTCAGCGCCGCGCACCACGACGCGGTCGGCGTGAACGCCGCGACGTAGCCGGGAGGGTCGGCGGCGCCGGCCGGGAAGGCATCGCAGGCGAGCAGCAGCCCCTCCACGGGCATGATCCGCCCGCGCGGGGCGAGCTCACCGTTCCGGCGCTCGGCGATGCCGAGCGCGACGAGCGCGTCCGACCCGTCTTCGCCGAGTGCGCTGCTCGCGTCGGCGTCCGGCACCGGCAGCTGGAGCAGGAGCAGCCGCACCGCGGTCGCGAGCGGGGTGCGCGGCAGCCTGCGCTCGAGCACGGGGACGTCCGCCGCGTCGGCACCGGGCCCGTCGTCGCCGAGCAGGTCGACGACGCCGCGCTCGCCGTAGCCGACGGCGTCGAGCGCCTCGCGGGCCGCCGCGGCGGCGGCGCGGTCTGCGACAGGCTCCACGGCCCGACTCTAACCACGGTGCCTGGCACCTTGGTGCCAGGCACCTGTTCTTCGCTTCAGCTCCGCCAGGCGTCGAAGAGGTCCTCGACGGTGCGGCGGCTCTCGCGGCGGGAGAGAACATAGAGGCGGTCGCCGTCCTCGATCAGGGTCGAGCCGCGCGGAGGCAAGGCTTCGCCGTCGCGCACGATCACCGCGACGAGCGCGTCACGCGGCAGGCCGAGGTCGCGCACGTGACGGCCGCTCACCGCCGAGTCCTCCGCGACGCCGAACTCGAGCAGGCCGCTGCCGAGGCTGTCGACCGCCGCGATCTCGAGTGGCGGCTCGTACGAGCCGTGCGCGCGTCCGGTCAGCGCCAGGCGGCGCGCGAGCGGCTCGAGCGTCGGACCCTGGATCACCGCGGAGGCGACGACGACGAAGAAGACGGCGTTGAAGATCGTGCGGCTCTCGGGCAGCCCCGCCGCCTGCGGGTACGTCGCCAGCACGATCGGCACGGCTCCGCGCAGCCCGGCCCACCCCAGCAGCACCTTCTCGCGCCGCTCGAAACGCTGGAAGAGCGTCGACAGCCAGACCGCGACCGGCCTCGCGACGAACAGCAGCACGGCGACGATCGCGAGCCCGGGCAGGATCACCGACACGAGCTCGTGCGGGAACGAGAACAGGCCGAGCACGATGAACAGGCCGACCTGTGCGAGGAACGCAAGGCCGCCGTGGAAGTTGACGAGCGTCCGCCGCAGCGGCGTGGTCGCGTTGCCGACGAACAGCCCGACGAGGTAGACGGCGAGGAAGCCGCTGCCGCCGGAGACGTCGGCGAGCCCGAAGCCGATCGCCCCGAGCGCGACGCTGGCGACCGGCGCGAACGGTACCGCCATCGACGGCAGGCGCGCGAGCAGCCAGCTCGCCGCGGCTCCGACGGCGACGCCGACCACGAGGCCGACGGCGAGCTGGCGGACGACGAGGAGCAGCACGTTGACGACGCCAACCGCGCTGCCGTCGACCCAGTGGATCAGCCCGATCGTCAGGGCGACGGCCATCGGGTCGTTGGCGCCCGACTCGCCCTCGAGCACGCGGGCCAGACGCCGCCGCAGGTTGGTCACCCGGAGCGTCGAGAACACCGCGGCGGCGTCCGTCGAGGCGACGACCGCGCCGAGCAGGAACGACGCCGACCACGACAGCGGGAAGACGGCCTTCGCGACCACGGCGGTGATCGCCGTCGTCGCGACGACGCCGACGGTGCTGAGCGCGGCCGCGGGGACGACGACACGACGCAGCGCGCGCCACGGCGTCGAGATGCCACCGTCGAAGAGAATCACCGCGAGGCCGGCAATCCCGACCGTGCGGGCCATGTGGACGTCGGAGAAGTGGATCCCGCCGAGGCCGTCCGAGCCGAGCAGCATGCCGAGGCCGAGGAACACCACGAGCACCGGCACGCCGGCCCGCCCGGCCAGCGTCGCCGCGGCGACGGCGGCGAGCAGCACTGCACCCACGACGAGGATCAGCGTCCCCGGCTCCATCGGCCTCCCGGTCGATTGCTTGGAGTCTGTCCTAGTTCAGCCGAGCAGCAGCGCGAGCAGCGCTTTTTGCACGTGCAGGCGGTTCTCGGCCTCGTCCCAGACGGCGGACCGGGGGCCGTAGAGCACGTCTGCGCTGATCTCCTCGCCCGGGTGCGCGGGAAGGCAGTGCAACACGATCGCGTCCGGCGAAGCGCCGGCGAGCAGCCGGGCGTCGAGGCGGTACGGCTCGAGGTCGCGGATGCGCCGGGCCACCTCGTCGTCGGTGCCGAGGCTCGTCCAGATGTCGGTGACGAGCACGTCCGCGCCGTCAGCCGCCTCGTGCGGGTCGCGGACGACCTTGACGGGCGTCTCCGCGGGGGGCTCGTACCCGGCGGGGCACGCGGCGACGACGGTCATGCCGGTGAGCTCGGCGAGGCCGGCCAGCGACACGAGCACGTTCGTCCCGTCGCCGACCCAGCCGATCCGCACGCCGTCGAGGCTGCCGAGGCGGTCGCGGATCGTGAGCACGTCGGCGAGTGCCTGACACGGATGCTCCGACTGGGTGAGCGCGTTGATCACCGGAATCGTCGCCGCCTCGGCCCACGTGTCGAGATCCTCCTGCGAGAGCGTGCGGATCGCGACCACGTCGACGTAGCGCGAGAGCACGCGCGCCGTGTCGCCGATCGACTCGCCGCGCGAGAGCTGCAGCTCGTCGCTGCGCAGCGAGATCGGCGTGCCGCCGAGCTGCGCCATCGCCGCGGAGAACGACAGCCGCGTCCGCGTCGACGGCTGCATGAACATCAAGCCGAGCGTCCGGCCCGACAACCGTGGTGTGAGGTCGCCCTTCAGCGTCCCGGCGAGATCGAGGATCGCCTCCACCTCCGCGGGGACGAGGTCGCCGATCCGCAGGAGGTTGCGGCCGGAGAGATCGACGGGGAGCGGCAGCGTCACGACCAGCGCTCCTGCGCGGCCGCGACCGCCGCGGCGACGTCGAGCCCGCGGTCGCGGGCGGGCGGCGGCTCGAACGTCCCCTCCCGCACCCGGCCGGCGATCTCGGCGTGCGCGTCGCGGAACGGCACTCCCTGCTCGACGAGCGCCTCCGCCGCGTCGGTCGCGCGCAGCAGCGGATCGGCCGCGGCGGCTGAGAGCGCCGCCGTGTCGAACGCGAGGCCCTCGACCAGCGTCGTCAGCGCCTCGAGTGCGAGCCGGACGTCGCGGCGCGCGCGGAACGTCGCCTGCTTGTCCTCGGCGAGGTCGCTGTTGTAGGCGAGGGGAAGGCCCTTCACGGTGGCGAGCAGCCCGGTGAGCCGGCCGATCGCGGTGCCGGCCTTGCCGCGGGTCAGCTCGGCGACGTCGGGGTTCAGCTTCTGCGGCATCATCGACGAGCCGGTGGCCGCGTTCTCCGGCAAGTGGGCGAAGCCGAACTCGGCGGTCGCCCAGAGGCAGATCTCCTCGCCGATCCGCGACAGGTGCACGAACAACGTCGTGCACGAATAGAGGTAGTCGAGCACGAAGTCGCGGTCGGCGACGGCGTCGATCGAGTTGCGCATCGCTGACTCGGGCGGCGGAAGCGGCAAGGTCGAGCCGGCGACGGCTCCCGCGCCGAGCGGCGACGGCTCCGCCTGGCCGCGCGCGAACGCGAAGCGCGCCGCGTCGCGCTCGAGCATCTCCACCCACGCGAGCAGGTGGTGGCCGAGCGTGACGGGGATCGCCCGCTGCAGGTGCGTGTACGCGGGCATCGGCGCCGAGACGCCTTCCTCGGCGCGCGCGAGGACGGCGAGGGCGAAGGTGCGCACCGCTGCGACCGCCTCGTCGCACGCGTCCTGGACGTAGAGCCGGTGCGCGGTCGCGACCTGATCGTTGCGCGACCGGCCGGCGTGGATCTTGCGGCCGACCGGCCCGAGCAGCCGCTCGATCGCGCTGTGGACGTCCTCGTCCTCGGGCTCGAGATCGTCCGGGCCGATCGCGTCCAGCCGTGCGTCGACGTCGGCAAGCTCGGCGTCGTCGAGGATGCCGGTGGCGTGCAGCCTGCGTGCGTGCATGCGCGTGCCTGCGCAGTCGTACGGCAGCAGCTCGGCGTCCTCCGACTTGAGAAACGCCCACACCTCGGGTGCGAGCTCGGCGTCGACGCGCGCGGCCCAGAGCGTCACAGCGACCACCCCAGCCGTTCGAGCATGCGGCGCGAGTCGGCGATGTCGTTGACCTTGAGCGCAAGCTGGCCGATGCGGTCGGTCGCGGTGAACGCGGACGCACTCCGCTCCATGCTCAGCCGCTCGGGGTCGTAGGAGAGCCCGTCGCCGCGCGTGTCGAGAATCGTGTAGTCGTCACCGCGCCGCAGCTCGATCGTGACCGCGCCGGAGACGGGGCCCGCGACCCAGCGCTGCAGCGACTCGCGCAGCATCAGCGCCTGCACGTCGAACCAGCGGCCCTCGTACAGCAGCCGCCCGAGCCGCCGGCCGTCGACGGCATAGCGCTCGAGGGTCGCCTCGTTGTGGATCGCGCTCAGCAGGCGCTCGTACGCGATGTGCAGGAGCGCCATCCCCGGCGCCTCGTAGATGCCGCGGCTCTTCGCCTCGATCACCCGGTTCTCGATCTGGTCGGACATCCCGAGCCCGTGGCGCCCGCCGATGGTGTTGGCGGCGAGCAGCAGCTCGACGGGCGTGAGCTTCTCGCCGTCGATCGCGACCGGTGCGCCGTCTGCGAACTCGACGGTCACCTCCTCCGGCTCGATCGCGATCGCGGGATCCCAGTGCGCGACGCCCATGATCGGCTCGACGATCCGCATCGACGTGTCGAGGTACTCGAGGTTCTTCGCCTCGTGCGTCGCGCCGAGCAGGTTGGCGTCGGTCGAGTAGGCGAGCTCGGTCGACGTGCCGTGGTCGAGACCGCGTGCGGCGAGCCACTCGCTCATCTCGGTGCGCCCGCCGAGCTCCTCCACGAACGCGCGGTCGAGCCACGGCTTGTAGATCCGCAGGTTCTCGTTCGCGAGCAGCCCGTAGCGGTAGAAGCGCTCGATGTCGTTGCCCTTGTACGTCGAGCCGTCGCCCCAGATCTCGACGCCGTGCGCCGCCATCTCGCGCACGAGCAGGGTGCCGGTGACGGCGCGCCCGAGCGGCGTGGTGTTGAAGTAGCGGCGCCCGGCCGTCTGGACGTGGAACGCGCCGCATTGCAGCGCGACGACCGCCTCCTGCACGAGCACGTCCTTGCAGTCGACGAGGACGGCGTCCTCCGCGCCGTAGCGCAGCGCCCGCGCGGGCACGGCGCCGATGTCCGGCTCGTCGTACTGCCCGAGGTCGGCCGTGAAGGCATAGGGCAACGCGCCGCGCTCGCGCATCCACGCGATCGCGCAGCACGTGTCGAGGCCGCCCGAGAAGGCGATCCCGACGCGCTCGCCGAGGGGCAGCGACCCGAGGATCGCGCCGCCGTGACTCGTCGCCGATGCCGTCACGACTCGCCGTCTCCGTCGATCAGCGCGTGGAGCTCGTCGGCCAGCTCGCGGCCGGTTTGCGGCTCGCGCGCGGCCACGAAGACGGTGTTGTCGCCGGCGATCGTGCCGGCGACGTGGGGGAGGCCGGCTGCGTCGATCGCATCCGCGAGCGGCACGGCGACGCCGCGCGGCGTCTCGACGACGACCAGCGGGCCCGACGGCGTCAACGTTCCGGCCCAGCGCCGAAGCGCCGACGTCAGCTCCTCGCGCCGGCGCAGGTCGGCGGCGCCCGGCAGCGCGTAGACCAGCTTCCCCTCGGGGCCGCGCACCTTGACCAGCCCGAGCTGCGCGATGTCGCGCGAAACGGTCGCTTGCACGGCGTCGATCCCCTCGCTCCGAAGCGCGGTCGCGAGCTCGCTCTGCGTCGAGAGCTGCCGCTGCTGCACGAGGCGCAGGATCGTCCCCTGCCGCTCGTACTTCGTCGTCACGACGCCACCTCCGTCAGCACCTCGACGGCGTGCGCGGCGTCGTCCGCCGAGATCGTGAGCGGCGGCGCGAGCCGCAGCGTCCGCTCGCCCGCCGTGCCGACGACCAAACCGTTCGCGAGCGCGGCCTCGACGACCGGCCCGGCCGGCCGGTCGAGCTCGATGCCGACGAGCAGGCCGAGCCCGCGCACCTGCCCGAGCGGGGCGAGCCCGTCGTGCAGCTGCGCCGAGACGTCACGAACATGCGCGAGCAGCGCGTCGTCGACTGTGTCGACGACCGCGCAGGCGGCGGCCGAGGAGACGAGGTTCCCGCCGAACGTCGAGCCGTGGTCGCCCGGCTCGAAGCCGACGGGCGCGTCGTCCGACACGAGCAGCGCGCCGATCGGCAGCCCGTTCGCGAGACCCTTCGCGAGCGTGACCGCGTCGGGCTTCACGCCGAGCTGCTCCCAGGCGAAGAAGGAGCCGCACCGTCCGACGCCGGTCTGCACCTCGTCGAGCACGAGCAGCGCGCCGTGGCGGTCGGCGAGCTCGCGCGCCTCGGCCAGCGCGCCCGGCGGCAGCGGGTGCACGCCGCCCTCGCCCTGCACGGGCTCGAGCACGATCGCCGCCGTCTGTTCGGACACCGCGTCGGCGAGCGTCGACGGCGTTGCGAAGCGCACGCCGGGGAGCAGTGGCTCGAACGGCGCGCGCTTCGACGGCTGGCCGGTGATCGAGAGCGCACCGGCCGTACGGCCGTGGAACGAGCCTTCGAGCGCGACGAGCTCGGGCCGCCCCGTCGACTTGCGCGCCCACTTGATCGCTGCCTCGACCGCCTCGCCGCCCGAGTTGCAGAAGAACGCGCTCGCGCCGCCGAAGCGCTCGGAGAGCTTGCCCGCGAGCTCGAGCATCGGCTCGGTCCAGAACAGGTTCGACACGTGCCAGAGCCGGTCGAGCTGCTCCTGCGCGGCGGCGAGCGGCGCGGGGTGGCGGTGGCCGAGCGAGACGACCGCGATGCCGCCCAGGCAATCGAGATAGCGCTTGCCGTCCGCGTCCACGAGCCACGAGCCCTCGCCCTCGACGAACGTGACGCCGAGCCGCGCGTAGGTCGGGAGCACGTGCGCCTGCATCGCCGTCTCGGTCACGCGACCACCGCCGTCCTGCCGATCGCGGACGGGACGCCGGCTTCGGCGGCGGCGACGGCCGCGCGTAGCTTCGGCACGATCCCGCCCTCGAGCAGCGCGCGGTCGAGCAGCTCGGATGCGTCGCCCGCGCCGATCTGCTCGACGACCTCGCCGTCCAGGATCAACCCGTCGACGTCGGTGAGGAAGAGCAGCCGCTCCGCCCCGAGCCCCTGTGCGAGCGCGGCCGCAGCCTCGTCCGCGTTCACGTTCAGCGGGCCGGCGGCGAGCGGGGCGACGACGGGGATGCGTCCGGCGGCGAGCGAGTCGACAATCGGCGCAGGCGCGGACGGGATCGGGTCGCCGACCAGCCCGAGCTCGGGTACCCGGGTCGCCGGCAGGCCGATCTCGTCGCCGAACAGCTGCTCGGCGCGCTCGCCGAGCGCGGTGCAGAGCGCGGCGCCGACGCGTGCGAACGAGCTGCGAACGACGTCGATCGCGGCCGCGCTCGTCACGCGCCGGCCGTTGACGAACCGGACCGGGATGCCCGCGCGCTCCATCTCGAGCGTGATCTGCTCCCCGGCGCCGTGCACGACGCACACCTCGTGTGCGTCGGCGAGTGTGAGCACCGCACCTGCGGACTGCGCCGCGACTGCGCCGCCGAGCTTGACCACGATTCTCGTCATGTCCGGTAGTCCGCGTTGATGCGGACGTAGTCGTAGGACAGGTCGCTCGTCAGGTAGCTGGCGCGCGAGTCGCCGAGCCCGAGGTCGAGCTCGATCGTGCAGGTCGCACCGTCGACCGGCGGCTCGACGTCGAGCGGTGCGCCGTCCTGCAGGACGGCGGTGCCGTTGTAGAGCAGCGAGACGCGCGCTGGATCGAGCTGCGCATAGCCGCCGTCGAACGGTGCGCTGCCGGCCGCCATCAGCACGCGGCCCCAGTTCGCATCGCGCCCGAAGAGCGCCGTCTTGACGAGCGGCGACGTGGCGATGCGCTGCGCGATCGCGCGCGCCTCGCCGTCCGACGCAGCGCCGGTAACGGAGATCTCGGCGACCAGCGTCGCTCCTTCGCCGTCGGCGACGATCTGCGACGCGAGCTCCGCGCAGACGGCGCGCAGCGCGGCGACGAACGCTGCGTCCGATGCGGGCGTGCGCTCGATCGTCGCGGCGGCGGACGACAACAGCACCACCGCGTCGTTGGTCGAGCATTCGCCGTCGACGGAGATCGAGTTGAAGCTCGCGTCGACCGCCGGCCGCAGGACGCCGATCGCCTCGCCCGGCTCGAGCGGGTAGTCGGTGGTGACGACGGCGAGCATCGTCGCCAGGTTGGGGTGGATCATCCCCGAGCCCTTCGCCATGCCGCCGACGGTGAATCCGGCGCCGTCGCTGACAGCCAGCTTCGTGCGCGTATCGGTGGTGAGGATCGCCTCGGCCGCGTCGCCGCCGCCCTCGGGCGACAGCGCCGCCGCTGCCTTCGGCAGCGCCTCGCGGACGCGGTCGAGCGGCAGCGGCGCGCCGATGACGCCCGTCGAGAGCACGAGCACCTCCTCGACGTCGAGCGAGAGCAGCCGTGCCGCCTCGGCCGCGGTCGCGACGGCGTCGAGCTCGCCGCGCTGGCCGGTGGCCGCGTTCGCGACGCCGCTGTTCACGACGACCGCTTGCGGCTCGGCCAGCTCGAGATGGGCCTTCGAGACGACGACCGGGGCCGCCTGCACGCGGTTCTGCGTCCACATCGCCGCGCCGGTCGCGCGCGTCGTCGCGCGCACGAGCGCGAGGTCCTTCCCCGCGCGGCGAATGCCGGCGGCGACACCCGACGCCTCGAACCCCTTCGCCGACGTGACGCTCACACCAGCACCCCCGAGAGCCGCAGCCCGGCGGTCTCGTCGAGCCCGAGCGCGAGGTTCGCGTTCTGCACCGCCTGACCGGCGGCGCCCTTGCCGAGGTTGTCGATCGCGCAGACGACGATCGTCGTGTCGGTCGCCGTGTCGCCGAAGATGGCGAGCTCGGCGGTGTCGGTCCCCTGTACACGGCCGAGCTCGGGCGCGACTCCTTCGTCGAGCACGCGCACCACAGCACTCCCGTCGTAAGCCTCCTCGAGCGCTTTCCGGGCGTCGCCCGGAAAGCGCACGTAACAGGTCGCGAGCAATCCGCGCCGCACCGGCAGCAGATGCGGAACGAAGCAGACGGGGAAGCCGAGCTGCTGTGCGATCTCCGGGGCGTGGCGGTGCTCGCCGACCGCGTACGGCGAGAGGTTCTCGAGCACGGCGCCGGCGTGCGAGGACTCGCGCAGCGTGCGGCCCGCTCCCGACACGCCCGACTTCGCGTCGACGACCGCGCTCTCGAGCCCGCCGGCGAGCGGCCCGAGGGCGAGCAGCGCGGCGGTCGCATAGCAACCGGGATTCGCGATCAGCAGCCCGTCGGACGGCCACAGTTCCGGCAGCCCGTAGCTCCAGGCGCCGGGAGCTTCGCCGTACCACGTGCGCGCCGTCTCGCCGTCGCGCAGGCGGTGCGCCGCCGACAGGTCGACCACGACCGTGTCGGCAGGCGGGTCGAACGCCGCGGCGTCGCCGTGACCGACGCAGAGGAAGACGACGTCGGCGCCTGCGGCAGCGGCTTCGGCGTTCGCGACGAAGTCGGGCAGGTCGCCGTCGAGCCGCGGGTCGAGCGCGGAGGCCGGGCGGCCCGCGAGCGAGTCCGACCCGAGCGCGACCGGATCCAGCCCTGGATGGGCGAGCAGGCGGTCGAGCGTCTCCTGGCCGGTGTACCCGGCGCACCCGAGGATGGCAGCGCTGAGCATGATGCGTAGTATGCACTATAGTGCAAATCATGCAGAAGGCGCCATCGGCCCGGCTCGTGCTCGAGGACGGCACCGTCCTGCCGGGGGCGAGCGTCGGCGCGCCCGGCGTCGCCGCCGGCGAGGCGTGCTTCACGACCGCGATGGCCGGCTACGAGGAGGCGGTCAGCGACCCCAGCTACGTCGCCCAGGTCCTCTGCTTCGCCTATCCGCTGGTCGGCACCTACGGCGTCGACGAGGCGCGGCTCGAGTCGGAGCGCGTGCAGTGCGAGGGCGTGGTGATGCGCGACGCGCGACCGCCGTTCGCGGGTTGGCTGCGCGAGCGTGGCGTCGTCGCGTTGAGCGGCGTCGACACGCGCACGCTCGTTCGCCGCATTCGCGCCGACGGCGTCGTGCGCTGCGCGCTCGGCGACGCGCCGGTCGAGGAGTTGCACGCACGCGCGCTCGCCGAGCCGCCGATCGACGGCCGCAAGCTGGATCGCGCCGTCGGCACGACCGTCCCGTACTCGGTGGGCACGGGCCCGCGCGTCGTCGTGCTCGACCTCGGCACGAAGTACTCGATCCCGAAGCGGCTCGCTGCCGCGGGGCTCGAGGCGTTCGTCGCGCCCGGCGACTGGGACGAGGATGCGGTGCTCGAAGCGCGACCGCGCGCCGTGCTCGTCTCCAACGGTCCGGGCGATCCCTCGGTGCTGGTCGAGCAGACCGACACGATCCGCGCGCTGCTCGGGCACGTGCCCGTCTTCGGCATCTGTCTCGGGCATCAGCTGTTGGGGCTGGCGCTCGGCCACGAGACGTTCAAGCTGCCGTTCGGCCATCGCGGCGCCAACCATCCCGTGCGCGACACGGCGACCGGCCGCGTGCTCGTCACCGTGCAGAACCACGGGTTCGCGGTCGCCGCCGAGGACGACGCCGCCTACGTCTCGTTGAACGACGGCACCTGCGAGGGCCTCGTCGGCGACGGGTTCGCGAGCGTGCAGTTCCATCCCGAGGCGGCGCCGGGACCGCTCGACGGCCTGCCCTTCTTCGACCGGCTGGCGGCGGCATGCCGAAGCGCACCGACCTTCGCACGATCCTGATCCTCGGCTCCGGGCCGATTCGCATCGGCCAGGCGTGCGAGTTCGACTACGCGGGCGCGCAGGCGTGCCGCGTGCTGCGGCGCGAGGGCTACCGCGTCGTGCTGGTCAACTCGAACCCGGCGACGATCATGACCGACCCCGAGTGGGCAGACGCCACCTATCTCGAGCCGCTCGACGCCGGGACGGTTCGCGAGGTGATCGCGCGCGAACGGCCCGACGCGATCCTGCCGACACTCGGCGGCCAGACGGCGCTCAACCTGGCGGTCGAGCTCGCCGACTGCGGCGTCGAGCTGATCGGCGCGGATGTCGCCGCGATCCACCGCGCCGAGGACCGCGAGCGCTTTCGTGAGACGGTGCAGGCGGTCGGGCTCGCGGTGCCGCGCTCGGTGGTGGCGTCGACGGCCGACGTCGACTTCTCCGTTCCCGCGATCGTGCGCCCGGCGTTCACGCTCGGCGGCACCGGCGGCGGCATCGCCCGCACCAAGACCGAGCTCGCGGCGACGATCGCGCGCGGCATCGCGGCCAGCCCGGTCGGCCAGGTGCTCGTCGAGGAGTACCTCGAGGGCTGGCAGGAGCACGAGCTCGAGGTGATGATCGACGGCGCCGGCAACGCGGTCGTCGTCTGTTCGATCGAGAACCTCGACCCGATGGGCGTGCACACCGGCGACTCGTGGACGGTCGCGCCGCAGCAGACGCTTCCCGACGCCGCGTACCAGCAGCTGCGCGAAGCGGCGTTCGCGACCGCGCGCGCGGTCGGCGTGGCGACGGGCGGAGCAAACGTGCAGTTCGCAGTGCACCCGCAGACGCACGACCTGCGCGTGATCGAGATGAACCCGCGCGTGTCGCGCTCGTCCGCGCTCGCGAGCAAGGCGACGGGGTTCCCGATCGCGAAGCTCGCAGCGCTGCTCGCGGTCGGCTACACACTCGACGAGCTTCCGAACGACATCACGCAGCAGACGACGGCAGCGTTCGAGCCCGCGCTCGACTACGTGGCGGTGAAGGCGCCGCGGTTCGAGTTCGAAAAGTTCCCGTGGGCCGACCGGACGCTCGGCGCCGAGATGCGCGCGATCGGCGAGGCGCTCGGCCTCGGTCGCACGTTCGCCGAGGCGTTCACGAAGGCGTTCGAGGGGCGCGAGTCGGCGTCGGTCCTGTTCGACGAGTCGCTGCTCGGCGAGCCGCTGCCCGAGCGCTGGGATCTCTACGTCGAGGCGTCGCGCCGTGGGCTCGAGCTGCCCGGCATCCACCCCTACTTCGCCGAGCAGTTGCGTGAGGTCGCAGCCGCCGAGCCGCCGGCGGGCCGCGCCGTGCGCCTCGCGGTCGACTCGTGCGCCGGAGAGTTCGAAGCGGAGACGCCCTACTACTACGTCACGCACGAGGGCGTCGACGAGGGGCCGGCGCCGTCGGGCCGGGCGGTGATCGTGCTCGGGTCGGGGCCGAACCGGATCGGGCAGGCGATCGAGTTCGACTACTGCTGCGTCCACGCCGCGCGAACGTTGAAGGAGCTCGGCTACGAAGCGGTGCTCGTCAACTCGAACCCCGAGACGGTCTCGACGGACTACGACACCTCCGACCGCCTGTACCTCGAGCCGCTGACCGTGCCGCGGGTGCTCGAGGTGTGTGAGCTCGAGCAGCCGCTCGCGGTCGCCGTCTCGTTCGGCGGACAGACGCCGCTCCGGCTCGCGCCTGCGCTGGCGGCGGCCGGCGTGCCGCTGCTCGGCGACCCACTCGACGCGATCGATGCCGCGGAGGACCGCGCGCGCTTCGCCGAGCTCGTCGGCGACCTCGCACCCGAGTGGGGCGCGGCGCGAGACGCGGACGAGGCGCGCGTCATCGCGGCGCGCCTCGGCTTTCCGGTGCTCGTGCGGCCGCATCACGTGCTCGGCGGCCGCGGCATGCACGTCGCGTGGAGCGAGGACGAGCTCGACGTCACCGGGCCCTGTCTCGTCGACCGCTACCTCGCCGGCGCGCTCGAGCTCGACGTCGAGGTCCTGAGCGACGGCGAGGAGGCGTGGACGGCGGCGATCCTCGAGCACGTCGAGCCGGCCGGCGTGCACTCCGGCGACAGCGCGTGCGTCCTGCCTGGGCCGTCGGTGACGCCGGAGCTCGACCGGCGCGTGCGCGAGGCGGCCTCGGTCGTCGCGCGCGCGGTCGGCGTCCGCGGCCTCCTGAACCTCCAGCTCGCGGTCGCCGGCGGGCGCCTGTACGTGCTCGAGGCGAACCCCCGCGCGTCGCGCACGGTCGCATTCGTCGCGAAGGCGACCGGCGTCCCGCTAGTCGAGCACGCGGTGCGGCTCCTGCTCGGCGAGTCGATCGGCGATCTCGGTTTGCCCGAGCGTGTCGAGCCGACGCGGGCGTGGGCGAAGGAGGCGGTCTTCCCCTCGGAGCGCTTCGCGGGCGCCGACGCGCGCGGCCCCGAGATGCGCTCGACCGGTGAGGTGATGGCGTCGGCGGCGACGCCCGTCGAGGCCTACCGCCGCGTGCTCCGCGCCGCCGGCAAGACGTCGCGGGGCGGCCGAGTGATGCCGCCGCTGCAAGCCGCGTAAACCAGGTGCCAGGCACCAAGGTGCCTGGCACCTGACTCTTCGGCGTTGGCGGTCTTCCGGGCTTGACGTCGTTGAAGCGCAAGGCGGTTGCTGCCGGAGGCCGGCTCGGCCGGCCGGGAGGCGAGCCGCGCGTTGTGACGGCACGCGAAGCGGGAGGGACGGGCCTCGGGAAGGGAACCGTAAGGTTCTCTTCCCGATACTTTCTTCACAGGTGCGCGGCACCCTGGCGGGGTGAGGCGCCTCGCTGCCGCCGGAGCCGCACTCGCGGTCTTGCTCGCCCTCGCGCTGCCGGGATCGTCGGGCGCGACCGGACAGCGGAGCGCCGCCGTGTTCACGGGCTACGGATTCGAGACGTGCACCGCCCCGTCTGTCGCCGCGCTCACCGCCTGGGCCGCATCGCCGTACCGCGCGGTCGGCATCTACCTCGGCGGCGCGAACCGGGCGTGCAAGGACGGCAACCTCTCGTCGACCTGGGTGGCGACGACGCTGTCGCTGGGCTGGAGCCTGCTTCCCCTCTACGTCGGCCTCCAGGCTCCGTGCGTCAGCCAGTCCGGGCTCGCGAAGATCTCGTCGAACCTCACCACCGCGGCGTCGCAAGGAGCGGCGGCTGCCGACGACGCCGTGTCGAAGGCGACCGGCTTCGGGCTCCCGGCCGGCAGCCCGCTGTACCTCGACGTCGAGGGCTACGCGACGAACAATCTGGCGTGCACGAAGTCGGTGCAGTCGTTCGTCGGCGGCTGGGTCGGTGAGCTGCGCGCGCTCGGCTACGTCGCCGGTGTGTACGGCAGCGCTGCATCGACGATCCGCGACATCGCGCAGCTCGGCTCGTTGGTTCCCGATGCGGCGTGGATCGCGAACTGGAACAGCGTCGAGGGCGTGTTCGGCGATCCGCACGTCTCCGACACGCTCTGGGCGAACCACCAGCGCGTGCACCAGTACAAGGGCGGCCACGCCGAGACGTGGGGCGGCGTGAAGCTGAACGTCGACGACGACTACGTCGACGGCCCGGTCGTCGGCGGAGCCGCTGCACCTCCGCCCGCGACGCCGACCCCGCCCACCACACCGACGACCGGCGGCGCGGTCGGGTCGGGTGACGGCAAGGCCGCCGCGTCGTGGCCGGACGCCGCGTTCGCGGTCCCGGTGGTCGTGACGCTGACGCCCACCTCCCAGCCGGCGACGACCCCCGGGTACGCCGTCCAGCTGAGCGTCACGCAGGCAGACTCGCAGACGCCGGTCGACCGCTTCGACGCGCCGCTGACGCTGCACCTGCTCGTCCCCGCCGCCGGATTGGTGCCCTCGTACTCGGCCGACGGAACGCACTGGCGGGCACTGCCGAAGCTCGCAGCCGGAGCCGTCCCGGTCGACGCCGGCTACACGCTCGACCCGGACGGGACGCCCGAGATCCAGACGTTCGTCCCGGGCTACTACGGCCTGCGCTCCGACACGACCCCGCCGAGCCAGCCGCCCGCCTTCGCCGGTCACTTCACCGGCTCCGCCCTCGTCCTGCAGTGGCAGGGAGCAATCGACGACAGCGGGACCGTCGCCTCGTACCAGGTGCTGCTCGACGGCACGCCCGTGCAGAAGCTGAAGGGGCGTTCGCGCCGCGCCGTCGTGCACGCGTTCCACTCCTCGGGCCTCACCGTGTACCGCGTCCGCGCCGTCGACCCGTCGGGGAATCTCGGCAAGGCGTCGCGGCCGGTGGCGGTGCGTCCGCGCGCGCGGCCGTCCACGATCCCGAAGGCGGTGCCGCGCTGGGCGTTCTCGCTGTTCGAGTGGCAGCACGGCGGGGGCAAGCGGCCGGCCGCCGCGCCGAAGAAGCCTCCCGCGTGGTACTGGACGTGGGCGTCATGGCGGCTCACGCCGTTCCGCCTCGTCGGTTGACGTTCTAAAGCCTGCTAGCGTGGCGTTAGAGCGATGGACGAGCTGAGTGCCATCGGCGATCCCGAGCTGCGGGCCACGCTCGCCCACGCGCGGTCGCAGTCGCGACCGGTCACCGCCGACGAGGTCGCAGCCGCACTCGACGTCCACCGCAACGTCGCGCGCTCACGCCTCGAGCGGCTCGCCGAGGCGGGCCTGCTCGTCCCCGGCTACGAGCGGCGGAGCGGCAGATCGGGCCCGGGAGCGGGGAGGCCCGCGAAGACCTACACGGTGCCGCCCGAGCTCGTGGCGATCGAGTTCCCGGCCCGGCGCTACGAGTCGCTGCTCGGCCACCTGCTCGACGCGCTGCCGGCTCGCGGCCGGCGCGCACAGCTGCGCGAGGTCGGGATCGCGTTCGGGACGGAGCTCGCCGGGGCCGCGAAGCTGCGGCCGTCGAGGTCGCTTCGAACCGGCTTCGAGCGCGTGTGCGCTGCGGTCGGCCGGCTCGGCTACCAGGCGTCGGTGGAGGAGGTCTCCGAGCGCGGGGCGGTGATCGCGACGCCCACGTGCCCGCTGCGGCCGCTCGTCCGCGCCCGGCCCGAAGCGGCCGAGATCGACCGCGGCATGTGGGCGGGGCTCGCTGCGGCAGCGCTCTCCGGTGTCGAGGTCACGACCGTCGAGTGCGAGACCCGCGACTGCCTGGCCGACCACGCCTCGTGCCGGGTGCTGATCACGCTCGCGGTCGACGACGACCGCTCTCGTTTGCGTCGCAGCTGACTTCTAAATACACTACTCTTGTCTAAATGAAGTCGCTGGTCGCACGCCTCCTGCACGGCACCCCCGGGCATCCCGTTCACCCGCCGCTGACCGACGCGACGATCGGGATGTTCGTCCTCGCCACGGGGCTTGCGGTCGTCGGCTCGCTCGGCTGGATCGAGTCGTCGGCCGGGCCTGCGATGTGGCTCGCGCTGCTCGGCGGGCTCGTCGTCGCCGTGCCGACGGCCGCAACCGGCTTCGCCGACTGGCTCACGATCGAGTGGGGCACCGCACGCTGGCGCACCGCCACGTTGCACCTGAGCGCGATGGTCACCGCGGTGGCGCTCTTCGCCGTTGCGGCCTGGCTGCAGCACAGCGGCTATCGCGACGGCTCGGTCACGACGGGCGGTCTCGTGCTCGCGCTCGCCGGGCTCGTCGCCCTCACTGCGGGCGGCTGGCTCGGCGGCACGCTCGTCTTCGTCCACCGCATGCGCGTCGAGCAGGGAGGAGAAACATGAGCTGGGCTGCACTGATCACCTGGATCGTCACCGCCGCCGGCGGGTTCGTTCTGCTGGCGATCTGGATACGGGAGGGCGGGATGAAGCCGTCCGAGGACAACCCGCGCATCCGGCCACCGCTGATCCTGGGCCACTTCGCGCTCGCGGCGACCGGCCTCGTGCTGTGGATCGTCTACGTCGCCGCCGGTGGCAGCGCGCTCGCGTGGATTGCCTTCTGCTTGCTGCTCGTCGTGGCGGTGCTCGGGTTCACGATGTTCGGCATCTGGGAGTCGCGCCGGCGCGGGCGCGGTCCCGGAGTCGCCGCGGCGCGCCCGGTCGGGCCGGCCGAACAACGGTTCCCCGTGCCGGTCGTCACGTTGCACGGCCTGCTCGCCGCGACGACGCTCGTGCTCGTTTTCCTCGCCGCCGTGGGGGTAGGGTGAACCTCGTCGAGTTCGCCGGCTTGCAGCTGATCGCCGTCCCCGGCGTGGTGATGACGCCACGTCCGGCGAGTCATGCGCTCGTCGAGCGCGCGCTCGCCCACATCGGCGACCGCGAGGCGACCATCGTCGACGCCGGAACGGGCTCGGGCGCGATCGCGATCGCGATCGCGCGGTCTGCTCCGCGCGCCGAGGTGTGGGCGACCGACGTGAGCGAGGCCGCAGTCGGGCTCGCCCGGCGGAATGCCGAACGCCTCGGGGTGCGCGTCAAGGTCCGCCGGGGCGACCTGCTCGACCCCGTGCCGGGCGCGATCGACGTCGTCGTCGCGAACCTTCCCTACCTGCCACTCGGGGAGCGTGCGCTCCACGACGACCTCGCGAGCGAGCCTGTCGATGCCGTCTTCGCGATGGGTGACGGCCTCGATCCGTATCGGCGGCTCGTTGCGGCGGCCGCCGAGCGGCTCGCGCCGGACGGCCTGCTCGCGGTGCAGCTTCGCGGTGAGTTGGTCGCTGCCGGCGCGCACGAGCTCGAGCTGCTCGATCACCTCTTCGCGGAGGAGGAGCGCGCCGCGTGATCGTCGGCAAGAGCTCGCTCGAGTACCGGCCCGAGCCGCATGCGCCGGAGCGCCTCGCGTCCGACGAGGCGCTCGAGCGGTCGTGTGAGTTCCTCGAGACGATGCGGACGCGGCGGTCGGTCCGCCACTTCTCCGGCGAGCCGGTCGCCGACGAGCTCGTGGAGAACGCACTGCGGGTCGCGGGCAGCGCGCCCTCGGGTGCGAACCAGCAGCCGTGGTCGTTCGTCGTCGTCTCCGACGAGGCGACGAAGGCGCGCATCCGTGCCGCCGCCGAGCACGAGGAGGAGCTGCTCTACCGCGAGCGGGCAGGCGCCGAGTACCTCGACGCGATCCGCCCGATCGGTACCGACTGGATCAAGCCGCACCTGACCGACGCGCCGATCCTGATCGCCGTGTTCGAGCAGCCCTGGCGCTTCGACGAGAACGGGGAGAAGCACAAGCACTACTACGTGCGGGAGTCGGTCGGGATCGCGGTCGGCTTCCTGCTCGCGGCGTTGCATACCGCGGGCCTGGCGACGCTCACCCACGCGCCGTCGCCGATGCGCTTCCTCTCGGAGATCCTCGAGCGCCCGGAGAACGAGCGCCCGTTCCTGCTGATCCCGGTCGGGTACCCGGCCCCGGAGGCCGAGGTGCCGCAGCTCGAGAAGAAGTCGCTCGACGAGATCGCAACGTTCATCTAGCCCAAGCGATTTCATCGCTTGGGCCGGCGGTCTAAGGTTGCGCGCATGGCCGGCGTGCCCCGCCTGCGGGTCTTCGGGATCGTGCTCGCGGGCGGCGAGGGCAAGCGGCTCGCCCCGCTGACCGACGACCGCGCGAAGCCGGCCGTCCCGTTCGGCGGCAACTACCGGCTGATCGACTTCGCGCTCTCGAACCTCGTCAACGGCGGCCTGTTTCGCATCGTCGTACTGACGCAGTACAAGAGCCACTCGCTCGACCGTCACGTCGCCGCGACGTGGCGCCTGTCCCCGCTGCTCGGCAACTACGTGGCTCCGGTGCCGGCGCAGATGCGCCGCGGGCCGTACTGGTTCCAGGGCTCCGCGGACGCGATCTACCAGAACCTCAACCTGCTGTACGACGAGCGCCCCGAGTACGTGGCCGTGTTCGGCGCCGACCACATCTACCGCATGGACCCGCAGCAGATGATTGCGCACCACGCCGCCGGCGGCGCCGCGGTCACCGTCGCCGCGATTCGCGTGCCGATCGAGCAGGCCGGCGAGTTCGGCGTGATCGAGACCGCCCCCGACGGCACGTCGATCAGAGCGTTTCGCGAGAAGCCGAAGGATCCGGTCGGGCTTCCCGACTCGCCGGGCGAGGTGTACGCCTCGATGGGCAACTACGTCTTCACGACCAGGGCGCTCATCGAAGGGGTCACGGCCGACGCCGCGGACGAGCGCTCGAACCACGACATCGGCGGCGACCTGATTCCGCGTTTCGTCGAGCGCGGCGAGGCGCAGGTCTACGACTTCGCGCGCAACGACGTCCCGGGGACGCACGAGCGCGAGCGCGGCTACTGGCGCGACGTCGGGACGCTCGACGCGTTCTACGACGCGCACATGGATCTGATCTCCGTCGATCCGATCTTCAACCTCTACAACCGGCTGTGGCCGATCCTCACCTGGCCCGACCCGCTGCCGCCCGCGAAGTTCGTGTTCGAGGCAAGCGGCCGGATCGGCCACGCGCTCGACTCGATGGTGTGCGCCGGCGTGGTCGTCTCCGGCGCGACCGTTCGCCGCTCGGTGCTGTCGCCCGAGGTCCGAGCGCACTCGCACAGCGAGGTCGAGGGGTCGATCCTGATGCACGGCGTCGACGTCGGCAGGCACGCGGTCGTGCGCAACGCGATCGTCGACAAGAACGTGCGCATCGAGGAGCACGCGCAGATCGGCGTCGACGCCGAGCGGGACAGTGAGCGTTTCACCGTCTCGGAGGGCGGGATCGTGGTGATCGGCAAGGGCGCGGTCGTCGAGGCGGGCTGACGTGCCGACGGTGGTCGCGCTGCTCCGGGCAGTGAATGTCGGCGGACGGAAGGTGCCGATGGTCGAGCTGCGCGCGCTGGTCGAGTCGCTCGGCTTCGACGACGTGCGCACGTACATCCAGAGCGGCAACGTGCTCTTCTCGGCGCCGCGGACACCGAAGCCCGGGCTGCTCGAGCAGGCGATCGAGGAGCGCTTCGGCCTCTTCGTCGACGTGGTCGTCCGCTCCGGCGCCGACCTCCGCCGCGCCCTCGAGCGGGACCCGTTTCCCGACGCCGACCGCTCGAAGCTCCACATCGGCTTCATGGCGAAGAGGCCCGCTGCCTCGGCGGTCTCGGCGCTCGATCCAGACGCGTTCCTGCCCGAGCGATTCGCGATCGTCGGCCGCGAGCTCTACCTGCACCTTCCCGGCGGAATGGCGCGCACGAAGCTGCCGGGCTATGTCCTGCGGCGGCTCGCCGTGCCGACGACGCTCCGCAACTGGAACACGGTTACGAAGCTCGCCGAGCTGGCAAGGACGAGCTGATGAGAGTCGGAACGACGGTCGTCGTCGCGGTGACGGCGCTCGCCTGCCTGGTCGCCTCGCTTGCCGGTGCGGCCGCGCCCGCGCCCCGCTCGCTCGCCGCGAAGTGCGGCGACACCTCCGGCGTCGACACGAAGCCGTTCTGGCTCGTCGCGAAGGACGGCGTCCGCCTCTACGCGATCGAGTCGGGAGCGGGGAAGGTCGGCGTGGTGCTCGCGCACGAGTCGCCGGCCGACCTGTGCGGCTGGCTTCCGTACGTCGCAGACCTCCGCCGGTCGGGCATCCGCGTGCTCGCCTTCGACTTCCGTGGGTTCGGCGACTCGCAGCGGCCGGCCGCGACCCGCACGTACCTCGCGTACGGCCGCGACTTCAGCGCCGCGGTCGCGCGGTTGCGCGCCGACGGCGCACGCAAGGTGTTCCTGATGGGCGCATCCTTCGGCGGCGCGGCCGCGCTCACGTACGCGCCGGGTCTTCCGCTCGCCGGCGTGGTCAGCCTCTCGGGCGAGACGCAGATCGCCGGTGCAGGGCTCGACGGCCTCGCTGCGGTGCGACGGCTGCGCGCGCCGCTGCTGCTCGTCGGCTCGCGCGAGGATCGCTACCTCTCGGTCGCTGATGCGCTGAAGCTGCTGCACCGCGCCGGATCGCGCGACAAGCGGACCGCGCTCTACCCGGGCGCGTTCCACGGCTGGCAGCTCGTCGAGGACGCCCCGTACGCCGCCCGGGTCCGTGCGCTCGTGCTCGCGTGGCTGCGCTCGCGTTCGACGTCGTGACTGAGATGATGAGCGCGTGCTCTTCGTGCTCGCGTTCGTGCTGCTCATCGTCCTCGGCTCGCCGTGGAACATCGTCGGCTTCGGGACGTGCTTCATCCTGGGGATCGGCGAGCTGTACGTCTGGAGCCGGACCGTGCGCCGCCGGCCCGTCGCGGTCGGCGCGCATACGCTGGTCGGACGCGAGGCGGCGGTGATCTCGCCGTGCCGGCCGGAGGGCCAGGTGCAGCTCGACGGCGAGATCTGGCAGGCGCGCTGCGCAGCCGGGGCGGGCGTCGGCGACACCGTGCGCGTTGTCTCGCGCGACCGCCTCGTCCTCGTGGTCGAGCCGGCTCAGGGCGGCGGCAGGTAGCGGCCCGCGCGGATTGCGCCGTCCGCCACGTCGAGCACCCATGTCGATCCCTTCTCGAGCAGCGTCGGCCCCGTCAGCGGGACCTGGGACTCCGCGAGCTCGTCGAGGACGTGCTCGACGATGTCGCCGTGCGTGCTCAGCGCGACCGGGCCCGACTCGGCGGCTCCGAGCAGCAGCTCGACCGAGGCCGCGCGCGAGGACCCCTCGGCGAGCCCGTCGGCCTCCTCGATCTCGAGCCCTCGCGCCTCGGCGAGCGGCTCGAGCGTCTGAACGCAGCGCACGTAGCGGCTCGAGAGCAGGCGTGCGAACGGCTGCCCGTCGAACAGCTCGACCAGGCCGTGCGCCTGGCGCCAGCCGTTCTTCGTCAGCGGTCGGAGCTCGTCGTCGTCGGTCCAGCGCTCGCGATGGCCTGCCTTCGCATGGCGGACGAGGTAGATCGGGCCGCTCACGACCCCGCCGGCTTGGCGCGAGCCTTCGTCGCGGTTGCCTTCTTCGGCGCCGACGCCGCCTTCAGCCGGTTCGAGAAGAACTCGAGCGCCGTGCGCGTCTTCGTCTGTTGCTCGCCGCCCAGGGTGACGCCCCGCTCGGTCAGGAACGCGCGCGCCTCGCCGGTCACCTGGAACGCCTCGGACGGGAGGCACTTCGTCGAGAGCTCGAGGATCCAGCGGTCGTCGGGGTACAGCCACATCTCGCCGACGAGCTTCCGCGCGAACCCCTCCGGCGTGTACTTCAGCTTGAGCACGAAGATGGGGCCGAGCACGGAGAGATCCTCGAGCGCCACGCCTTCCGGCGCGTGCTGCTCGAAGAGCGAGCGCTGCTCCTTGCTGAACAGCTTCGCAAGGCGCTTCTTCCCGGCGAGGAACTCCTTCACCGCCCCGGCGGGCAGGGCGTTCTTCATCGAGCCGGAGCAGACGAAGCCGCCCGGCATCGCGTCGACCTCGACGCCGAAGCTCGGCGACTTCCGAACCGAGCCGGGCAGCTCTGACGGGACGATCGGTCGCAGCTTGACGACGGAGTCGTCGCCTTTGCCCTGGATGCGGCGCGCCCGGACGACGATGCCGTGCCGGTCGAGCGTGAGGTCGGGCGTGTCGAAGAAGAAGACCTGCCGGATCTGCGCGTCGAGCGGGTCCATCCCGAGCGAGCTGATCGTCGTGCGGTGGTCCGTCTCGGGCACGGTCAGCTTGAGCTCGACGCTGTCTGCGTCCTTGATCAGGTCGGCGAGCTGACGGAACTGCTCGTCGGTGAGGGTTGGGCGGTCGGGCGTGGCGGTGGCCATGGATCCTTCCTTTCTCGTCACTCAGTGAGCGAGGACGGACTTGAGCACGACGAGCGCAAGGCCGAAGGCGAGATTGATGCTGACGGAGGCGATCGTCCCGATCGTACTCAGCCGTTCGAGCCGGGCAAAGCGAATTCCGGAGATGACGAGCGTGGCGACACCGACGCCGACCGCGAGCCAGAGCGCGGTGTTCGTCTTCAGGACCCCGAGCGCGCTGAGCGCGATCGCGGTCATGGGGAGCACGGCCGCGCGCGGGATCGCGAGCTCCCGCCGGGCGATCACCGCAAGCTCGTCGTGGTTCAGCCGGTGCCCTTCGTGGATGCTCTCGCCGAGCATGTGCGTGTACACGTGCGCGAGCCAGAAGACGAGCACCGTCAGGCCCGCGATGATCTCGAGCTTCCACTTGTTGTGCTCGAACGCGGGGGCGCCGGCGGTCAAGACCGACAGCACGACGATCGTTCCGTACACCGTTCCCGCGATCGTGTCGCGGGTGCCTACCACGAGTGACCTCAGCACCGTGCGCGCATTCTCTTACGGACGCGCCAGCGCGTCGACCGCGGCCTGCACGGTCGGGAACGTGTGGATCGCCTCCGGCCGGTCGCCCTGCTCGAGCAGATCGCGCACGGCACCGATGTCGCGTGCGATCACGAGCTCGACACCGTCACGCCGGAGGTCGTCTCCGAGCTCGAGCAGCATCCCGATCGCGGTGACGTCGATCGCCGGCATCGTCTCCGCGTCGAGCACGACCGAACGGATGGTCCCGGTCGCGTGCGCCCGGATCGACTTGCGGACGGCGTCGGCGTTGGCGAAGAAGAGCCCGCTCTCGGGCCGCAGCACGACCAGGTCGTCCGGCAGTGCGTTGTCGGGGTGCCGCTGCATGTCGCTCCACTGGTCGGCCGTGCCCGGCGCCTTGCCGAGCACGGCGACGTGTGGTTGCGACGCGCGGTAGATGAGCAGCACGATCGAGGTCGCGATCCCGATCACGAGGCCGGGGAGCGTGTCGAACACGAGCACGCCGAACATCGCGGCCAGCGCGGCGACGAAGTCCGCCCGCGTTGCGACGGCGAGCGCCGCGCCGCTCCTCCGGCTGTGGTACCGGTAGAGGTCCGCGATCGCGTGGACGTCGACCAGCTCGATCAGTGCCGCGATCACAACCGCGGCGAGCGTCGCCTCGGGCAGTTCCTCGAACAGCCCGGTGAGGAAGAGCAGCGTGATCACCGTCAGCGCCGCGACCACGAGGCCGGAAAGCTGCGACCGGGCGCCGCTCGAGCCGTTCACGGCGGTCTTCGAGAGGCTGCCGTTGACGACCATGCCGCTGGAGAGGCCGGAGCCGAGGTTCGCCGCCCCGAGCGCGATCAGCTCGCGGTTCGGGTCGATCTCGTAGTGGTGCTTCGCGGCGTACGTCTTGGCCGCGCCGAGCCCTTCCGCGAATCCGATCAGCATGACGCCCACACCCGACCCGGCGAGGTCGAGGTAGCGGTGCGTGTCGACGTTCGGCAGCCCGAACGACGGCAGGCCGCCGTCGATGTGGCCGACGATGGCGACGCCGTGCCGGTCGAGGTCGAACAGGTGCACGATCACGATCCCGAACAGCACGGCGACGAGCGAGCCGGGGACGACCGGCAGGAACCGCCGCAGCCCGAGCACGAGCGCGAGCGACACGAGGCCGACGAGCAGCGTCAGCCCGCTCGTCCCGCCGAGCTTGCCGAAGAGCCCCCACAGTTGGCGGAAGAAGTCGCCTTCCGTCTTCTCGACGCCGAGCAGCTTCGGCGCCTGGCCGACGATGATCGTGAGCGCCAGGCCGACGATGAAGCCCTTCAGCACCGGCTCGGAGATGAAGTTCGCGAGGAAGCCGAGCCGGAAGAGGCCCGCGAGCAGTGCGAGCGCGCCGACGACCAGCGCCAGTGTGATCGTGAGCTGCAGGAACGCGTCGGAGCCGGCGGGGGCGAGCGTCGCGACCGTCGCGGCCGAGAGCGCTGCGGTCGCAGCCATCGGCCCGGTGATCACGTGCCGCGAGCTCGCGAAGGCGGCGTAGAAGATCAGCGCCGGCGCCGCCGCGTACAGGCCGACGACGGGGGAGACGCCCGCGATCGTCGCGTAGGCGAGCGCCTCCGGGACCAACACCGCCCAGACGGTCAGGCCGGCGATCAGGTCGCCGCGCAGCCACGTGCGCCGATAGCCGGGCGCCCAGTCGAAGATCGGGAGCTTCCTCACGAGCTCCAATTCCACCTCAGCGCGGCGAGATGGCGTCGTTCACGAGGCGCACGAACGGCTCGATCGCCGGCGCATCCGAGCCGGCCACCCGCACCGCGAGCCCGTTGATCACCACGAGCAGGAAGCTCGCCAGGTCGGGCATCGAGACGTCCGACCGCAGCCGGCCCTCGGCCTGCGCGCGGGCGAGGGCCGCGAACAACTCCTCGTCGGTCGCCTGCGACGCCTCCATCCGGCGTTCGAACTCGGGGTCGTGCCACAGGCGCACCTCGGTCTCGACGAGCACGGTCAGCCAGTCGCGGTCGGCGGCTGCGATCGCGCGGATGACCGCTTCGACTCCCTCGTCGGTGAGCAGCCGCTGGTAGCGCGTGTTGTCCGCGAGCGCGAGCTCGGCGAAGAGGTCGAGCTTCGACTCGAAGTAGTGGAAGATCGCGCCGCGCGAGAGGCCGATCTCCGCCTCGAGCCGCGCGACGGTCGTGCCGTCGTAGCCGTGCCGCGCGAAGGCGCGGCGCGCCCCCTCGAGGATCTCCGCCCGGCGGGACGCGACGTGCTCCTGGCTCACCTTCGGCACCTCGCTACTCTAACTTTACAAAACCGTACAGACGTATTATTATCCCGCCATGCCGCGCAGCCGCTCGCTGACCGGGTTGATCGCTGCCGAGCTCGTCTCGCTCACGGGGTCGGCGATGACGTTCATCGCGCTGCCGTGGTTCGTGCTCGCGGCCACGGGGTCGACCGCGAAGATGAGCTGGGTCCTCGCCGCCGAGATGCTCCCGGTCGCGATCGTCGGCATCCCCGCCGGCTCGGTGATCGCCCGGATCGGCGCGAAGCGGACGATGCTGATCTCGGATGCCGCCCGAGGCCCGCTGCTGCTCGTGATCCCGGTGCTGCACAGCACCGGTCATCTCTCGTTCCCCGCGTTGCTCGCCGTCACGTTCGCGATCGGCGTCTTCACCGCACCGTACTTCGCGTCGGCCCGGGTCGTCGTGCCCGAGATCGTCGGCGACGACGAGCGCGTCGTCGCGCAGGTGAACGCGGTGCTGGCGGGCGCGAACGAGATCACGCAGATCGCGGGGCCGGTGCTCGCCGGGCTCGTGATCGCGGCCGCGAGCCCGTCGGCGGTGCTGGTTCTCGACGGCTGCTCGTACCTGCTGTCGTTCCTGACGGTCGCGCTGGTCGTGCGGGCGGGGTCGGCGGTCGCGTCGACGGCCGAGTCGCGCGGGGTGTTCGCCGGCCTCCGGTTCCTGATGGGCGACGGGCTGCTCGGGCCGCTGATGGTCGTCGGGTGCGTACTGAACTTCGTCGTCCAGGGCCTGATCGTCGGGCTGCAGGCGATCGCGTACTTCCGTTACGACGCCGACGCTCGTGTCCTCGGGTTCCTGTTCGGCGCGTTCGGAATCGGGGCGCTCTGCGGCGCGCTCGCCGCGCAGCGGTTGGTGCGCACGGTCGAACTGCCGAAGCTCGCTGCCGTCGCGATCGTCGCGATGCCGCTGCCGCTCTTCTTCCTCGCCTTCTCGCTGCCGTGGACGGCTTCGATCTTCGTCGTCGCGGCCGCAGGCTTCTTCACGCCGCTGATCAACGCGCCGATGATGGGGCTGCTCACCGTGCGCACGCCGGAGGCGCTGCGGCCGAAGGTGCTGACGGCGGTGATGACCGTCGCCACGCTCGCCGGGCCGCTCGGGTTCGTCGTCGCCGGCGAGGCGCTCCGCTACGTGCCGCTCTCGCACTTCTTCGTCGTCCTCCCGGCGCTCCTGACGCTCGGCGGGGTTGCATTCGCGGTCGTGCTGCTCCGCAACCGGCACGCGCCGAACGTTCCTTCGTTGCCGCGCGTCGCGCACGGATAGGTCGCCGCGGCCGGCGCACAGGCGCCGGCCGCGGGAGAGCGCCGGCTACCGGTGCCGGCGGTGGTGCTTCGGGTGCGCCTTGTGGTGCAGCTTCAGCTTCAGCTTGAAGTGCGGCTTCGGCTTGTGGTGTCGCTTCGGCTTGTGATGCGGCTTCGGCTTGTGGTGCGGCTTCGGCTTCGTCTTGTGGTGGACGGCTTTTGGCGCCTGGTGCACCTGCGGCGACCAGGTCGTCGCCGCGCCGGTGCAGCCGGCGGCGATCGCCCGACTGACGGCGCCGAACGAGGGCTTCGGCGTTCCGTCCGGGTACTCGAGCCCGGACTGCCAGCCGCCCGACGTCGGCGTGACGTCGAGGTTCGTCTCGTCGATCAGATGGAAGAAGAGGACGGCCTGGACCGACGGGTCGCAGGAGTAGAGCTGGACGACGCGCGCGTAGTACGCCGCCTGCTGCGCCTCGGAGACGGTCGGCGACGACTCGACGCCGGTGTACTGCGGGTTGCCGCTCTCGTTGCTCTGGTAGCCGACCTCGTCGAGCACGAGCCTGAGCCCGTTCGTCGTCGTCGGCTGGGCGGTGCCGTGGAACGCGTCGTAGACGGCTTGCTTGACCCGGTCGAGCTGCGGGATGCCGTAGAAGCCCGGGTCCTCATAGCCGGCGCGGTCCGGCGCCGGCGGCGGGCTCGCGTTCGGGTTCGGGTACGGGTGCACCGCGAGTGCGTCCATGATCGGCGTCGTGCGGTGCGATGCCCGGTAGGCGGCGCCGACTGCACGGATGAAGTCGAGCGGCTTGGTCGAGCTCGCGCTGACCGAGCGCGGGGCGAGCCCCATGCCGATCACCTCGTCGGCGGGATTGAGCGCCTTGAGCGCGTCGTAGCACTGCGCGAGCGTCTGCTCGTAGGTGTCTGGGCCGGCGTTCGGGTCGCTCGGTGTGTGCTGCGGCGACCAGAAGCGTGTGGCGTTGACCTCGTTCCCGACCACGAACTTCGTCACGGTCGGATAGCGCTTCGCGATGTTGCCGACCCACTCGCAGAACGTGGCCGGGTCCGGGACCTGCGCGTGCGCGGGGTAGAGCGACAGGATCACGTCGACGCCGGCTGCTGCCGCGGCCGGCACCGACCGGTCGAGGAACGCTTGGTCGTCGATCGTCGTCGGGTCGCCGTCGAACGTGACCGTCCAGCGGTTCTCGGTCATGCCGGCGCTCGTCAGGCTCGTGTAGATCCTCGCGCCGCCGTCGGCGGCGAACTTCGATCCGTCCTCGGCGACGCCGAAGGCCGGGCCTGAGCTCGTGCGCGTTGTCGAGTGCGCCGGGGCGGTCGCGAAGACAGCGGGGAACGCAAGGCAAGCAGCGGCAAGCATGGCCGCTTTCGACCATGTACTCACAGTCGTCCTCCTGGGTTCGTCGATCGGGTTCGGGTTCGCCTCGCTCAGCCGGGCGAGCCGACCACGATGGCCCTAGGTGTTTCGGTGCGACGTGACGCGGCGAGATCGCGGGATCGAGGGAGCGGCGTCGCCAGATCGAGTGAACCGGGAGGACGGCGTGCCGAGAACGAGTGATCCCGGACACGCGATCGGGTGATACTTCGGCGACGTCCGGCCGAGCGTCCGGGCGATCACCTCATGACCTTCGACCTTCCGCCTGAGCTCGCCGAGATCCGGACGGCCGTCGCGGACCTCTGCGGCCGGTTTCCGGGCGAGTACTGGCGGAGCCTCGAGCCCGACGGCTACCCGGTCGAGTTCGTGGAGGCGCTGACGAACGCCGGGTGGCTCGCTGCGTTGATCCCCGAGGAATACGGCGGCGCCGGTCTCGACCTCACCGCCGCGTGCGTCATCCTCGAGGAGATCAACGCCTCCGGCTGCAACTCGGCCGCCTGTCATGCGCAGATCTACACGATGGGAACGCTCCTTCGGCATGGGAGCCGCGAGCAGAAGGAGCGCTACCTCCCGAAGATCGCAAGCGGAGAGCTCCGCCTCCAGGCCTTCGGCGTCACCGAGCCTGCGGCCGGCTCCGACACGCTCTCGATCCGGACCACCGCGGAGAGGACGGCCGGTGGGTACGTCGTTCGCGGGCAGAAGATCTGGACGTCGCGCGCCGAGCATTCCGACCTCATGCTCCTGCTCGCGCGCACGACGCCGCTCGACCGGGTGGAGAAACGGAGCGACGGCCTGTCGACGTTCCTGCTCGACATGAGGAACGCCGGAGAGCGCCTCACCATTCGCCCGATCAAGACGATGATGAACCACGGCACGACGGAGGTCTTCTTCGACGGCGTCGAGCTGGCGGCCGACGCGCTCGTCGGTGACGAGGGAAAGGGCTTTCGCCACATCCTCGACGGCATGAACGCGGAGCGCGTCCTGATCGCGTCCGAGTGCATCGGCGACGGCCGCTGGTTCGTCGGCAAGGCGAGCCGGTACGCATCGGAGCGGGTCGTCTTCGGACGCCCGATCGGCGCGAACCAGGGCGTGCAGTTCCCGATCGCGCGTGCCCACGCTGCCGTCGAGGCCGCGTCGCTCGTCCGGTTCAAGGCCGCCTGGCTCTACGACCGGCACGAGCCGTGCGGCCCCGAGGCCAACATGGCGAAGCTGCTCGCGTCGGAGGCCTCGTGGTCGGCCGCGAACGCCTGCCTCGACACGTTCGGGGGCTTCGGCTTCGCCGCCGAGTACGACGTCGAGCGGAAGTTCCGCGAGGCGCGGCTCTACACGGTGGCGCCGGTCGCGAACAACCTCGTGCTGGCGTACATCGGGCGGCACGTTCTCGGCCTGCCCAAGTCGTACTGACGGTTCGATTCGTCGGAGAGATCGCTGCGGGCGTATTCTTTTCGAGCCTCATATCTGGCGGAATATCTCGCGGCGCCAACGACGAGAAGGGGGAGGTCCCTGGTGACGAGAAAGAAGCTATGGGCGGCTATCGCGGCGGTTCCGATGGTCGCAGCCTTTGTGTGTTTCGTGCCGCAGGCAACCGCACGCCAATCGGCGTCGGCGACGGCCACCAACCGGGTGATCGTCGTGTTCAAGGATCAGTTCAAGTCCGACCCGGCGTCACCCTCGCACGTCGACGCCCGGCGCTCGGCCGAGGCCGCAGCTCAGAGCCCGGTTCTACAGCAGCTGAGCGACACGAGCTCCCGCAACGTCCACGCGTATACGACGATCAACGCCGTGGCCGCGACGGTCTCACCCGACGAGCAGGCCCGCCTCGCGGCGAACCCTGACGTCGCGGAGGTCGTCCCCGATCGGATCATCTACTTGGCGTCGCCGAAGATCACGAATGCCCCGTTGGCCTCATCCGGCCGGACACCCGTGCCCGGCACGTGCGCGCCCGATCCCAAGAAGCCCGAGCTCTCACCGCAGGCCCTCTCGCTGATCAAGGCCGACTCCAGCGATCCCAGCGCCAAGACTGCGCGATCGCTCGGGATCGACGGAAGCGGCGTCACCGTCGGCTACATCGCCGACGGAGTCGACATCGACAATCCCGATTTCATCAGACCGAACGGCCAGCACGTCTTCGTCGACTACAAGGACTTCACCGGCGAGGGGCCGGGAGCGCCGACCGGTGGCGGTGAGTCGTTCATCGACTCGAGCTCCATCGCCGCACAGGGCAACCAGAGCTACAACATCAGCAACTACAGCGCCCTGCCTCTCAACCAGCCGTGCTACGTCAAGGTCGAGGGCGTCGCCCCCGGAGCCAGCCTTGTCGAGGCCGTCGCCTTCACCGGCGAGTCGGCGTTCAACTCCACGATCCTGCAAGCCATCGACTACGAGGTAAGCGTCGACCACGTGAACGTCCTCAACGAGTCGTTCGGCGCGAACCTCTTCCCTGACGACAACGCCAGCCTCGACGTCATCAAGGCAGCCGACGAGCAGGCCACGGCGGCCGGCACGACCGTCGTCGTCTCGACGGGCGATGCAGGCGTGACCAACACCACCGGTTCGCCGTCTTCCGATCCGAACCTGATCGGTGTGGGCGGTACGACGTCGTACGAGCTCGACTCACAGGTCGGCTACGGCGGCTTCCAGTTCCCCGCCGTCACCGGCTTCCTCAACGACAACATCAGCTCCCTGAGCTCCAGCGGCTTCACGCAGACCGGTTCGGTGCTCTCGGCGGTCGCGCCGGGCGAGCTGAACTGGGTGCTGTGCACGCCCGATCTGTCGCGCTTCGCCGACTGTGCGAACTTCGTCGGCCAGCCGACGGGCGTCCTCGACGGTGGCGGCACGAGCGAGTCCTCACCGTTGACCGCGGGCGTGGCCGCGCTGGTCATCCAGGCCTACGAGAAGACGCACAGCGGAAGTGCTCCCTCCCCGGCTCTGGTGAAGAAGTTCATCACCAGCACCGCGGACGACATCAACGCCCCCGCCGACCAGCAGGGGAGCGGCTTGGACGACGCCTACCGGGCCGTCCTGGCCGCCGAGCAGTACCAGGCGGCGCCCGGAAGCCCGGCGCCCGCACATCCGGACAACATCGTCCTGAAGGGCACGGAGCAGTTCAACGCCGTGGCCGCCACCGGGACGCCCGAGTCCTTCACCGAGCAGCTGACCAACGTCGGGCCGACGAGCCAGACGGTGAACCTCACGAGCCGGACGCTCGGTGCCTACACGACGGTGAAGACGGCGACCGTCACCCTCAGTGACACGAGCAGCCCCCACAGCGTCGACTACCAGGGGATCACCGACAACTACGAGACCGTCACGTTCCAGGTCCCGAGCGGAGTCGATCGCCTCAACGGGTCGATCGCCTTCCAGGCATCGTCGGGTGACCTGTCCGCCCGGGTCCGGCTCGCGCTGGTCGACCCGAACGGGCGCCTCGCCGACTACTCGGTGCCGCAGGGCATCGGGAACTACGGCAACACCCAGGTGGCCGATCCGACTCCCGGTACGTGGACCGCCTACATCTGGAGCCGCGGCTCGGCGGACGGTGGCACCACGGGACCGGTCCTGTTCGGAGCCAGCGTCGCTTCGTACCAGGGCTTCGGCCACCTCAGCGCGTCGAGCCTGACGCTTCCCCCGGGTGGGACGGGCTCGTTCACCCTGACGGTGAACACCCCGCAGACTCCCGGTGACCAGGCCGGCTCGATCGTCGTCACCCCGGTCGGCCAGGACGCAGAGACGGTCCCGGTCACCCTCAGGTCGCTCGCGCCGTCGGGACCGACGACGTTCTCCGGCGTCCTCACGGGCGGGAACGGCCGCGCCGTCAACACCGGCGTGACCGAGTACTACCAGGTGGACGTGCCGAATCGGGCGCCGGCTCTGAACGCCTCGGTCACCCTGGCCGACAATCCCGAAAACCAGACGCAGGCGTGGTTGATCGACCCGGCCGGGCAGGCGGAGGCCTACCAGAGCAACGTGCTGGTCACCGCGGACGACCAGGGCCACATCCACGCCCAGAACACCCTCGGGACCAACCTGCACGTCGTCAACCCGGCTCCGGGCCGCTGGACGCTGGCCATCGACTTCGCCCCGACGGTCTCGGGGACGGCGCTCAGCGAGCCGTTCTCGGTGAAGCTCGACCAGAACGCCCCGTCCGTGCACACGCTCTGGCGGAACGGGACGATCATCAGCCCCAACCGCTCGACGGTGCTCACCATCCAGGTGACCAACACCGGCACCGCGCCCGAGGCCTACTTCGTCGACCCGCGGACCCGCAGCCAGGCCACCTACAACCTCGTGTCCGTCACGTCGCCGGACTCGCAGGCGCCGCTGACCTTCGAAGACAACTTCCCGCAATACCTGGTGCCGAGTCAGACCACGTCGATCACCGCCGAGGCCACGACCGACGGCACCGAGCCGATCCAGTTCGACATGAGCACTCCGACCGGCGATCCTGATGTCGCCTCCGGGCAAGGCCTGGACGTCACGGCGACCGTCAACGGCAACCCGCTCACGCAGGGTGAGTGGTCGGTCCTCCCGACCCTCGTCGGGCCGTTCAGCTCGCCGGCAACCACGGAGAACACGCACACCTCCATGACCGCCACGACCCAGGCGTTCGATCCGGCCGTCACGTCGGACACGGGCGACCTGTGGCAGCTCGCGATCGGAGGCCCCTTCACCATCACCCCGGTGGTCGTCCAGCCCGGCGCGTCCGCCAGCATTCAGGTGAAGATCAAGCCGACCGGCAGCCGCGTGCCGCACATCGTGTCCAACGTCCTGTACCTCGACGACGACAGCCTGGCGCTGTTCGGGTCGTTGGTGCCGAATGCGAACACGGTGGCCGCGATCCCGTACTCGTACGTCGTCGGGTAGCTCGCAAGTGGGCCCGCCGGTAGCGATACCGGCGGGCCCCTCACCTTCCCGGCTGTGCGTACGGAACCCGGCTTGACAGCGCGCGGCCGTTTGTAAGGATCTCGCTGCCCTAGCCCATCAGCAAGAGGCAGGCAAAACCTTCTGAGGAGGGGGAGACACCATGCGTCGGCTTCGTGCCCAACGCCGTCTCGGGATCAGCGGAGCGATCGCCTTCGCGATCGCACTCGTCGCGTCGCTTCCCGGCAACGCAGCGATCGGTCCCAGCGCTTCGAACGAGCCGTTGTGCGTCCAGCGTCCCGCGCTCTGTACCGAGCGGGACAATCCGTGGACGTACGAGGACTACACGTACATCTCCGGACACGACGAGCCCTCGGTCCTCTTCTATTCGAGGATCCCCGGCTCGGGCAACTCGAACAACTACCGGGTGACCTTGCCGTCCGATCCGGCCGCACCGCCGAAGCAGGACGGCTCCGGGAGCACGTGGAACTTCCAGCTCCGCCCGGCCTACTGGCTCGGAATGATCATGTGCGACGACCAGTCCGCGCCGAACCCGGGCGCGACCTGCAAACCGGACTCCGACTCGAACATCTTCACGTCCACCGACCCGAAGTCGCCGAAGTACCTCGGGCTGACGCCCGGCCAGGGGTACATGGAGATGCAGTTCTATCCGCCCGGCTGGGGGCCGATCGGCTGCACCGATGCGAACGGCAACCAGGACGGGAAGTGGTGCGCGGCGCTGACGATCGACAGCGACCAGGAGAACATGAACACCGGTCAGGAGAACAACGAGGCCTGCCAAGACCTCGTCGGTCCCGAGCCGGCGAACTACGCAGTCATCACGAAGGACGGCGTCCCCGTCGCACCGCCTCGGCCCGACACGCCCTTCTCCGAGCAGGCCGTCGTCACGCCTGACACGCTCGAGTTCAACAACGGTGATCGCCTGATTGTCGACATGCACGACACACCGGCGGGCTTCCAGGTGGTGATCCGAGACGTCACGACCGGCGAGAGCGGCTCGATGACCGCAAGCGCTGCGAACGGCTTCGGACATGCGCTCTTCCAGCCGAACGCCTCGACGTGCACGATGGTCAACTACACCTTCCACCCGCAGTTCAGCACCTCGAACGCGTCGACGCGGAACATCTGGGCCGCGCACACGTACAACGTCGCCGCCTCCGACGAGATCGGCCACTTCGAGTACTGCAACGCCGTAGACGCGTTCGGTGGAAACTGCACCTCGCCCGCCGGCGTCGATACGACGCTCGACCACGACGACACCTTCTGCTTCCCGTATCCGCTGAACGGTCCGTCGGGGGTGGTGCTCGAGAACCTCACGGGGTGCATCCAGGCCGACGACGACTTCGACGGCCCGTCCTACGAGGGCGCGGCGTGGCCGGGTGGTCCCGGTGCCGTCGCGGGCAATGTCCCGACCCCGATTCGCTTCCAGAGCCCGACGTTCACGTTCTCGTTGTTCGGCACGGGCTTGGGCTACCGCCTGAACTACTCGCAGGTCGCGTTCGAAGCCGACCTGCCGCGGATCGAGGGCACGGACTTCTCGACCACGAACGATTGTCAACGGCACGTCAGCAACCCGGCCGACCCGAGCCCGGGCTCCGGCTGCGTGAATCCGCCGCTCGGCCCGAACGGCCCGGCGTTCTACCCGCTCTACACGACGGCCGTGAGCGAGGGCTCGTGCGTGTGGCAGCAGGGCGGGGCGAACATCCCCGGCACGACCAACGACTTCGGCGGCTCCTCGACCACGGAGTACGGGGGCCTGCTGCTGTCGGACTACCCGGCGCCGGGGTTCACGATCACCCAGCGCTACAACAACTTCCAGAGGGTCCTCCCCGGGAACCCGTGTCCCGCGACCGGGAGGTAGCGCGAACGAGACGTCACAGTGGGGCCGCCTTCGCGGCGGCCCCACTCCTTTCTCGTTTCAGTCCGACGCCGGCACGACGATCCGGCGGACGTTCGACCAGCGGTCGAGACACGTGCGCATGAGCTTCGGAGGACAATCGATGAGGCCGGCGCTCCGGTCGACCGCCGTCACCTGCACGAAATACGCTCCCGGCGCGAGCGTCATCCGGCTCTTCCAGCGCACGACTCCCGACGTCGCAGCCGGCGCGAGCTTGATCGTCTCCCGCCGCACGACGTTCTTCGCGAGCAAGGCTCCGTTGGCGCCGACGTCGGAGCGGTCTGCGACCGTCAGCTGCACCGGGCGTACGTCGCCGACCGCGACCTGAAGCACGACGTGGCGCGTGTCGACCGACGCGGAGCGGAGGAGCGGTAGATCTCTTCCGGTCGCAGGCGCGACACCCGCCAACGCGACCGC
>DATBIC010000090.1:0-1537 GCA_036557145.1 Gaiellaceae bacterium
GCCGCGTTCGCGACGCAGGTCTACGTCGACATCACGGTGCACATGTTCATCACCCTGATCGTGGTGCTCGGCCTGCAGATCTTCAGCGGCAACTCGGGCGTGCTCTCGTTCGGCCACGTCGCGTTCATGGCCGTCGGCGCCTACTCGTCGGCGCTGCTCACGATCCCGACCGCGATCAAGTCGTTCACGTTCCTGAGCATGCCCCACTTCCTGAAGTTCTGGGTCTTCCCCGCGCAGCTGAACGCCCTCGAGGGGACGCTCGCGGGCGGCGGGTTCGCTCTGGCGTTCGCGGCGATCACGGCGGCGCCGGTCAGCCGGCTCGCCGGCGTGCAGGCGGGAATCGGCACGCTCGCGATCCTCGTGATCGTGTACGTGTTCGACGTCCAGACGTCGGCGATCACGCGCGGCACGAGCACGCAGATCGGCGTTCCGACGACGACGACGCTCCGTTCGGTCGCCGTCTGGACGCTGATCTTCGTCGCGGCTGCATTCCTCTTCCAGCAGTCGCGGTGGGGCCTCCGCCTGCGCGGCTCCCGCGAGAACGAGCGCGCCGCGAAGTCGGTCGGCGTTCGCGTCGCCGTGCAGCGCGCGGTGGCGTGGATCCTGTCCGGGTTCGTGGTCGGCGTCGCAGGCGCGCTCTACGCGCACTACTTCGGCGGCACGTTCGGCCCCGACGACTTCTTCTTCAACAACGGCTTCAACATCGTGCTCCTGACGATTGCGATCCTCGTCGTCGGAGGCATGACGAGCGTGACCGGAGCCGTGCTCGGCTGCTACTTCATCACGATCGTCTACGAGGGGTTCCGCCGCTGGGAGGTGAACGGGCTCGGCAGCGTGAAGCCGCCGTCGGGCACCGCGAACCTCGTGCTCGCGGTCGTCCTGCTCGTGACGCTGATCATGCGCCCGCAGGGGATCACCGGCGGCAAGGAGATCGCGTGGCCGACCGACTGGCGGCTGCCGTCGGTGCGGCCGAGCACCTCGATGGCCACGCTGCGGGCGCGGTTCCGCGGGACCGAGGCGGCGAACGAGCCGCCGCCGAGCGCCGAGACGCCGGCCGCCACCGAATGACGAGCGCGATGCGCGAGACGATGTGGCGGCAGCCTGCCGACCTGCGGGCATTGCTCGACGATCGCGAATCGGTCGAGGCCGCCGCCGAGCGGCTGCGGGGCCGTCGCGTGCTCGCGGTGGGAACGGGCACGAGCTGGCACGCGGCCAACCACGCGGTCTGGCTGCTCCGGGAAGCGGGGATCGAGGCGGTCGCGCGGCCGGCGATGGACGCGGCGCTGTACGGGCTCGGCGCGGTGGACGGCGATGCGCTGCTCCTGCTCAGCCACCGCAACACGAAGCGCTACTCGTCGGCCGTGCTCGCGCAGGCCCGCGCGGACGGCGTGCCCTGCGTCGTGATCGGCGGCCGCGGCTCGTCCGGCGTCGACGTGGAGACCGTCGAGCAGGAGCGCTCGAAGGCGTTCACGGCGAGCCACCTCGGCGCGCTGCTGCGCGTCGCCCAGATCGCCGGGCTCCCGGGGTTGGAGCGCGT
>DATBIC010000091.1:0-25829 GCA_036557145.1 Gaiellaceae bacterium
ACGAGCAGGGCCACGAGCGCCGCCATGTTGCGCGACAGCAGCTGGCTGGCGTGCGCGGGCATCAGCGACGGCACGTTCGTCAGGCCGACGATCGCGACGCCGTCCTCGGTCACTTCGCTGCCGCGCTCGGTCAGCTCGCAGTTGCCTCCCGTCTCGGCGGCAAGGTCGACGATCACCGAGCCGGCACGCATCGCCCGCACCGCGTCCGCGGTGACCAGCTTCGGCGCGGGCCTGCCGGGGATCGCCGCCGTCGTCACCAGCACGTCGAACTGCGGGATCCGTTCCTGCAGCGCGGCCTGCTGCGCTTCCTGCTGCTCCGGGGAGAGCTCCCGGGCGTAGCCGCCTTCCGTCTCCTCGCCCTCGACGCCGAGGTCGAGGAACGTCGCGCCGAGCGACCGCACCTGCTCGGCGACCGCCGGGCGCACGTCGAACGACGAGACGACGGCACCGAGCCGCCGCGCGGTCGCGATCGCCTGCAACCCTGCCACACCGGCGCCGATAACGAGCACCTTCGCGGGCGGGACGGTGCCGGCCGCCGTCGTCAGCATCGGAAAGAAGCGCGGCAGGCGGTCGGCCGCAAGCAACACCGCCTTGTACCCCGCGACCGTCGCCTGCGACGAGAGCGCGTCGAGCGGCTGCGCTCGCGTGATCCGCGGGATCGACTCGAGCGCGAACGCATGCACGCCCGCCGCCTCGAGCGTGGGCAGGCTCTCCGCGCCCGTCGCACCGAGGAACCCGATCAGCGCCTGGCCCGATCGCAGCTGCGACGCCTCGTTGCCGTCGGGCCATGCCACCTTCGCGACGACGTCGGCGGTCCAGGGATCGCCGACCGTCGCGCCGGCCGTGCGGTACGCGTCGTCGTCGAACGACGCGCCGTCGCCCGCGCCGGCTTCGACCGTCACCTCGACGCCGTCGGGCAATCTGCCGACCGTCTCGGGAACCAGTGCGACGCGGCGCTCGCCGGGCGCCGTCTCCTTCGGAACGCCGAGACGCATCCGCGCCGACGCTACCAGCATCGACGGCGAGAGCGACCGGACCGCGCGCCTAGACTCCGCGGACGGTGACGGCATGACCCAGGAGCTCGTCCACTACGGGCTCGCACTGCTGTTCGTGCTCGTCGCGGTCGAGTCCGCCGGCGTGCCGCTGCCCGGCGAGACGGCGCTGATCGCGGCGGCGATCTTGTCGCAGCCCGGCCAGGAGCACCACTTCTCGATCGTCGCCGTGATCGCGGTCGCCGCGCTCGCCGCGATCGTCGGCGACAACGTCGGGTACGCGCTCGGGCGCTACGGCGGCCGCACGCTGCTCGAGCGGTGGGGGCCGGCCGCACGTTATGCCGACCGTGCGCTGCCCCCTGCGGAGAAGTTCTTCTCGAAGCACGGCGGCAAGTCGGTGTTCTTCGGCCGCTTCATCGCCGTGCTGCGCGTGACGGTCGCGTGGCTCGCCGGCATCACGCACATGACCTGGTGGCGGTTCTTCCTCTACAACGCGGCCGGGGGCATCGTCTGGGCGACGACGATCGGGCTGCTCGCCTACTACGTCGGGAAGGCCGCGGCCGACGCGATCAGCAAGTACGGGCTGTACGCGGTGGGCGTGATCGCGGTCGCCGGCGCCGCCGCCCTGGTCGGCCGCCGGTGGTGGCGCCGCCGCAAGGCGCGGGCCTAGAGCGACGTCCAGACCTCGAGCTTCGTCCGCGTCCGCGCGATCACCTCGTCGGTGAACTCCGTGGTCGACGCGTGGCCCGCGAGGTCGGCGGTTCGCACTCCCTGCGCGACCGCCTCGAGCGCCGACTCGCGAATCGCCCGTCCGGCCGACGCGCCGGCCTGCGTCTGCGCGAGCAATGCGGCCGCGGCGAGGATCATGGCCATCGGGTTCGCGACGTTCTTTCCCTCCAGCGACGGCGCCGTTCCGTGCGCCGCCTCCGCCATCAGCGCGGTCGGCTCGAGGTCGTCGCCCTCGAACGCGACGAGCATCGACTCCGAGCCGGCGATCGAGCCGAACAGTGGCAGGACGAGGTCGGAGAGAATGTCGCCGTCACGGTTGAGCGCCGGGATCACGAGCGGCTCTCCCGTCGATGCGATCAGCAACGCGAACGTCGCGTCGATCAACTGCGGCTCGTAAGGGACGTCGGGACGGCGCGCCGCCGCGGCGTCCATCTCCTCCTTGAGCAGGCCCTCGTAGGTGGGGGAGACGGTGAACTTCGGCCCGCCGAAGACCTTCGCGCCGGCGCGCTCCGCCTCGCGAAACGCGAACTCGGCGACCGCGCGGCACACGGAGCGCTCGATCCGCTCGGTGCGGAACGCGACCTCGTCGTCACCCGCCCCCTCGCGCCACTCCTCCGCGCCGTAGGCGTCGCCGACCGCCATCCGGACGACCGAGATCGGGGCGTGGACGCCGCCGAGCGGCACCACCCCCGGGATGCGGCGGCCGGTGCGGACGATCACCTTGCCGCCGATGTCCTCGCGCAGGATCCGGTTCGGCGAGCCGACGTCGCCTCGCTCCTCGGGCGTGATCGTCGCCGCCTTCAATCCCAGCCCCGCCGTCCGGATCGCCTTGGCCGCCTCGTGGACGACGGCGTTCGCGGTGGCGCGCCGGTTCCCGAGCGAGAGGTCGAAGCGCGGCAGCTCGAGCTCGAGCCCGATCACGTCCGGCTGCAGGACGCGGACGGCCTCGTCGAGCAGCTCCTGCCCCGTCTGGTCGCCCTCCAGGACGACGATCGCCTCGAGCTCCATCGGCGGACGATTGTAGGTTGCCCGGATGGTTGCGGCGCTCGCATCCGGGTTCGGGCTCGGCTTCCTCGTTGCCGCCGAGGTCGGGCCGATCTGGCTGCTCTGCGTGCGCACGAGCGTGCGCTTCGGCTTTCGGCCCGGCGCCGCCGTCGGCGCCGGTGCCGCGACGGTCGACACGGTGTACGCGGCCCTCGGGATCGCCGGAGCGACCGCGCTGCTGCGGATCGACCCGCTCCGGATCTCGCTCGGGCTCCTCGGAGCCGCCGTGCTCGCGCTGATCGCGGTGCGGACGCTCTGGAGCGCGTTTCGCGTGCGCGAAGGGGGCGAGACGGTCGAGGAGATCGCCACGCCCGGGCGTGCCTACGCGACGGCGCTGGTCGCGACGGCGTCGAACCCGCTCACGATTGCCTCGTGGGCGGCGATCTTCTCCGCCGCCTCGGTCGCGGGGCTGTCCGCGGCGCCGCTGCTCCTGGGCGTCGCCGTGGGCTCGTCGACCTGGTTCGCGATCCTCGCCGGGCTCTCGGCCGCCGCCGGCCGCCGGGCCACACCGGGGGCGCTGCGCGCCGTCGACATCGTCGCTGGTGTCGGGCTCGCGGCCTTTGCCGGCGTGCTCGGCGCGCGTGCACTGCGCGGCTAACCGTCGTGAATATCGTCCGCTAATCCGGCCGCCTCGCATCGAGGCGGTTTTTCCAGTACGCTTGCCGAATCCACCGACGAAGGAGCTCGATAATGGCCCGGAAAACCGTTCTGGTCTGCGACAGCTGCGGCGCCGAGGTCGACGAGGCGCGCGGAGCGGCAATGCGCATCACCTATACCGATGCCCGGCGCGGTTCCAAGGTCGCCGACCTGTGCGACACGTGCGCCGGCAAGCTCCCGGGACGCGCCGCCGCCCGCCGCGGCCGCCGGCCGAAGTCGCAGGCCGCCTGAGCCGCCCCGCGGCGGCCCTCCGGCCCGTCCGCAGCCACCTCTAGGATCGGAAGGTGGGGCTGACCCTCGTCGCAGGGCCTGCGAACGCGGGCAAGGTTGCGCGGCTGCTCGATCGCTATCTGGCACGGCTCGACGACGAGCCGACGCTGATCGTGCCGAACCGGTCGGACGTCGACCGGGTCGAGCGCGACCTGCTCGCGCGCGTCGGCTGCCTGTTCGCGGGCTCGATCGGCACGTTCGACGATCTCTTCGCGCGCCTCGCCGGTGACGGCCGCCGCCCGGTCGCAAGCGACGCGCAGCGCGTCCTCGTGATCCGGAAGGCGCTCGGCGAGGTGTCGCTGAACGGCTACGAGCGCTCGGCGCGGTCGCGCGGCTTCGCGGACACGCTGCTGCAGACGCTCGGCGAGCTCGAGTCGGGGCTGCTCGAGCCCACCGACCTCGACGGCGACCTCGCGCGTCTCTACGCCGCGTACCGCGGCGAGCTCGACCGGCTCGGGCTTTGGGACCGCGATCTGCTCCGACGCCGCGCGGCGGAGCGGCTGGCGGCCGAGCTCGACGCGTGGTCGGGCGAGCCGGTGTTCGCGTACGGCTTCGAGGACCTGACGGGCGTCGAGTGGGCGCTGCTCGAAGCGCTCGCCGGCCGCTCCGACGTCGAAGTGTCGCTCCCGTACGAGCCGGGGCGCGTCGCCTTTGCCTCGCTCCGCCGCACGGCCGAGGACCTCGCCGGCCTCGCGGACGGGCGCATCGAGGAGCTCGGCGCGCGGTCGGCGGAGTACGCCCACCCGGCGCTTGCGCATCTCGAGCGCGCGCTCTTCGAGGAGTCGCCTCCTCCGCCGCCCGAGCTCGACGCCGCCGTTCGGTTCCTCGAAGGCGCCGGGACGCGGGGGACGCTCGAGCTGGTCGCCGACGAGGTGGTGGCGTTGCTGCGCTCGGGCACACCGGCGGAGCGGATCGCGATCGTCGTGCCCTCGCCCGGGCGCTGGCGACGGCCGCTCGAGACCGCGCTCGGCAGCCTCGACGTGCCGTTGGCGGTCGATGCGCGCGTCCGGCTCGACTCGACGCCCTTCGGCCACGCGCTCCTGCAGCTGCTCGCCTTCGCGTGGCAGGGCGGCGGGAGGCGTGCGCTCTTCGCGTTCCTGCGCTCGCCCTACTCGGGCATCGGGCGCTCGTCGGTCGACTTCGTCGAGGGCCGCCTGCGCGGGCGGGCGGTGAGCCTTCCGGAGCGCGTCGAGGAGGAAGCCGAACGTCTTCGCGAGGCACCCGTGCCCGCGCTCGCGGAGCTGCGCGAGGCGGATGGTCCCGTTGCGGGCATACGCGAGCTCGTGCGCGCGATGATCCGCTCGGCCTACGGCCTCGAGGCGCCGCCCGCCGGGGAGAGCTCGCGGCTCGACCTGCGCGCGCACGCCGCGGTCGTTCGCACGCTCGACGAGCTCGACGCCTTCGCCGGGCTCGGCGAGGAGCTCACCGAGGATTCGGTCCTGACGGCGCTCGAGGGCACCGAGCTGCGCCTCGGCGCGGCGGGCGAGAGCGGCCGGGTCGCCGTGCTCGACCTGCTGCGGGCGCGAACGCCGCGGTTCGACGCCGTCTTCGTGCTCGGGCTCGAAGAGGGGACGCTGCCGCGGCGCTCGCAGACCTCGCCGTTCCTCGGGGAGGACGCACGCCGGGCGCTCGGCTCGCGGTTGGAGCGGCCGGATCAGGTCAGCCGCGACCGCTATCTCTTCTACACGGCGTGCACGCGGGCGACCCGGCGCCTCTACCTCGTGCGCGAGGCGGTGACCGACGAGGGCGCGGCCCGCGAGGCGAGCCCGTTCTGGGAGGAGGTCACGTCGGTGTTCGATCCCGTCGACGTCGCGCACGCGACGACGAGGCGGTCGCTGGCGGCGCTCACGTGGCCGCTCGAGGGCGCGCCGAGCGAGCGCGAGCGTCTCCGGGCGCTCGCCCTGCTCGCGGCCGACGACGCCGGCGGCGCCGAGGCGATCGCCGGCGCGAACGACTGGGAGCGCCGGCTCGACCGGGCGCGCGGTGCCTGGGGCCGCGAGACCCGGCTGCGCAGCGGTGCCGTGCTGGCCGAGCTCTCCGGCCGCACGACCTTCGGCGTCACCGAGCTCGAGCGCTTCGCCGACTGCTCGTCGGCGTGGCTGCACGAGCGGGTCGTCGATCCACGGAAGATCGACGCCGAGCCGGACGCGATGCTGCGCGGGTCGCTCGCGCATCAGACGCTGTTCAAGTTCTTCGCCGGGCTGCCGAAGGAGCTCGGCACCGACGCGGTGACGCCGGAGAACGTCGAGCAGGCGATCGTGTTCCTGCGTGCGTGCCTCGAGGATGCGCGGCGCGGCGGGGTGCGGCTCGAGCTGACCGATCTCCAGGAGGCGGAGCTGATGGGGACGCTGTGGCGCGACCTCGAGGGATTCGTGCGCGACGAGGCCGCGGCGCCGTCCGGGCTCGTGCCCCGCCGGTTCGAGGTCGCGTTCGGCTCGGACCGCTCGTCGCCCGAGCTGCAGCGCGGCCTGCGGCTCGCTGAGGGCACGCAGCTCTCCGGGAAGATCGACCGGATCGACGTCGACCCCTACAGCGCACGCGGGATCGTGCACGACTACAAGTCCGGGCGCGCGCACTCGGCGAAGCAAATCGACGAGGAGCTGAAGCTCCAGATCCCGCTCTACCTGCTGGTGCTGCGCGACCTCGTCGGCATCGAGCCGCTCGGCGGTCTCTACCGCTCGTTGAGCGGTGCACGCGTGTCGCGCGGCCTGTTGCGCCAGGACGCCGCCGAGGACCTGCCCGGCTACAGCCGCAACGACTACCTGCCGGAGGACGAGTTCTGGGCGTTCGTCGAGACCGCGCGCGAGCGCGCCGCCGGCTACGCCGGGCGGATCCGCAACGGGGATGTTCGCCACGACCCGAAGGGCGGCGAGTGCCCGTCGTGGTGCGACGTCTGGCCGATCTGTCGCGTCGAGAGGGCGTGAGGCGATGAACCCCGAGCAGCGCGCCGCCGTCACGGCAACGGGCGAGGTCTTCGTCTCGGCGGGCGCCGGCACCGGCAAGACGACCGTGCTCGTCGAGCGCTTCGTCCGCGCCGTCTGCGAGCAGGGGCTCGACGTCGAGTCGATCCTCGTGATCACCTACACGCGGAAGGCCGCCGGCGAGCTCCGTGCCCGCATTCGTGCGGCGCTGCGAGAGCGCGGGCGCCCCGATCTCGCCCGCCGCCTCGACGGCGCGTGGGTCTCGACGATCCACGGCTTCTGCGCGCGCCTGCTCCGCGCGCATCCGTTCGCCGTCGGCATCGACCCCCGCTTCCGCGAGCTCGCCGACGACCAGGCGCCTGCCCTCGTCGCCGAGTCGTTCGAGCGCGCGCTTGCGACCTTCTGCGCGGGAGGGGACCCCGAACGGTTGCGGCTGCTCGCGACCTACGGCGCCGACGGGCTCCGCCGCAAGCTCACCGGCGTCTACGAGACGCTTCGGTCGGCCGGACGCGACCTGACGCTCGAGCTCGGAACGTGGGCGACGGTGGGGGAGCGACTCGGCGAGCTGCAGGAGGCGGCACGGGAGCTGCTCGCCGACCCCGGCGCCACCGACAAGCAGCAGGCTGCGGCGGCGGCCGCGCTCGCGCTCGACTCGAAGCCGGAGCAACTGCTCGACCTTGCGCATCTCGTGGCGCACGGCGAACGAGCCGATGCGTTCCGTGCCGCGCGCGACCGCCTGCGCCAGGCTGCGCTCGACGAGCTCGCCGCGCACGACAGCGAGCACCTGCAGGCGCTGCTCGACCTGTTCGCCGCCGAGTACGCGGAGGCGAAGCGGCGCGAGTCGGTGCTCGACTTCGAGGACCTCCAGCTGCTCGTGCGCGACCTCCTGCGCGACGACCCGACGATCCGCGAGCTGGAGCAGCTGCGCTTCCGCCAGATCATGGTCGACGAGTTCCAGGACACGAACAGCCTGCAGTGCGACATCGTCGACCTGCTGCGCGGCGGTCGCCCGGACGCCGACCTGTTCTTCGTCGGCGACGAGTTCCAGTCGATCTACGGGTTCCGGCATGCCGACGTCGCCGTGTTCCGCGCGCGGCGCGAGGCTGCAGCGCAGCGCCTGCCGCTCGCGCGCAACTACCGGTCGCGTCCCGAGGTGCTGAACGCGGTCAACCACCTGTTCGCGAACGAGTTCGACGGCTACCAGCCGCTCGCGTGCGGCGGCGAGTTCGACGACCCGGTCCTCGGCCACCCGGTGGAGCTGCTCGTCACCGACAAACGCAGCTATCGCGCGGCGGGCGTGGGCTGGCGGGAGGCCGAGGCAGGTGCGATCGCGCGCCGGGTCGCCGACCTCGTGCGGCTCGGGGCGGCCGACCCGGGCGAGATCGTCCTCCTCTTCGCGGCCGGTACCGACGCGGAGGTGTACGAGCGCGCGCTTCGCGCCGAAGGGCTGCCGACGTACCGCGCGACGGGGCGAGGGTACTTCGGGCAGCAGCAGGTGGTCGACCTGCTCGCCTACCTGCGCCTGCTCTGGAACCGGTACGACGACCGGGCGCTCGCGACCGTCCTGCGCTCGCCCTTCGTCGGCGTCTCGAACGACGCGCTCGTCTCGATCCGGCGGCACGCCGGCCGCCGGCCGTTGTACAGCGGCATCGAGCGCGCGCTGCCCGAGAGCCTGGGGGAGGAGGACGCGCGGCTGGTGCGCGCCTTCAAGCAGCGCTACGAGCGGCTCGTCGCCGCTTCGGCTCGGCTCGGCCTCGAGCGCCTGTGCGAGGAGGTCGTCGCCGCGCACGACTACGACCTCGCGGTCCTCACGCGCTGGGACGGCAGGCGGCGCTACGCGAACCTCCGCAAGCTGATGCGGCTGGCGCGCAGCTACGAAGAGCTCCGCGGCCGCGACATCGAGGGCTTCGTCTCGTTCGTGCGGGACCAGGAGGCGGTCGGGGCGACGCAGCTCGAGGCCGTCTCGGAGGAGGAGGGCGCCGGGGCGGTGCGCCTGCTCACGATCCATTCGGCGAAGGGGCTCGAGTTCAAGGTCGTGGTCGTCGCCGACGCCGGGCGCGACACCGTCGGCGCCCCGTCGGTGGACGAGATCCTCGTCGGTGCCGACGGGCGCTTCGGCTTCCGGATCGTCGACCCGACGTCGGGCCGGCGGGCGGGCGTCTTCAACTACGACGAGGTGCGGGCGGCGGAGGAGCGCGAGGACCGCGCGGAGCGGCTGCGGCTCTACTACGTCGCGATGACGCGGGCGATCGACCGGCTGATCGTGTCGGGCGCGCTCGATCCCGACAGCAGCCGCGACCAGGCGACGCCGATCGGCTGGGTGCTGTCGCGCCTCGGCACCGACGAGCTCGAGACCGCGCGTGCGACGGGCGAGCCGCTGGAGCTCGAGCGCGGCGACGCCCGCTTCGTGCTTCGGGTCGACGCCTATCGGCCGGTGGCGGAGCCGGAGCCCGCCGCCGAGGCGGACGGACAGCTCGCGCTCTTCGCCGAGCTTCCCGCCGCGCCTGCCGTCCGCGGCTATCGCCTGCCCGAGCTCGCCCCGCCGCCGGCGCCGCCGCTGCACCGGGTTCGCCGGCTGTCGTACTCGGCGCTCGCGCTGTTCGACCGCTGCTCCTACCGCTACTACGCCGAGCGCGTCGCGGGCCTCCGTGAGGTGCGCGCGGTCGGCTTCGGCGGCGAGGGCGGCCTGGCCGCGACCGAGATCGGCGACGCGGCGCACCGGCTGCTCGAGCTCGTCGACCTGCGTGCGCCCGTCGCGCCCGACGTCGAGCAGGTGCGAGGGTGGTACCCGTCGGTGTCCGACGAGGAGCTCGAGCGGATCGCCGAGTTCGTCGCGAACTACTGCGAATCGGAGACTGCCCGTCGCGTCGCGTCGCTCGCAGGCGCGATGCCGGAGCGGCCGTTCGCGTTCGAGCACGACGGTGTGCTGCTGCACGGCCGCATCGACGTGCTCTGGCGCGAGGGGCCTCGTGCGCTCGTGATCGACTACAAGACGAACGCGCTCGGCGACAGCACGGCCGAGGAGATCGTCGAGGAGGACTATCGCCTCCAGCGTCTCGTCTATGCGCTCGCGTGCCTCCGCGCGGGCGCGGAGGAGGTCGAGGTCGTCTACCACTTCGTCGAGCGGCCGGAAGCGGTCGTCACGACGACGTTCCGCCGCGACGAGCTGTCCGCGCTCGAAGCGGAGCTGTCGGTGGCGATCGAGCGGATCAACCACGGCGAGTTCGTGCCGACGCCGAGTGACTTCGCGTGCGCCGGCTGCCCGGCGCTCGACCTCGTCTGCGCCGGGCCGAAGCTGCGCCAGCCGCCGACGCTCGTCGCCGGTGCCGCGTAGCTACGTTCGCGAGGCGCGCCGGCGCGTCGGCCCGAAGAAGCAGCGAATCGGCCCGATCATCGAGCGGCTCGCGACGCTCCACGCCGACGCGCGCATCGCGCTGCGCTTCGAAGACCCCCTCCAGCTGCTCGTCAGCGTGATGCTCTCGGCGCAGACCACGGACGTGAACGTCAACCGTGTCACCGAGAAGCTCTTCGAGAAGTACCGCCGCCCCGAGGACTACCTGGCCGTGCCGCAGGAGGAGCTCGAGCGTGACATCTTCGCGACGGGGTTCTACCGCCAGAAGGCGAGGGCGATTCGCGGCACGATGGCGATCCTGCTCGACGAGTTCGACGGCCGGGTGCCGGACGACTTCGACTCGCTCCTGCGGCTTCCCGGCGTTGCGCGGAAAACCGCAAACGTCGTCACAGCGGAACGGGGCGAGGCGCAGGGGATCGTCGTCGACACGCACGTGCGCCGGCTCTCGCAGCGGCTCGGGCTGACCCGCCAGGAGGACCCGGTCAAGATCGAGCGCGACCTGGTGCGGCTCGTCCCGCGGCCGGACTGGGCGCGGTTCCCGCACCTGCTCATCTGGCACGGCCGGCGGATCTGCGATGCGCGGCGGCCCCTCTGCGAGGAGTGCCCGCTCGCGGCGGATCTCTGTCCGTCTAGCCGCGTACCGGGGTGAGCGCGACGAGCAGGCCGCCGTCGTCGTCGTAGGCGGGGAAGACGTCGGCGACGACCGCCTTCTCGACCCCGGCGCGCGTTTTGATCGAGAGCTGCTCGCCGAGCCGGCGCACGCCCCACTCACGGGCGAGGTCGACCGGCACGCTGTTCGAGAAGTGCAGCGCCTCGACGACGTCACGCCCCATCAGATCGGGCTCGGGGAAGCCGGTCAGCTCGAACACGCCGCGTCCGGTCGCCAGCACGCGGCGGTCGCGGTCGGTCACCACGAGCCCCGTGTCCGGCGCCGGGTAGTAGTCGTCGAGGATCTCGAAGAGGAAGCCGAAGCCGCAGTGGCGGCACGCCGGCGCTTGCTCGGAGAAGCCTTCCTGGCCGTCGATGTCGACGGTGCGTTCCTTGCAGCGCGGGCAGATGAAGTGCGGCACGGCCCGCCAGGGTAGCCGCGGCGGTGGTCGTCGCCCGCGTTCGTTGCGACCCGGTTAACGGCCGATTGTGATTCGGCGGCGCGCCCTCGCACGAGAGCCTTGCCGCCCGTAGCGTGGTGCCGCCGATGGCACTGCGGATTCGCCTCGGCGGGCCCGCGTTCGCCGTGACCGGCGTCGGCTTCGTCGCGGTTGCGGCCCGCCTCCCCGGGACCTTCACGCAGGCGCTGTCGCAAGACGAGGTCGCGTCCGCCCGGATCCTGCGCGAGCCGACGATCCTGTCGATGCTCGGGCGCACCGCCCGCACGGAGTCGACGCCGCCGCTCTGGTACACGCTCGCCTGGCTCGTCCACCAGGCCGGGGCTCCGCTCGTCGACGTGCGGCTGCTCTCCGTGCTCGCCGGCGGCGGCCTCGCCGCAACGGTCGTCGCGATCGGACGGCGCCTGCTGCCGTTGCCGGCGGCGGTGCTCGCCGGGATGCTCGTCGCGTTCGGCAGCGAGTTCGTCGGCCACGGACACGCGCTGCGCTCGTACGAGCTGCTCGCATTCTTCACGGCGTTGTTCGCGCTGCTGCTCCTGCGCGAGCTCGAACATCCGCAGCTGCGCTCGGAGCTGGCGATCGGCGCCGTCGCCGCCCTCGGCGGGCTCACGCACTACTTCTTCGCGTTCGCAGCCGTCGCGGCGCTCGTGTGGCTCTGGGCGGATCCCGGTGCGCGTCCGATCCGGCGCCGCGCGACTGCGGCGATTGCCGCAGGCGGCGCGGTCGCCGCGGCCTGGGCGCCGGTGATGCTCTCGCAGTACCACCGGGACCGCTTCTGGTGGATCGGCGCATTCCGCCTGCGGGAGACGCTCACCGTTCCGCTCCGGCTCTTCACGGTCGCCGACAACGGCCGACCTGCGGGCGTCGTCCTCTCGCTGCTCTTCGTCGCAGCGGTCTGCGCCGGCTCTGTGCGGCTCGCGCGCGGGGGCGCGGCAGGGCGTCTCGTCGCGGTGCTCGGCCTCGGGCCCTTGCTCGTCGCGGCCGCCCTCTGGGGCGCGGGGTTCGAGATCTTCGCCGTCCGCAACCTGGTCGAGATCGGACCGGGTGTGGCGGTCGCGATCGCGGCGCTCGTCACCGCGATGCCGGCGCGCGCGGCTGCAGCAACGGGACTCGCCGTCGTCGCGCTGCTGACGGTGTCGCTGCTGCGCCAGGAGGGCGCCGCGCCGCCGCCGTTCGCAGGGATCGCGCATGCGCTCGTCGCCGAGGGCTGGCGACCGTCGGATCCGGTGGCCGTGCTCGGCAACCTCTTCGTCTTCCGCGCGCCGCTCGAGTGGTACCTGCCGCACGCGCCGGTGCTCGATGCGGGGCGACCGATGCAGCGCGTGTGCCGGACCGTGTTCGTGGTCGCGCCGCGGCGGCGCCGGGTCGCCGCGGGTCGCGTAACCGACCGCGACGATGCGGGGCGCTTTGCCGTCAGCCGGGTCGCGCTGCGCGTCCCGCTCGCCTCCGCGCGCGTGTTTCGGCGGGCTGCGATCCTCGTCGATCCGCTGCACCCGCCCGGGTGCGTGCACGCGATCAGGACGGGCAGGCTCGCGCCGATCACCTAGAGCGGCTTCTCGAGGATCACCGCCCGCCGTCCGTAGCCCATCCTGCCTTCCCAGAACGTGAGTGAGACGGGACTGCCGAGCCAGGTGTCGCACATCGCGACGACGGCCCCGTGCTCCCGGCCCCATGCCTCCGCCGCCTCGACGAGGAGGCTTCCGACGCCGCGTCGCCAGTGGCTCTGAAGGGTGCCGAGCGAATCGATCCAGAGCCGCGGCGCAGCGAGGTACGGCACCATCTGGAAGCGCGCGTGCTCGTCCGGCGCGATCAAATGCGCGCCGAGGTAGCCGACGACCTCGCCGTCGATCTCGGCTACGAGTTCGAGCGTCGCAGGATCCGGGTCGGCGCTCGGCTCGACGGCCTCTGGCAGCCCGTCCTCGTCCGGGGTGCGGAACGAGTCCGGTGCGAGCGACCGGTAGTAGGCCGCGTTCTCCAGGTGCATCCGCGCGATCGCCTGGCCGTCCCCTGGACGTGCTGTGCGGATCGACCCCGTCCTCGACATGTCCGGATCCTACGAACCAGGACGTTCGTCTCGGCCAAACACGAACGAACGGGTGGGCCGTGCGCATCCGAATCGGGTTATGACCGGGTGGGAAGAGGGCGGCCCCGGTGCGGCGACATCTGGGCCGCCCCCTTCGAGCGTGTCTCTGAGGGCACGCTATCTCTCAGTAAAGCGACGTCTCCGGCTGATGCAAGCGTGTTAACACTCGGCGCGGAAACGCCTCAGATCCAGCGCTTCCAACGGAAGATCGCGAGCTGCCCGAAGGTCGTCAGGACGATCAGCCCCCAGCTCCACGCGTACCCGAACCCCCAATGGAGCTCCGGGATCTCGCGGAAGTTCTGGCCGTAGACGCCCACGATCAGCGTCGGGAGCAGCAGGAGCGAGGCGATCACGGTCAGGCGCTTCATGACCTCGTTCTGGTCGACGGCGATCTTGCCCTGGATGAAGTCGCGCACGCCGGCGAGCGAATCGCGCGACGCGTCCAGACCCTCCGACGCGCGCAGGAGCTTGTCGAACGCGTTGCCGAACGAGATCTCGACGTCGCGCGGGAAGAGCTCGCCGTCGTCGAGGTCGACCCGGTTGTCGACGATCTTGCGCACGGCGTCGCGCGTGGGGGCGAGCACGCGCCGGATCCCCAGCACGTCGTGGCGAAGCTCGCGCAGCCGATGTCCGGACTCGCGCACCGGATGCTCGGCGACCATGTCCTCGAGCTCGTCGATCTCGTCGTCGAGCGAGTCGATCAGGTCGAGGAAGCGCTCGGCGACGTCGTCGACGAGGTGGAAGGCGTACATCCCGACCTCCTCGTGCGCGCGGCATGCCTCCTTGGCCGGCTTCGGGTCGAACGGCTTCCCACCCGGCGGCGTCTTCGAGACCGAGACGAGCCGGTCGCGCGTGATGACGAAGTCGAGCTCCTGGTAGTCGACGCGGTCCTCTTCCGGCACGCTGACCGGCAGGAGCAGCACGCCGACGACGTAGTCGCCGTGCGAGTCGATGCGCGGCCGCGGCTCGTCATCGTGGGTGTGCGGAGCCAGCAGCATCGCGACCACCGAGGGATGAACGGACTCCGGCAACGCAGCGCGGAGCTCGTCGGCGCCCGGGTCGATCAGGTCGATCCAACTGGGGGCCATGCCCGCGCCAGGCTAGCCCTGCCTTCGGACGGGGTCAGCGCGTCCGGACGGCCGCGGTGGCGGGCTCTACGCTCGGTTGGCCGAGCGAGGAGAGGTAACGCTCCGCGTCGAGCGCGGCCATGCAGCCCGATCCGGCCGCGGTGACCGCCTGCCGGTAGACATGGTCCTGCACGTCGCCGGCCGCGAAGACCCCGGGGACGTTCGTGGCGGTCGAGCCGGCCTCCGTCACCAGGTACCCGGCATCGTCGTGGTCGAGCTGGTCGACGAAGAGCGCCGTGTTGGGGTCGTGGCCGATCGCGACGAACAGGCCGTCGGCGGGAACCTCCCAGGTCTCGCCGGTCGACGTGTTGCGCAGGCGCAGTCCCTCGACGTTCTGGTCGCCGAGGATCTCGTCGACGACGGCGTTCAGCACGAAGTCGATCTTCTCGTTCGCGACCGCGCGGTCGACCATGATGCGCGACGCGCGGAACTCGTCGCGCCGGTGCACCAGGTGGACCCGTGTCGCGAACTTCGTGAGGAACAGCGCCTCCTCGAACGCCGAGTCGCCGCCGCCGACGACGTAGACGTCCTTCTCGCGGAAGAACGCCGCATCGCACGTGGCGCACGCCGAGACACCGCGACCCTTGTGCTTCTGCTCCGAGTCGATCCCGAGCCACCGTGCGCTCGCTCCGGTGGAGACGATCACGGCGCGCGCGGCGTACTCGTCGCCGCCGACGGTGACGCGCAGCGGCTGCTGCGAGAAGTCGACGCTCGTGACGTCGTCGGTGATGAACTCCGCGCCGAAGCGCTCCGCCTGCCGCCGGAAGTCGGCCATCATCTCGGGGCCCATGATCCCGTCGGCGTAGCCGGGGTAGTTCTCGACGTCGCTGGTGATCATCAGCTGTCCGCCCCAGGCGAAGCCCTCGATCACGAGCGGCTCCAGGTCGGCGCGCGCGGCGTAGAGCGCAGCGGTGTAGCCGGCGGGGCCGCCGCCGATGATGATCAGGTCGCGGACGTTCGTTTCGCTCAAGGCGCTCCTCTCGGGGTTCGTTCCTCCCGCAGTATTCAACGTCCTACGGCCGTCGAACGTTCCCGCTTCCGCCGGGCGTGCGGCTACGCCGCCTCGATCGCCAGCCCGTCGTCGTCCGCCTCGAGCACGACGGGCTCGTCTGCCTCCTCCACCGCACGGTCGAGGCGGTCGGAGAGCTTGCCGAGGCGCTTGTCCGCCTCGGCGTACTTCTTCTGGGCATGCCCGAGATGGGTCCCGATCGTGTCGAAATCGTCGACGAACCGCTCGAAGTCCTTGCCCACCTCGGCCACGTAGGCCATCACCTCGTGCGCCCGCTGCTCGATCTGCATGCCCCGCAGCCCGAGGGCGATCACCTGCAGGTAGGCCGTGAACGTCGACGGCGAGACCGGGAAGACGCGGTGCTCGTGGGCGTAGGCGAGGATCTGACCGGTGCGGCCGCACGCGAGCTCGTAGTAGACGGCTTCGGAGGCGACGTACATGAAGGCGAAGTCGTACGTGCCCTCGGCCGGGCGGATGTACTTGCGCGAGATGGCGTCGATGTGCTGGCGGACGTCGCGGGCGAACGCCTTCTCGGCGAGCAGGCGCTCGTCGTCGCTCTCCGCCGCGACGATCCGCTCGTAGTTCTCGAGCGGGAACTTCGAGTCGACGGGGATCAGCTGGCCCACGTGCACCACCGCGTCGACTCGCTCGCCGGAGTCGAAGGTGTGCTGCATCGCGTAGGCGCTCGCCGGCAGACGGTCGCGGAGGAGGCTCTCGAGCAGCAGCTCGCCGAAGCCGCCGCGGGCCTTCGGAGGCCTCAGGGCCTGCTCGAGGCGCTTGAGGTCGTCGGCGCGCGCCAGCATCTGGGCGGCCGTGCCGTCGAGCTTGCCGAGCTTCTCCACGATCTGCGTGGCCGTCTCGCCCGAGCTCCGCTGCGTCGCGAGCAGCCGTCCGTCGAGCCCCGCGAGCCGCTCGTCGACCTTGCGGTCGATCGCGTCCAGCCGGCGGTCGACCGTCTCGGCGAAGCCGCCGAGCCGCCGCTCGAGCTCACCGGCGCGCTCCCCCGCCGACCGGTCGGCCGAGAACCCGATTGCCAGCAGCTGGCCGCGCAGCCAGATTGCGGCCGCGGCAACCACCACGACGAGCGTGACGACGAGGACGACGATGAGCGCCATGAGCCCACGAACGATAGGGAGGGCGTCGGATGGCACAAAAAATCAGCCCCGGCGAGTCCGAAGACCTACCGGAGCTGATATGCCGGATCGAGCGACTCCGAAGAGCTACCCGATCCGACGGGGAGAACCTAGTCGGGCGCGGGCATGGCCGTCAACGGGCCCCCCGGGCGGTTGTCGCAATTTGCGAACAAATTCGTGGCGGGGCGTGACCGGCCCGGGGGAACGTCCGTTCGCATCCGTAGGCTTGCGGCTGCGAGATGGACGACGTGTTCGGCCCCGGCGGCATCCTCGCCCGCGCGCTGCCGGGCTACGAGCCGCGCCCGGAGCAGGCCGCCCTTGCGGCCGCGGTCGAGCGTGCGCTCGGCTCCGGCGAGCACCTGGTCGCGGAGGCGGGAACCGGCGTCGGCAAGAGCCTCGCGTACCTGATCCCGGCGCTCGCGTCGGGGCAGCGCGTCGTCGTCGCGACCGCCACCAAGGCGCTTCAGGAGCAGTTGCTCCGCCTCGACGTCCCCATCGCCGCCGCCGTTGCGGGCAGGCGGCTGCACGTCGAGCTCCTCAAGGGCCGCCAGAACTACCTCTGCCGCCGCCAGCTGCAGGGCTTCCAGCCGTCGCTCGACGCCGCCGGGCGCGACGGGGCGGCGTTCGCGGCGATGCAGGGCTGGCTCGAGTCGACCGAGACGGGCGACCGCGCCGAGCTCGCGGTCGAGCCGTCGCCGGCGCTCTGGGCGGAGCTCGCCGTCGGGGCCGACCGCTGCTCGGGCCGCCGCTGCCCGTTCGTCGGCACGTGCTTTGCGGAGGCGGCCCGGGCGCGGGCGGCCGAGGCGGAGCTCGTGATCGTCAACCACGCGCTGTACTTCGCCGACGTCGCGGCCGGCGGCGGCGTGCTGCCCGAGCACGACGCCGTGGTCTTCGACGAGGCGCACCGGCTCGAGGAGACCGCCGCGGGCTGGCTGGGCGGCCGGGTCTCGCGCGCCGGGCTGCGCCGACTCGCGCTCGACGTCGAGCGTGCCGCGCGCGACGCGCAGCAGGCGCCGCCGGAACGGCAGCTCGAGCGCGTGGTGCGAAGCGGGGAGCGCCTGCTCGAGGCGGTCGCGCCCGCCTCCGGCCGGCGGCGGTTGCGGGAGACGCCGGTCGAGCCCGCGCTCGTGCTCGTCGACGCGCTGGGCGAGCTCGCCGTCTCGCTGCAGGGCGGCGGCGAGGAGCAGGATGCGCTGGCGCGGCGCGCGCTCGCCGAGGCCGCGCAGGTCGAGGCGACCCTCGACGCCGATCCGCAGGGACGGGTCGTCTGGGCCGAGCCGGACGCGGTCGCGTGGGCGCCCGTCGACGTCGCCGAGGAGCTGCAGGAGCGCCTGTGGGACGACGGCCCGACGGCGATCCTCATCTCGGCGACGCTCGCGGTCGGCGACGACGCACGCTTCGTCCGCCGCCGGCTCGGTCTCCACGCGGCCCGCGAGGCGATCGTCGGCTCGCCGTACGACTACCGCGAGCAGGCGCTTCTGTACGTGCCGCGCACGATGCCGGATCCGCGCGCCGGAGAGTTCCACGAGCGGGCGGCCGACGAGATCGTCGCGCTGCTGTCGCTCTCGGAGGGCCGTGCGCTCGTCCTAACCTCGAGCTACCGCGCGCTCGACGCCTACCGCGAGCGCATCCGCGGACGCGTTCCCTACGACGTCCTCGTCCAGGGCGAGGCGCCGCGGGAGCGGCTGCTCGAGCGCTTCCGCGAGGACGTCGGCTCGGTGCTGCTCGCGACCTCGACCTTCTGGCAGGGGGTCGACGTGCCCGGCGAGTCGCTGTCGCTGCTCGTGATCGACAAGCTGCCGTTCTCGGCTCCCGGCGACCCGCTGCACGAGGCGCGCTGCGAGGCGGTCGAGCGCGACGGCGGCGACTGGTTCCAGGGGTACGCGCTGCCGACCGCCGTGCTCCAGCTCCGTCAGGGGTTCGGCCGCCTGATCCGCGGGCACGCGGATTCCGGCGTCGTCGCCATCCTCGATCCGCGCCTGCGGAGCCGCGGCTACGGCCGCGCGTTCCTCGAGGCGCTGCCGCAATGCCCCGTCGTCGACGAGCGTGCCGCGGTGGCGGCGTTTTTCGGCGAACGGGTGCCCGTATCCGCTTGAATGGTCGGCTCGCATGGCCCAGAAGAAGCCCAGAGCCCCGCAGCCGCCCCGCAAGGTGCAGGCCCCGAAGCAGCGGACCGCCGGTACGAGCGGCCCCCGCACGTTCGGCAACCGCACGTGGCTCTACGTCGGCGGCGGCATTGCCGTCGTCATCGTGCTCGTGCTGATCGGCGTCTTCGCGCTCGGCTCGAGCGGCGGCACCAGCGAGAAGCAGGTGGCGAAGCTGATGTCGGCCGCGGGCTGCAACTTCAAGACGGTCACCGCCTACGTCCCGCCCGGGCAGGGCGTCCACGTCGCGAGCCTGACGAAGAAGTTCCCGTGGAACACCGACCCGCCCTCGAACGGCCAGCACTACCCGCTCTGGGCGGTCTGGGGCTTCTACACCGACCCGATCAACCCGCGCATGGTCGTGCACAACGAGGAGCACGGCGGCATCGTCCTCTGGTGGGGGAAGGACGTGCCCGACTCGACCGTCGAGCAGCTCCGCGCGTTCTACAACGAGCAGCCGGACGGGACCTTCGGCACGCCGTACGCGAAGCTCGGCAGCAAGGTCGCGATCAGCGCGTGGACGGGCGACCCGGCGAAGTACGGGACGAACAACTACTTCGGGCAGGGCCACCTCGCGATCTGCCCACGGGTCGACGCGGCGACGCTGAAAGCCTTCGAGGAGTTCCGCAAGGCCTACCGCGGGCACGGGCCGGAAGGGATCCCGCTCTCGCTCGACGAGCCGGGCATGGGCCCGCAGTAGCGCCGAACTACACTCTCTCCGCCGCGCCGGGGTGGCGAAACGGGTAAACGCGCCCGGCTTAAAACCGGGTGTCCCTCGAGGACATGGGGGTTCGACTCCCTCCCCCGGCATCACGCACGCCCGCTGCGCTCGGTCAGCGTCCGCAGCCGCGCGGCGAGCTCCGGCGTCGGCGCGCCGGGCTCGAATCGCCACCGCCAGTTCCCCTCGTCCGTGCCGGGCGTGTTCATCCGCGCCTGCGAGCCGAGCCCGAGGACGTCCTGGAGCGGCGCGATCGCGAGCGCCGCGACCGAGCTCCACGCGGCGTCGAGCAGCTCCCACGAGGGGTCGTCGCCGCGCAGCCCCGTCGCGGTGCGGGCGGCGGAGGGCAGGCTGGCCCACCAGCCGACGGCGGTGTCGTTGTCGTGGGTGCCGGTGTACACGACCGACTGCTCGGCGTGGTTGGCGGGATGGTGCGGGCTGCGCGCATCGCCGGCGGCAGCGAACTGCAGCACCGCCATCCCGGGGTAGCCGAGCTCGCGCCGGAGCTCACGCACCGGCTGTGTGATCACGCCGAGGTCCTCGGCGATCACGTTCAGCGGCCCGAGCTCCGCTTCGGCGGCCCGGAAGACCGCGGCGCGCGGCCCTCGGCGCCAGCGCCCGCGCGCGGCGGTCTCGTCGCCGGCCGGGACCGCCCAGTAGGCGACGAAGCCGCGGAAGTGGTCGATGCGCGCCAGGTCGACGAGCGAGAAGGCACGACGCAGGCGCTCGATCCACCATCGGTACCCCTCGCGCCGCATCGCCGCCCAGTCGTAGAGCGGGTTGCGCCAGAGCTGGCCCGTCTCGGCGAACGCGTCCGGGGGGACCCCGGCGATCGCGTCGCGGAGGAAGAGCTCGGGGTGTGCCCGCTCGTCGGCGCCGCGCCGGCCGGCGTAGATCGGGATGTCGCCGAGGATGCGAATGCCGCGCTCGCGCGCGTACGCGCGCAGCGCCTGCCACTCGCGCTCGAACCGCACCTGGTCGTCGAGCGTGCCGCCGAAGGCGACCCAGTCGTCGACCCAGTAGGCGTTGCGCGCGCGGAATCGCAGCCGCTCGGCGTCGCCGACGGCTGCGTCCCGGTCGGCCACGAGCTCGGGCGAGCCGGCGAAGACGGACGGCGACATGTACGGAGAGCCGGTTTCGTCGACGGGGCCCAGGGGCAGCACCTGCCACCAGCGTTGCCCTGCGGCGTGCAGCCAGTCGACGAACCGGTAGGCATGCTCGTCCAGCACCCCGTTCGGCAGCGACGACGGATGAAGCAGGATGCCGGACGCACGTTCGAGTCGCATTCGCGCGAGAATCTCACGCCTGGTGCCCCTCCCGAAGACAGCGAAACCGCCGCCGAGAATCCAGATTCAGGCCGTCGAGCCCGAGGTCGACTGCGGGCGCTACCCGGTCAAGCGGACGGTCGGCGAGCGCGTCGATGTCTACGCGACGGTCGTCGTCGACGGGCACGACGTCCTCGGAGCGGCCGTCCGCGTACGGCCGCCGAAGGGGAGGGCGCGGGAGGAGCCGCTCGCGCCGCTCGGGAACGACCGCTTCAGCGGCACGTTCGTCGTCGACCGTCCGGGCCGCTGGGCGTTCGCCGTCGTCGCCTGGACCGACCGGCTTGCGACCTGGCAGCACGAGCTCGGCCGCAAGCTGGAGGCGGGGCAGCTCGATCTCGAAGGCGAGCTCGCCGAGGGCGCCGCGCTGCTCGGGCGCGACACGCTGACCGTCGAAGAGGGTCTCGCGGCCGACGCCGGCGAGCGGGACGGCGAGGTCGTCTCGCCGGCGCTCGCGGTCGACGTCGACCGCGAGCTCGGACGGTTCGGTGCGTGGTACGAGCTCTTTCCGCGCTCGTTCGGCGGCTTCAAGGGCGTCGCGCGCGCCTTGCCTCGGCTCGCCGAGCTCGGCTTCGACGTCGTCTACCTGCCGCCCGTGCACCCGATCGGCGTCACGAACCGCAAGGGGCGCAACAACGCGCTGAAGGCGGGCTCGGACGACCCGGGCTCGCCGTGGGCGATCGGGTCGAAGCTGGGCGGCCACGATGCGATCGACCCGTCGCTCGGCACGCTGAGGGACTTCGACGCGATGATCGCCGCGGCACGCAAGGCGGGTCTCGAGATCGCGCTCGACTTCGCGATCCAGTGCTCGCCCGACCATCCGTGGCTCGCGGCGCATCCCGAGTGGTTCAACCGGCGCCCGGACGGCACCCTCAAGTACGCGGAGAACCCCCCGAAGCGCTACCAGGACATCTACAACGTGAACTTCGAGTCCGAGGACTGGCGCGGGCTGTGGGAGGCGCTCCGCGACGTCGTGCTGTTCTGGGTCGGTCGCGGCGTCCGCGTGTTCCGTGTCGACAATCCGCACACGAAGCCGGTGCCGTTCTGGGAGTGGTTGATCGCCGAGGTGCGGCGCGAGGAGCCGGACGTCGTCTTCCTCTCGGAGGCGTTCACACGGCCGGCGAAGATGACGACGCTGGCCAAGTCGGGGTTCTCGCAGAGCTACACGTACTTCACGTGGAAGAACACGAAGTACGAGCTGCAGGAGTACATGAGCGAGCTGATCGCATGGGCGCCGTTCTACCGCTCGAACGCGTTCGTCAACACGCCGGACATCCTGCACGAGTACCTCCAGCGCGGCGGGCCGCCGGCGTTCCACGCGCGGCTCGTGCTGGCCGCGACCCTGTCGCCGTCATACGGGATCTACTCCGGCTTCGAGAGCTACGAGAACGTCGCGGCCGCGCCCGGCTCGGAGGAGTACCTCGACTCGGAGAAGTACGAGGTGAAGCAGCGGACGCTCGACGGCCCGCTGCTGCCGATGATCGCGCGGCTGAATGCAGTCCGCCGTGCGGAGCCGGCGCTCCAGCACGTCGACAACCTGCGGTGGCTCGAGACCGAGAACGACCAGCTGCTCGGCTACGCGAAGAGCGACCGCGTGATCTGCGTCGTCAACCTCGATCCGTTCGCCGGCCACGAAGGCGTGTGCGTGATCCCGGTGTCGCTCGGGCTGCCGCCGGCATTCGAGGTGCGCGACCTGCTCACGGACGAGACGTTCGTGTGGCGCGCGGGACGGAACTACGTGGGCCTCGGCCCGGGGGCGAGCCACGTGCTGGCGGTGGTCGTGTGAGTTCTGTGACGACGGCTGCCGCCAGAGCATTCGCGCCTGAGCAGGAACAAACGGCCTGTTCGTCACAGTTTCGTTTGGGTGGCTGCTACCCGAGGTGGTGGAGCGCGTGACCGAGCCCGGGCACTGGTTCGAGCGCGACCCGCTCTGGTTCAAGACCGCCGTGTTCTACGAGATCCACCTGCGCGGGTTCTTCGACTCCAACGACGACGGCTCCGGCGACTTTCGCGGGCTCACGGAGAAGCTCGACTACCTGCAGTGGCTGGGCGTCGACTGCATCTGGCTGCTCCCCGCGTACCCGAGCCCGCTCCGCGACGGCGGCTACGACATCGCCGACTTCTTCGGCGTCCATCCCGACTACGGCACGATCGACGACTTCCGGACGTTCGTCGACCAGGCGCACCAGCGCGGCCTGCGGGTGATCGCCGACCTCGTCATGAACCACACGTCGTCGGATCACCCGTGGTTCCAGGCGAGTCGCAGCGACCCGACCGGCCCCTACGCCGACTGGTACGTCTGGGGCGACGACGACCAGCGCTGGGGCGAGGCGCGCGTCATCTTCGTCGACACCGAGCCGTCGAACTGGACGTGGGACGCGTCGCGCGGCCAGTACTACTGGCACCGCTTCTTCGCGCACCAACCCGACCTGAACTACGAGAGCCCCGAGGTGCAGGCGCAGATGCTCGACGTGCTGCGCTTCTGGCTCGACCTCGGCCTCGACGGCTTCCGTCTCGACGCGGTGCCGTACCTGTACGAGCGCGACGGGACGACCGGCGAGAACCTTCCGGAGACGCACGACTTCCTCAAGCGCGTTCGCACGGAGATCGACGCGCGCTACGCCGACCGCGTGCTGCTCGCCGAGGCCAACCAGTGGCCCGACGACGTCGTCCAGTACTTCGGCGACGGCGACGAGTGCCATATGGCGTTCCACTTCCCGGTAATGCCCCGCATGTTCATGGCGGTCCGGCGCGAGGATGCGCTTCCGATCGTCGAGGTGCTCGAGAACACGCCGTCGATCCCGGACGGCGCGCAGTGGGGCCTCTTCCTGCGCAACCACGACGAGCTGACGCTCGAGATGGTGACGGACGAGGAGCGCGACTACATGTACGAGGAGTACGCGAAGGATCCGCGGATGAAGCTCAACCTCGGCATCCGCCGCCGCCTCGCACCGCTCGTCGACAACGGCCGCGACGAGGTGCAGCTGCTGCACGCGATGCTCTTCTCGCTCCCCGGCTCGCCGGTCCTCTACTACGGCGACGAGATCGGGATGGGCGACAACATCTACCTCGGCGACCGCGACGGCGTGCGCACGCCGATGCAGTGGACGGGCGACCGCAACGCCGGCTTCAGCCGCGCCGACTTCGCGCAGCTCTACCTGCCGCCGCTGATGGACCCGGTGTACGGCTTCCAGGCAGTGAACGTCGAGGCGCAGCTCCGCCAGCCCAACTCGCTGCTGCGCTGGATCCATCGCCTGATCGCGCTGCGCAAGGATCACCCCGTCTTCGGCGTCGGCTCGTACGAGGCGCTGCGGCCCGACAACCCGCGGATCTTCGCGCACGTCCGCCAGTACGAGGACGACACCGTGATCTGCGTCCACAACCTGGCGCGCTCGGCGCAGGCGGTGCAGCTCGACCTCTCGCGCTGGGAGGGACTGATCCCCGAAGAGATGTTCGGGCGTGCGCGGTTCCCGGCGATCGGGGAGCTGCCGTACCTGCTCACGCTCGCGCCGCGAGGGTTTTTCTGGTTCCAGCTGCGGAAGGACGAGTCATGACCTCGGAAGAGCAGGATCTGGTCGACTTCGTCACCACGCAGCGCTGGTTCGGCTCGAAGACGCGCGACGTCGTGCACGCGTCGATCGTCGATCACGCGACGATCGGGCCCGGCGATCCTTCGCTCGAGCTGCTGCTCGTCGAGATCCGCTTCGACACCGGGACGCACGAGACGTATCAGCTCCTCCGCCGCGACGACCTCGGCGTGCTCGCCGACCCCGACGCCGCCTCCGAGCTCGTGCGTTTGATCCGTCGCGGCACGACCGTCGCCGGGAGCGAGGGAACGGTCGAGCTGATTCCCGTCGCCGAATCGTTCGCGGGCGTCGCGGACGAGGTGACGGTCACGCGGCAGATCGGCGTCGAGCAGTCGAACACGTCGGTCGTGCTCGACGACAGCCTCATCCTCAAAGTGTTTCGCCGGCTCGAGCCGGGCGTCAACCCCGAGCTCGAGCTGCTGCGCTTCCTCACCGAGCACGGCTTCGAGCACATCCCGCGTCTCGCCGGCTGGTACCAGTACGTCGGCAGGCCGATGGAGTCGACGCTCGGCATCCTGCAGCAGTTCGTGCCGGACGGGCGTGACGGCTGGGAGCTCGCGCTCGAGACGCTCGGCAGCCGCACGGAGTGGTTCCTCCACCAGCTCGAGGCGCTCGGGCGCGTGACCGCGGAGCTGCACACGGTGCTCGGCTCCGATCCGACCGATCCGAGCTTCGCGCCCGAGCAGACCTCGTCGGAGTCGCTGGGGCTCCTGACCGCGACGGTCGACGAGGAGATCGAAGCGATCTTCCTCGACCTCCCCGACGAGGACCCCGAGCTCGAGCCGCTGCGCGGCCGCGGCGAGGAGGTTCGCGAGCGCCTGCGCCTGCTCACGAACCTGGGCGGGGTCGGTCGCGTGATCCGCCACCACGGCGACTTCCACCTCGGCCAGGCGCTCCACACGGAGGGCGGCTGGGTGCTGATCGATTTCGAGGGCGAGCCGGCGCGCTCGCTTCCCGAGCGCCGGCGCAAGCGCAGCCCGCTGCGCGACGTCGCGGGGATGCTCCGCTCGTTCGCCTACGTCGCGTCGGCGGGCCCGCTGCGCGGCGTCGTCCCGCCGCCGAACTGGGAGGAGCGCGCGCGCTCCGTCTTCCTCGACGCCTACCGGGAGAACGTCGACCCGTCACTCATGCCGTCGGGCGCGGCGATGGACAAGCTGCTGCAGGTGTTCGAGCTGGAGAAGGCGGTGTACGAGCTTCGCTACGAGCTGAACAACCGGCCCGACTGGCTGCCGATCCCCGTCGCCGGCATCGTCCGCCTGCTCGACGCCGAGGTTCCCGTATGACGCAATCGCGCGCGTCGTCCTTCGGCGAGCTGGACGTCTGGCTGGCGCGCGCGGGGCGGCACGAGCAGCTGTGGGAGAAGCTCGGTGCCCACGTCGTCGACGGCGGCGTTCGCTTCGCCGTGTGGGCGCCGAACGCCGCGCACGTGAGCGTCGTTGGCGACTTCAACGGCTGGGACGCCGCGGCCGATCCGCTCACGCCGGTCGACGCGACCGGGATCTGGGAGGGCGTCGTCGACGGCGCCGCCGTGGGGCAGCGGTACAAGTACGACGTCGACGGTCGCGAGAAGGCGGACCCGATCGCCTTCCGCGCAGAGGAGCCGCCGCGCACGGCGTCGGTCGTCTTCGAGCCCGC
>DATBIC010000092.1:0-3079 GCA_036557145.1 Gaiellaceae bacterium
ACAACCTCAGCGGCGCCGTCGCGGCGACCGAGCACCTGATCGGTCTCGGTCACCGCCGGATCGGCTTTCTCGCAGGCCGCTCGGATCTCGAGTCGGCGCGCCTGCGCGAGCAGGGCTACCGCCGCGCGCTCGACGCCGCAGACGTCCCGTTCGACCCCGAGCTCGTCCGGGTGGGCGGCTACGAGCCGGACGCCGCGCGCGACGCCGCGCGCGACCTGCTGACGCTCGACGCCCGCCCGACCGCGATCTTCGCGGCCAACGACACCTCGGCGATCGAGACCGTCGCGGTCGCGCGCTCGCTGGGGCTCGGAGTGCCCGACGACGTGTCGGTGATCGGCTTCGACAACGTGCCCGAGTCGGTGCTGTGCGAGCCGCCGCTCACGACGATCGAGCAGTCGATCCAGCAGATGGGCCGCGAGGCCGTGCGGATGCTGATCGGCCTCATCGAGGATCCGAGCAGCCTCCCCGAGCACGTCATCCTCCCGACGCGACTCGTCGTGCGGGCGTCGTGCGGCCCCCCGCCGGCGTGACCACCTTCGAGCTCGGCCGCGAGCGGCCGCCGTCGACCGAGGCGAGAGTCGACGAACTCGTGGCGCGGATGACGCCCGAGGAGAAGGTGGCGCAGCTGGGAAGCCGGTGGGTATTCGAGCTCGCCGACGCCGACGGCCGCCTGAGTTCGGACGCGCCGAAGCTGCTGCGCCACGGGCTCGGGCAGGTGACGCGCGTCTCGGGGGCGAGCAGCCTGCGTCCGCGCGAGGCCGCAGAGCTCGCGAACGCGATCCAGCGTCACCTCGTCGAGGAGACGCGGCTCGGCATCCCGGCGATCGTCCACGAGGAGATCTGCTCGGGGCTCATGGCGCGCGACGAGGTCGTGTTCCCGCAGGCGATCGGGCTGGCGAGCACGTGGGAGCCGGAGCTCGTGCAGGCGCTCGCCGATGCGATCCGCGTGCAGATGCGCGCGCGCGGCGCGCACCAGGGTCTCGGCCCTGTGCTCGACGTCTGCCGCGACCCTCGCTGGGGCCGGCTCGAGGAGACGTTCGGCGAGGATCCGCACCTCGTCGCGCGCATGGGCATGGCGTTCGTGCGCGGGCTGCAGGGCGACGACCTCGCCTCGGGCGTCGTCGCCACCGTCAAGCACCTCGTCGGCTACGGCGCCTCCGAGGGCGGCCGGAACTGGGGGCCTCCGCAGCTCGGCGCGCGCGAGCTGCGCGACGTCTACCTCCACCCGTTCGAGGCGGCGATTCGCGCTGCGGGCGCGCGGTCGGTGATGAACGCCTACAACGAGCTCGACGGCGTCCCGTGCGCGGCGGCCGGCGAGCTGCTCACGACGATGCTGCGCGACGAGTGGGGCTTCACCGGCTGCGTCGTGTCCGACTACTTCTCGATCCGGCAGCTCGCCGACTACCACCGGTTCGCGCTCGACGGCGAGGACGCCGCCGCGCAGGCGCTCGCGGCCGGCCTCGACGTCGAGCTTCCGAGCGTCGACTGCTACGGAGCGCCGCTGCTCGCCGCGTTGGCGTCGGGAACCGTGTCGCAGGACGTGGTCGACGACGCCGTGCGCCGCGTGCTGCGGACGAAGTTCGAGCTCGGCCTGTTCGAGCAGCCGTTCGTGGACGTCGGTCGCGCCGCGCGCCTACCCGAGCCGCGGCTGCTCGCGCGGGAGCTGGTCCGGAAGAGCCTCGTCCTGCTCCGGAACGACGGTGCGCTGCCGCTCGCGGCCGACGTCGGCCGCGTGGCCGTGATCGGCCCGTGCGCCGGGGATGCGCGCAACCTGTACGGCGACTACGCCTATCCCGCGCACGTCGAGTCGCTGCGTCACCTGCTCGAGAGCGGCGGCGAGCAGCCGTTCTTCATGCCGCTCCCGACCGGCCTCGACGTCGACGACGCCCTCACCGGCGTGCCGACGGTGGTCGACGCGCTGCGGGAGCGCCTCGGCGACCGGGTGGGCTACGCGCCCGGCTGCGACGTCGGCGGCGACTCGCGCGAGGGCTTCGACGAGGCCGTTGCGCTCGCGCGCGAGTCCGACGTGGCGATCCTCGTCCTCGGCGACCGGTCGGGGCTCACGCCGGAGTGCACGAGCGGCGAGACCCGCGACCGCTCCTCGCTCGACCTGCCCGGCGTGCAGGAAGAGCTGGCGGCCGCCGTCGCCGCGACCGGGACTCCCGTCGTGCTCGTGCTCGTCGTGGGGCGGCCGTGCGGGAGCGCGGAGCTGCACGAGCGGTCCGCGGCCGTGCTGCTCGCATGGCTGCCCGGTGAGGAGGGCGCATGCGCGCTCGCCGACGTCCTGGCCGGCGAGGCGAGCCCCGGCGGCAAGCTGCCGGTCTCGTTCCCGCGCTCGGCGGGCCAGATCCCCGTCTTCTACGGCCACAAGATCTCGGGCGGGCGCTCGCACTGGCGCGGCGACTACGTCGACGGCCCGGCGGCGCCGCTCTACCCGTTCGGGCACGGGCTGAGCTACACGCGCTTCGAGCTGGCCGCCGCCGTCCGCCAGTCGGAGGTGACGTGGGACGAGGCGATCGAAGTCGACGTCGACGTCTCGAACGTCGGCGGCCGCGCGGGCGACGAGGTGGTGCAGCTCTATGTCCGCGATCCGCACGCGAGCGTGACGCGGCCGGTGCTGGAGCTGAAGGCCTTCGCGCGCGTGGAGCTCGCGCCCGGCGAGTCGAGGCGCGTGACGTTCGACGTGCCTGTCGCCCGGCTCGGCTTCACCGGGCGCGACCTCGAGCACGTCGTCGAGCCGGGCCTCGTGGAACTGTTCGTCGGCGCGTCGTCGGCAGACCTCGTCGCGGCCGGGTCGGCCACCGTCGTCGCGGGGGGCGGGCTGCCGCCTCCGAAGGCCTTCTAAAGCGTCGCTTGCGATGCCGCTTCCAGGATGCGCGGCTGTGCCGCGCATCCGTCTGAACCGACCGGTCGACACGATGGAGTCGTCTACTCGGCTCTAAGAAAGCTCGGCCGCGAACTCCGCCAGCTGCCGCTGCGTGTGCACCGTCGGCACCTCGTGCCCGGTGTACGGGTAGACCGCGATCTCCTTCGGCGCCCCGATCGCGTTGTAGGCGGCGAACACCGTCGACGGCGGCGT
>DATBIC010000093.1:0-3942 GCA_036557145.1 Gaiellaceae bacterium
AGATCATCCACCGGCAGCGGCCGCTGATCTACCTCTACCACCCGGTCAACTACTACGGCGTGTCGAACAAGGTCGACGGCGTGAAGGTCTACGGCGACGGCCTGATCCGCGCCTACAACGCCGGGTTCAAGTAAGCGGCCGGCGAGACTGACGATCATGGGCGGCTTCCTCCTGCGCAAGGTCGGAGCCGCCCTCGTCGTCATCCTGCTCGCCAGCATGCTCGTGTTCCTGGGCGTGCGGGCGCTGCCGGGCGACCCAGCGCTGGCGCTCGGAGGCGAAGAGCGCGATCCGGCGGTGCTGGCCCAGATCCGCCACGACTACGGCCTCGACCGGCCGCTGCCCGTCCAGTACGTCGTCTGGCTCGGCCACGTCGTGCGCGGCGACCTCGGCACCGACCAGCGGAAGCTCTCGGTCTCCCACACGATCGTGACGAAGCTGCCGATCACGCTCGAGCTCGCCGGGCTCGCGATCGTGTTCGGCTCGGCGCTGGGGATCCTGGCGGGCGTGATCGCGGCGGTCCGGCGCGGCAAGGCGTCGGACTACGCGGCGACGACGGTCGCGCTCGCCGGTCTCTCCGTGCCGCACTTCTGGCTCGGCCTGCTGATGATCGTGCTGTTCGCCGTCGACCTGCACTGGCTGCCGGCCGGCGGGTACGTCTCCTTCGGCCAGGACCCGCTCGGGAACCTCGAGCACATGGTGATGCCGGCGATCGTGCTCGGGGCGGGGCTGTCGGCGGTGGTGATGCGGCAGATGCGCTCGGCGATGCTCGACTCGCTCGGCGCCGACTACGTCCGGACCGCGCGGGCGAAGGGTCTCTCCGAGCGCTCCGTGGTCGGCAAGCACGCGCTGCGGAACAGCCTGATCACGGTGACCACGATCATCGGGCTCCAGCTGGGCGCGCTGATCTCGGGCGCCGTGATCACCGAGCAGATCTTCGGTATCGCTGGCTTCGGCCGGCTGACGATCGACGCCGTCCAGCAGCGCGACTATGCGCTGATCCAGGGGGTCGTGCTCGTCGTCGCCATCGGGTACGTCGTCGTCAACCTGCTGGTCGACATCGTCTACTCGCTGCTGAACCCGCGGATCCGGATCGTCGCGAGGCCGTCGTGACCGTCGTCGAGGAAGCAACCGACCTCCTCTCCCCCCGCGCCCGCCGCCGCCGGCTCCTGCGCAAGCGCCTGGCCCGCCGGCCGTTCGCGCTCTTCGGCTTCGCCGTCGCCGCGATCTTCATCCTCGCGGCGATCTTCGCCCCCTGGGTGGCGCCGTACTCGGCGTCCGCGACCGACTTCAACGCGGTGCTGGCGAAGCCGTCGTGGGATCACCTGCTCGGCACGGACGAGCTCGGCCGCGACATCCTCTCGCGCATCATCTGGGGGGCCCGCGCGTCGATCCAGGCGGGCGTGCTCGCGACGTGCCTGGCGATGGCGATCGGCGTGCCGATCGGGCTCGTCGCCGGCTACTACCGCGGCTGGATCGACCCGGTGATCTCGCGCGTGACCGACGTCGTCCTCGCCTTCCCGTTCCTGATCCTGGCCGTCGGGCTGGCCGCGATCCTTGGGCCGTCGCTGCTCAACGCGACGATCGCGCTCGGCGTCGGCGCGGCGCCGGGGTTCGTGCGCGTCGCGCGAGGCGAGACGCTCGCGCTGCGGGAGGAGGACTACGTGCGCGCGGCGATCGCCAACGGCGCCGGCGACGCCACGATCATCTTCCGCCACATCGTCCCCAACATGAGCTCGACCCTGCTGGTGCAGGCGACGGTGACGATCCCCGCCGCGATCATCGGCGAGGCGGTGCTCTCGTTCCTCGGGCTCGGGGTGCAGCCGCCGACGCCGTCCTGGGGCGTGATGCTCGCCGACGCCCAGAGCTACCTCTCGCAGGCTCCGCGCCTGGCCGTGTACCCGGGGCTCGCGATCTTCCTCTGCGCGCTCTCGTTCAACCTGCTCGGCGACGGCCTCCGCGACGCCCTCGACCCGCGCACGACGCGCTGATGGCGGCAGACGCGCTGCTCGACGTCCGCGACCTGTCGGTGCGGTTCGAGACCGACGACGGCACGACCCAGGCAGTCGACGAGCTCTCGTTCACCCTCGGCGAGCGGGAGGTGCTCGGCGTCGTCGGGGAGTCAGGCTGCGGCAAGTCGGTGACGATGCTGTCGCTGCTGCGGCTGCTGCCTCCGACCGCGACCGTCACCGGCAGCGCGCGCTTCGGCGGCACCGACCTGCTGGCCGCTTCGAGCGCGCAGCTGAAGCGGATCCGCGGCCGGGAGATCTCGTTCGTGTTCCAGGAGCCGATGACCTCGCTCAACCCCTCGTTCACCGTCGGTCGCCAGGTCGCCGAGGTGCTCCAGCGCCACCTCGGCTACTCGCGCCGGGCCGCCGGCGCCCGCGCCGTAGAGCTCCTGGACCTCGTGCGGATCCCGGCGCCCGCCTCGCGGGTCGACGAGTACCCGCATCAGCTCTCGGGCGGGATGCGCCAGCGCGTGATGATCGCGATCGCGCTCGCCTGCGACCCGAAGATCCTGATCGCCGACGAGCCGACGACAGCGCTCGACGTGACCATCCAGGCCGGGATCCTCGACCTGATGCGGGACATCCGCGACCGGCTCGGCACCGCGATCGTGCTGATCACGCACAACCTCGGCGTCGTCGCCGACATCGCCGACCGCGTGATCGTCATGTACGCCGGGCGCAAGGCCGAGGAGGCGCCCGTCCACGAGCTGTACGAGCACCCGCAGCACCCGTACACGATCGGGCTGCTGGGCGCGATCCCGCGCCGCGGCGTCGATCGCCTGCAGGAGATCCCCGGGCTCGTGCCGCGCCTGGCCGAGCCGTTGCCGTACTGCGCGTTCGCTGAGCGCTGCCCGCGCGCCGACCGGCGGTCGCGCACGGAGGTGCCGCAGCTGCGCGAGGTTCGGCCCGACCACCTCGTCGCGTGCTTCCATCCAGGGAGTCAATGACGGAACCGCCTGTCCTCGAGGTCGAAGGCCTCGTCAAGCACTTCCACGTCGGCCCGCAGCTGATGGGCGGCGGCGGCGTCGTGCGGGCGGTCGACGGCGTGTCGCTGACGATCGGGCCCGGCGAGCTCGTCGGGCTCGTCGGCGAGTCGGGCAGCGGCAAGTCGACGGTCGGCAACTGCATCGCGCGCCTAGTCGAGCCGACCGAGGGGACGATCCGGATCCTCGGCACCGACGTCACCCACCTCTCGCGGCGCGAGATGCGGCCGCTGCGCCGGCAGGTGCACATGGTCTTCCAGGACCCGTACTCGTCGCTCAACCCGCGGATGACGACGGGCGCGATCGTCGGCGAGCCGCTGCGGCTGCACCGGATCGCCAAGCGGCGCTCGCTCGAGCAGCGGGTCGTGTCGCTGTTCGAGCAGGTCGGCCTGCGCCCGGAGCTCCGGCACCGCTACCCGCACGAGCTCTCCGGCGGGCAGCGGCAGCGTGTCGGGCTCGCGCGGGCGCTGTCCGTCCAGCCGGCGCTGCTGATCGCCGACGAGCCGGTCTCCGCCCTCGACGTCTCGGTCCAGGCCTCGATCCTGAACCTGCTGCGCGACCTGCAGCAGGAGCTCGGGTTCTCGTGCCTCTTCGTCACGCACGATCTCGCGACCGTGGAGTTCCTCTGCGACCGCGTCGCCGTCATGTACCTCGGCAAGATCGTCGAGGAGGCCTCGACCGAGGAGCTGTTCTCGTCCCCGCTCCACCCGTACACGCAGGCTCTGCTCTCGGCGGCGGTCGTCCCCGACCCGGCCGCCCAGCGGGCCCGGACGCGCGTCGTGCTCGAAGGCGACGTCCCGAGCCCGCTCGCCCCGCCGTCCGGCTGCCGCTTCCGCACGCGCTGCCCGCTCGCCGAGGAGTCCGCGCCCGAGTCGGTCGAGATCGAGCCCTTGCTCGAGGAGGCCGCTCCGGGGCACGGCGTCGCCTGCCATCTGGTGCACCGCGCCCGCGAG
>DATBIC010000094.1:0-1659 GCA_036557145.1 Gaiellaceae bacterium
CTTCCCGGCGGCGTCGCCGGCGACGTCCATCGCGGCGTCAGACACGGGCGCGACGTGCGGGACGTCAACCGCGCGCTGCGGGCGGTCGCCTGGGAACGCGGCGCCGGCCAGGTCGTGCAGGTCGTGCTCACGGTCGTCGTCCTGCTCGTGCTGCCGTCGCCCGTGCGCTCGTCCATGCCGCTGGTGCTGGCCGGGATGGCCGCGGCGGCCGTCGTCGTCGTGCTCGCCGGCCGGGTGCGAACGGGGAGGAGCGTGCGATCGCGGTGGACGCGGCTCCGGAACGCGGTGGCGTCCGACGTCCGCGCCGGGCTGCTTCGCCGAAAGGCGCTGCCGGTGGTCGTCCTCGCGTCGGCGGTGGTCGTCCTCGGCCACACCGCGACGTTCCTGGTCGCCGCACGGACGGCGGGCGTCTCCGCCCCGCTCTCCCGGATGCTGCCGCTGGCGCTCCTCGCCCTGCTGGGCATGGTGCTGCCGAGCATCGCCGGGTGGGGGCCGCGCGAGGGAGCCACCGCGTGGGTGTTCGCCGCGGCCGGCCTCGGTGCGAGCCTCGGCGCCGCGACCGCCGTCGTCTACGGCGTGATGGTTCTCGCTGCCAGCCTGCCGGGCGCATTCGTTCTCATAGCAGGATGGTTCCCCCGCCGGTTTCCAGTCGTCGCTCGGCCGAAAGGAGTCGCGGATGCGTGACCGCCCGTACACCCTGCTCTCCTGCGCCGTCTCGATCGACGGCTACATCGGCAACGCAGCCTCGCGACTGCTGCTGTCCAACCGGGCGGACTTCGACCGCGTCGACGCCGTCCGCGCCTCCTGCGACGCGATCCTGGTCGGGGCGGAGACCGTTCGGAGCGACAACCCGCGGCTCCTCGTGCGCTCGAAGGCGCGGCGTGCCGAGCGCGCCGCCCGCGGCCTGCCGGCGTCGCCGATGAAGGTGACGGTGACGCGGCGGGCGGAGCTCGACGCGCGCGCCGACTTCTTCACGGCCGGCGACGCCGAGCGGCTCGTCTACTGCGCGAGCCCGCGCGTGGACGACGCGCGCGAGCGCCTCGGGACGGTAGCCACCGTCGTCGACGCCGGCGACACCGTGGAGATGGGCACGCTCAGCACCGACCTCGCCGCGCGGGGCGTCGAGCGACTGATGGTCGAGGGCGGCGGCACGGTCCACACGCAGTTCCTGACGGAGGACCTCGTCGACGAGCTGCAGCTGGTCGTCGCGCCGATCTTCGTGGGCGACTCAGAGGCTCCGAGGTTCGTGAGCGACGGGGTCTTCCCCTGGAACCCGAGCCGCCGCGCGGCGCTCGTCGACGTTCGCAAGATCGGCGACGTGGTGCTCCTCCGATACGCGCTCTCGACGCGGTTCGAGGACGGCTGCTGATGACGGTCCGACCTCCGACCGCAAAGATCCGGACGCAGGTCACGCTTCCCCTGCGGTTCGCCGACGGGTACGAGACCGAGGCGCGCGTGTTCAGCTTCGACGGGCTCGTCGACGGCGGGGAGCATCTCGCCTTCGAGCTCGGCGACCCCCGCCAGGACGTGCCGCTGATCCGTCCGCACAGCGAGTGCCTCACCGGCGACGTGTTCGGGAGCCAGCGCTGCGACTGCGGGCCGCAGCTGCGCGAGGCCGTCGAGCGCATCGCCGACGCCGGCGGCTACGTGCTCTACCTG
>DATBIC010000095.1:0-3184 GCA_036557145.1 Gaiellaceae bacterium
GCGCGCGCGCAGTGGGTCGTCTACGGTGCCGCCGCGCTGCTCGTCGTCGACGTCGGCTGGCTGTTCCTGGGCGGCCTCTCGGGGCCCGACGCGCTCGCGTTCATCCTCGTCGCCGCAGCGTGCGTCTTCGCCGGCTGGCGCACCTGGCGCGATCAGCGGACGTACGGTTAGCGCGCGTCGGCGAGCGACGCGGAGCCGACGCCGTCGAGCCGGTCGAGCGCCTCGCGGATCGGCAGGTGCTGCCCGACGAAGATGGGCGTGTCGCGCTCGGTGTAGGCGGACGCCTCGGAGTCGCGCAGCCGGAGCATCAGGTGCATGAAGTCCGCCGGCTCGTCGCACTCGAACGCGGTCATGAACTCCTGGTCGTCGATCCCGAACGAGTAGGTCGTGTGGTTGTGGATGCCGGGGAACTCCTCGCGCCCGATCCGAATGTGCTCGTCCATCGCCCGCTGGCGGTGCTCCTCGGTGAGGGCGTACCACGCGCGCACCTTCACGAACGGGTAGACGACGAGGTAGGGAAGCTCCTTCGGCACGATGCGCCGTGCCTTGCGCGCCGACGTGTACTGCGAGGCGCGGGTGGTCGCGAGGTAGGAGAACGGCGTCTCGAGCCAGCCGGCGAGCTGGGTGGCGTTGAGCGCAGCGCCGAGCTCGCCGAGCGCCTCGTAGCGCGGCGTGATCTTCCAGAGGAAGAAGTCGACGTCCGGGCGGACGCCCGTGGTCGTGTAGGCACGGAGATTGTCGAACCGCTCCGCGTGGTCGTCGACGGCGTCTGCGAACGCCTCCTTCGCAGCGGCACGCTCCTCGACGGGCAGCCGCCGGAACGCCGGATCGAGGCGGTAGAACGTGTAGGCGACGTACTGCCCGTCCATGTCGCCTAACGCTAGCGTGGACGGCGTGGCGGCGGCCGATCTCGAGAGCAGGCTGAAGCGCGTACCGGGGAACGCCGGCGTCTACCTGTTCCGCGACGCTCGCGGGCAGGTGCTGTACGTCGGCAAGGCGAAGTCGCTCCGCCCGCGCGTGCGGTCGTACTTCCAGGCCGGCTCGAGCGACACGCGGCCGGGCATCCGGCAGATGGCCGACCGCACGGCCGACATCGAGACGATCGTCACGCAGACCGAGGTCGAGGCGCTCCATCTCGAGCAGAACCTGATCAAGCGGCATCGGCCCCCGTACAACGTCCGCCTGCGCGACGACAAGTCGTTCCCCTACATCGCGGTGACGGTCGACGACGACTACCCGCGCGTGATGTTCACGCGGGAACGGCACCGCCGCGGCGTCGTCTACTTCGGGCCGTACGCGAACGCCAAGAAGGTGCGGGAGACCCTCGACGTGCTCAACCGCGTCTTCCGCTACCGCCCGTGCGAGGGCCCGCAGCCGGGTCGCCGAAGCGGCATTCCCTGCCTCGACTACCACATCGAGCGCTGTCACGCGCCGTGCGTCGGGTACATCTCGAAGAACGACTACCGTGCCCTGATCGATCAGGTGATCGAGTTCCTGTCGGGCGACGACCGCCCGATCCGGAGGCGCCTCGAGCGGCAGATGCGCGAGGCGGCGGCGGACGAGCGCTTCGAGGACGCGGCGCGGTACCGGAACAGGCTCGCTGCGATCGAGCGGCTGAGCGAGCGTCAGGCGGTCGAGCGGCGGTCGATCGGGACGATCGACGTGATCGGGATCGCCGTGGCGCCGGAGCGCGCGGCGGTGCAGGTGTTCCCGCTGCGCGACGGGCGCATGGTCGACCGCTACGCCTTCCACCTCGAGAACGCCGGCGGCGCCGAGCCCGGCGAGGTGCTCGAGGCGTTCTGCCTCGAGTACTACGGAACGGCGCCTTCGATCCCCCCGCAGATCCTGGTGCCCCGCGGGAGCGGCGACACCGCGGCGCTGCAGGCGTTCCTGTCGGAACGGCGCGGCTCTCACGTCGAGGTGCGGGCGCCCGAGCGCGGCGAGAAGCGGCGCCTGCAAGACCTCGCGCAGCAGAACGCGCGCCTCGCGCTCGATTCGGAGACCTTCGTCGCCGAGACCAAGCGCGCACGGCGCGTCGAGGCGCTCGAGGAGCTGCGCGAGGGGCTGAACCTCGAGTCGCTGCCGATCCGGATCGAGTGCTTCGACATCTCGAACATCCAAGGCCACGAGATCGTCGGCTCGATGGTCGTGTTCGAGGACGGCGTCGCGAAGAAGGCGCACTACCGCAAGTTCCAGGTCCGGGGGCAGGACGGGCAGGACGACTTCGCGGCGATGCGCGAGGTGATCCGGCGGCGCTTCTCGCGCCTCTCCGCCGACCCGGCGTCGGCGGAATGGAACGAGTCGTTCGCCCAGCCGCCGAACCTCGTCGTGATCGACGGCGGCAAGGGCCAGCTCTCCGCGGCACTCGAGGCGATGGAGGCGCTCGACCTGCCGCGCGTCGCCGTGATCGCGCTCGCGAAGCGGATCGAGGAGGTGTTCGTCCCCGGACGGCCGGAGCCGGTGCTCCTGCCGGAGCACTCACCGGGGCTGCAGCTCCTGCAGCGGATCCGCGACGAGGCGCACCGGTTCGCGATCACCTTCCATCGCCAGCGCCGCGACGCCGTGGCGCGCGAGTCGATGTTCGACCAGCTCGACGGCGTGGGGCCGGCGCGGCGGCGGGCGCTGCTGCGCCACTTCGGCTCGGCAGAACGGGTCCTCGACGCGAGCGCCGAGGAGCTCGAGGGCGTGCCCGGCGTGCCGGCGAAGACGGCGCGCAGCATCTACGCGCAGCTGCACCGGACCGGGCGGGCCCTGTGACCGCGCTCGCCGGCATTCCGACGACCACGCTCGCCGACCTCCTCGGCCGCGCGCAGGTGATGGACATCGGCATCCGGCCGCTGTGGCCCGGCGCGCCGCGGGTCGCCGGCCCAGCGTTCACCGTCCGTTGTCCGCCCGGCGACAACCTGATGGTGCACGCGGCCGTTCACCGCGCCGCGCCGGGCTCGGTCGTCGTCGTCGAGGCGGGAGACGTCGACCACGCAGTCGCCGGCGGCAACGTGCTCGCGGTCGCGCAGCGGCGCGGCATCGTCGCCTTCGTCGTCGACGGGGTGATCCGCGACCTCGCCGAGGCCCGCGAGCTCGGCTTCCCGGTCCACGCACGCGGCGTGATTCCCGTTCCGGGCGGCAAGGACGCCGTCGTCCCGCTGAACGAGCCCGTTCGCTGCGGCGGCGTGACCGTGAACGC
>DATBIC010000096.1:0-11773 GCA_036557145.1 Gaiellaceae bacterium
CGTCTGCTCCGAGGTAGCGCCCGGCGATGTCGGCACGCGCGGCGGTGACGTCCCCCACTACCAGGTCGGGCTCGCCGCGCACCTCGACGCCGCGGAACGGCGGCACCGCCTCGAACACGACCAGCGTGCACCGGCTGTCGCGCGCCAGGTGCGCGAGCTTCACGTCGCCCTCTGCGATCACGACCTCGAACGCCTCGCCGGTGAAGCGGAACCAGACGGGTGTCACGAGCGCGCTCCCGTCCTTCCGGTACGTGGTCAGCACGGCCGGGGAAGGTGCGTCGAGCAGCGAGCGGATCTCGTCGAGGTCGCCGTCGGGCATGATCAGCGAGCGTAGACCGTGCCGCTTCTCTACAACAGCCCGATCTCGGGCAACTGTTACAAGGTGCGGCTCCTGCTGGCGCACCTCGGGATCGCGTACGAGCGCCGCGACGTCGACGTGCTCGACCGCTCGGGCCGGCCGGAGCTGCTCGGTGGGCTCAACCCCGCGCTCCGGGTGCCGACGGTCGTGCTGGACGACGGTCGGCCGCTCGCGGAGTCGAACGCGATCCTCTGGTACTTCGGCGGCAGGTCACGGTTCGTCCCCGGCGATGCGTACGAGCGCGCCCAGATCCTCCAGTGGCAGTTCTTCGAGCAGTACGAGCACGAGCCGACGCTCGCCGTCGTTCGGTTCTGGCTCGCCTACTCGGGAGAGCCGCAGCGATACGCCGAGCGGATCGAGAGCCGCAGGGCAGGCGGCTACCGGGCGCTCGACGCGATGGAGCGCCATCTCGCCGGCCGCGACTGGCTCGTCGGCGGGGCGATGACGCTCGCGGACATCAGCCTCTACGCCTATACGCACGTCGCACCCGAGGGCGGGTTCGAGCTCGAGCGCTATCCGGCGATCCGCGTATGGCTCGCGCGGGTGGCCGCCGAGCCCGGGCACGTGGCGATCGACGACTAGTCCGCCCCCGACGGGCTGTGGATTGTTCGGCGCGCTTTCGACACGGTCGCGTTTCCCACACGTCACACGTTCGGCGCTACGGTCGAATCGTGTCCGAGAACCGCAGCAAGACGACGACGAAGACGCGCAAGACGGTTGCGACGCCTTGGGGCGCCGCGACCGTGCTCGATCGCCTCAGTATTCCGCAGCGCGCCGGCGACCAGCGCTTCTCGTCGCTCGTGGAGCTGCTCGAGAACGACCGCGGCGAACGACTCGTGCGGATCGCCTACTCGACCGACGGTGTCGTCCGGCGCGGCCCGGTGACGTTGCGCGAGCGCGATTTGGAGCGGCTGCGGGCGGAGCTCGCCCGCCGGCCCGACCTCGCCGAAGCGTTCGCCGCCACGGTCGGAGGTGGGGCCTAGACGGTTGCCGTCAGCCGTGCTGCATCGACAATCGAGCCCAGGATCAGCGCTCCGTCGGTCGAGCCGAGCAGCGGGTCGACGGCATGCTCCGGGTGCGGCATCAGCCCGAGCACGTTGCCGTCGGCGTTGAGCACGCCGGCCACGTCGGCGACCGACCCGTTCGGATTCGCGCCGCTTGCGTAGCGCAGGGCGATCCGGCCGCCCGACTCGAGCTCAGCGAGCAGCTCGTCGTCGGCGAACCAGCACCCCTCGCCGTGCTTGACCGGGAGCGTGAGCACCTCGCCCGGACGGCAGCGCCCGAGCAGCGGTGTGTCCGCCGGCTCGACCCTCACCGGCACGTCCCGGCAGACGAACGCCAGTGACCGGTTCGGGCGGAGGACGCCCGGCAGCAGGCCGGCCTCGGTGAGGATCTGGAAGCCGTTGCAGATCCCGAGCACGGGCCCGCCGTCGCGCGCGAACCGCGTGACCGCCTCGAGCACCGGAGAGAAGCGTGCGATCGCACCGCAGCGGAGGTAGTCGCCGTACGAGAACCCGCCCGGCAGGACGACGGCGCCGGTGTCCGCGGGCAGGCTCGGCTCGGTGTGCCAGACGCGGTGCGCGTCGGCGCCGAGGCGTGCGAGCGCGTGCTGGGCATCCCGGTCGTCGTTCGACCCCGGGAAGACGACGACCGCGACCACCGGCCGGTCGGCGGAGGCGTTCACTCCGCCTCGAGCTCGATCGCGTAGCTCTCGATCAGGGGATTCGCGAGCAGGCGGTCGCACATCGCCTCGAGCTGGCTGCGGGCCTCGACGGGGTCGTCGGTGGCGAGCTCGACGTCGACCACCTTGCCGACGCGCGTCTCCGCGACGTCGAAGCCGAGGTGGCGCAGCGAGCTCGACACGGCCTGCCCCTGCGGATCGAGGATGCCCGGCTTCGGACGGACGAGGACCGTCGCCCTCACTCGAGCACCACGCCCGGGCGTTCGAGGTACGCCGCGAAGTCGATGCCCGTGAGGCGCTCGAACGCCTCGATGTAGCGCTGTCGCGTGCCTGCAACGACGTCGTCGGGTAGCTCGGGGCCGGGCTCGGTCTTGTCCCAGCCGAGCGACTCGCAGTAGTCGCGCACGAACTGCTTGTCGAAGGACGGCTGCGACCCGCCGGGCCGGTACTCGTCGGCCGGCCAGAAGCGCGAGGAGTCCGGCGTGAACGCCTCGTCGGCGAGCACCAGCGCGCCTGTCTCGTCGATCCCGAGCTCGAGCTTCGTGTCCGCGAGGATGATCCCGCGCTCGCGCGCGTAGTCCGACGCGAAGCGGTACAGGTCGAGCGCGGTCTGCTCGACCTCGTCGAACCGCTCGACACCGATCAGCTCTGCCGCCGTCTCGCGGTCGATGTTCTCGTCGTGCCCCGTCGTCGCTTTCGTCGCCGGTGTGAAGATCGGCTCCGGCAGCTGCTCGCTCTCGACGAGCCCGTCCTGCAGCCGGTGCCCACAGACCGTGCCCGTCTTGCAGTAGTCGCTCCAGCCCGATCCCGCGAGGTATCCGCGGACGACGCACTCGATCGGCAGCATCTCGAGCCGCCTGCACTCCGTCGTGCGGCCGTCGTCGCCCAGCGCGAGCAGGTGATTCGGGACGATCGGTCTGGTGCGCGCGAACCAGAAGCCGGAGAGTCCGGTGAGGACGCGGCCCTTGTCCGGAATCGCGGTGGGCAGCACGACGTCGAACGTCGAGATGCGGTCGCTTGCGACGAGCCGCAGGTGCCGGTCGTCGACGGCATAGAGCTCGCGGACCTTGCCGCTGCCGACGTGAAGCGCCTCAGGCATTGACGGGAACCTCCTTCGGGTCGAGACGGCGTAGGCGATCGAATGCTCCGTCGAGTTGCGCAATCGTTGCGTCGAGGTCGAAGACATCGTCGAGGCTCGACGCCGGCAGGCGGCCGGTGATCTCGGGGTCGGCGCGGACGAGCTCCTCGAAGTCGAGCTCCTCGTCCCAGGAACGCATCGCGTCCCGCTGCACGATCCGATACGCCTCGCCGCGGCCGAGGCCGTGCTCGACCAGCGCGAGCAGCAGCCGGTGCGAGAAGAAGAGGCCGTGGGAGGCCCACAGGTTCCGCTCCATGCGGTCCGGGTGCACGACGAGGCCGTCGACGAGCCACGCGAAACGATCGAGCATGTAGTCGAGTGCTAGGAACGCGTCGGGGATGACGACCCGCTCGGCGGAGGAGTGGGAGATGTCGCGCTCGTGCCAGAGAACGACGTTCTCGAGGCCGACGTCGGCCGTCGCACGCACGACCCGCGCGAGCCCGGAGATGCGCTCGGCGACCTTCGGGTTGCGCTTGTGCGGCATCGCGGAGGATCCCTTCATCCCGGGGGCGAAGGGCTCCTCGACCTCGCGCACCTCCGTTCGCGCCAGGTGGCGGATCTCGGTGGCGAAGCGATCGAGGGAAGCCGCGCACACCGCCAGCGCACAGAGCAGCTCGGCGTGCCGGTCACGCGCGATCACCTGGGTCGAAGCGGGGTCGGGCTCGAGCCCGAGCCGGGCGCACGCGACCTCCTCGACCCGCGGGTCGATCGCTCCGTAGGTCCCCACCGTTCCCGAGAGCTGGCCGACCCGGCACGTCTCGAGCGCGGCGTCGAGGCGGCGGCGGGCACGATCGAGCTCGAACGCCCAGCCCGCCAGTTTCCAGCCGAACGTCGTCGGCTCCGCGTGGACCCCGTGCGAGCGGCCGATGCAGATCGAGCGGCGGTGCTCCTCGGCGCGCCGGATCACAGCGTCCAGCGCGCGCTCGATGCCGGCCACGAGCAGCGCGCCGCCGTCGCGGATCTGCAGCGCGAGTGCCGTGTCGAGGACGTCCGACGACGTGAGCCCGTAGTGCACCCAGCGAGACTCGGGGCCGAGCTGCTCGCCGACCGCGTCGACGAACGCGGCGAGATCGTGGTCGGTCGTCCGCTCGAGCTCGGCGACGCGCTCGGCGGTCGGCGGCACCGCGCGCTCGCGGATCGCGACGACGTCGGCGGCCGGGACGGCGCCGAGGTCGGCCCAGCCGTCGAGGGCTGCGAGCTCGACCTCGAGCCAGCGCTCGAGCTTGCCCTCCTCCGACCAGATGCGAGACATCTCCGGGCGGGAGTAGCGGGCGATCACTCCGGCCAGTGTAGAGCGCGCCGAGGCCGGCGCCCGTCAGGTCAGCGCCAGGATCCGCGCCGCGAGCACCGCCGCGTTCTTCGCGTTGTCGACGCCGACCGTCGCCACCGGGACGCCCGGCGGCATCTGGACGATCGACAGCAGCGCATCGAGCCCGTCGAGCACCGAGAGCGACGACCGCAGCGGGACGCCGATCACCGGCAGCTCCGTGTGTGCGGCGACGACGCCGGGCAGCGCGGCGGCGAGACCGGCGCCGCAGATCAGCACCTTGATCCCGCGTCCGGCGGCCGTGCGGGCGTACTCGGCGACGTCGTCGGGCGTCCTGTGCGCCGAGCGCACCTCGAGCTCCCAGCCGATCCCGCGCGCGTCGAGCTCGTCGGCGGCGGGCTGCACGCGGGCCCGGTCGGATTCCGAGCCGACGAGGATGCCGACCAGCGGCTCACTCATCGGCGCCCGCCGCGATGTCGCGCCTGAATCGCGCACCGTCGAAGGACACGAGCTCGACCGCGCGGTACGCGCTCGCGCGCGCCTCGGCCACGGACGATCCTCTCCCGGTCACGGAGACGATTCTGCCGCCTGTCGTCACCACGCGCCCGTCCCTCACCGCCGTCCCGCCCTGGAAGACGAGGGCGCCGCCCGCCTCGGCCGCGTCGAGCCCGTTGATCGTCACGCCCGCGTAGTCGCTCGAACCCGGGTAGCCGGGCGAGGCGAGCACGACGGTCACGGCCGACGACGCGTCCGCGGCCACAGCCGTCCCCGAGAGATCGCCGCGCGCCGCCGCCGCGAGCACCTCGAGCAGGTCGCCCTGCAGGCGCGGGACGAGCACCTGGGTCTCCGGGTCGCCGAACCGGGCGTTGAACTCGAGCACCTTCGGCCCCTCGTCCGTGATCATCAGCCCCGCGAACAGGCAGCCCACGAACGGCGTGCCGCGGCGGTGGAGCTCGGCGATCACGGGGCGGTGCACGCCCTCGATCACCGCGCCGATGTCCTCGAGCCACGGCACCGGCGAGTACGCGCCCATCCCGCCGGTGTTCGGGCCGGTGTCCCCGTCGCCGATCCGCTTGAAGTCCTGGGCGGCGGCCACGGCAACGACCTCGCGGCCGTCCGACAGCGCGAACACCGACACCTCGCGCCCTTCGAGCAGCTCCTCGATCACCACGCCGCCTCCGAGCGCCTGGACGGCCCGGAGCGCCGCCTCGAGCTCGTCGCCCGTCCGGCACACGAAGACGCCCTTGCCGGCCGCCAGGCCGTCCGCCTTGATCACGCACGGCGGCCTCGCGACCGAGAGCGCCTCGGCCGCCGGGACGCCGGCGGCCCGCAGCACCTCCTTGGCGAACGACTTCGACCCCTCGATCCGTGCCGCGGCGGCGCTCGGGCCGAACACGGCGATGCCGTTGCGGCGGAGATCGTCGGCGACTCCGGCGACGAGCGGCCCCTCGGGCCCGATGATCGCCAGCTCGGTCTCGAGCGAGAGCGCGAGCGCGAGCAGCCCGTCGCCGTCGTCCGGCCGCACGGGATGGCACACGCCGAGCGCCGCGATCCCGGGATTGCCAGGGGCCGCATGCAGCTCGGTGAGGCTCGGGCTCTGCGCGAGCCGCCACGCGAGCGCGTGCTCGCGTGCACCGGAGCCGACGAGCAGCACGTTCATCGGGCGATCCTACTCGGGCGGGTTCTGACGCTCTTTCGTGCGGCGGCGCTCGGCATCCTGCAGGCGCCAGAGCCGCTCGTCCGGATCGTTCCGCTTCCCGCGCAGCACGTACCACGCGAGGACGATCGTGATCACGACCGGCACGGTCGCCGAGAGGATCAGCACGACGTCGACCGCGGTGTTGCCGCTCGCGGCGAGCACCCCGCTCAGGCGAGGACGCGCTCGCGCGCCGCGCCCACGCCCACGAGCTCGACCGGGACCTCGAGGTCGTCGGCGACGAACGCGACGTAGGCGCAGGCGGCCGCCGGGAGGTCGCTGACGGTGGTCGCGTCGTCGAGTTGCTGCCGCCACCCCGGCAGCACCTGCCAGACCGGTTCCGCGTGGTGGAAGTCCGACTGGTGGGCAGGAAAATCGCGCGTCTCGCGTCCGTCCGGAAGCCGGTAGGCGACGCAGACGGGGAGCTCGTCGAACGCCGACAGCACGTCGAGCTTCGTCAGCGCGAGCGCCGTCATTCCGTTGACGCGCACGGCGTAGCGCAGCGCGACCAGGTCGAGCCAGCCGCAGCGGCGCTCGCGGCCGGTGACCGTGCCGTACTCGCCGCCGAGCTCGCGCAGCCGCTCCTGGTCCGGCCCGGCGATCTCCGACGGGAACGGGCCCTCGCCGACACGCGTGACGTATGCCTTCGAGACGCCCAGCACCCGGTCGATCCGCGTCGGCCCGATGCCGACGCCCGTCGGCGCGCCCGACGCGATCGGGTTGGACGACGTGACGAACGGATACGAGCCGTGGTCGAGGTCGAGCAGCGTCGCCTGCGCGCCCTCGAAGAGGACGCGCTTCCCGTCCCGCAGCGCCTGATCGACGAGTAGCGAGACGTCGCCCACGTAGGGAGCGAGCCGCTCGGCGAGCGCCGCCGTGCGCTCCCAGACCTCCTCGAGGTCGAACGGCTCGACCTCGTACACCTTCGCCAGCCAGACGTTCTTCTCCGCGAGCGCGACCTCGAGCTTCTGCCGGAGGATCTTCGCGTCGAGCACGTCCTGCACCCTGATGCCGATCCGCGACGCCTTGTCGGCGTACGCCGGGCCGATTCCGCGCCGGGTCGTGCCGATCTGCAGCGAGCCGAGGCGCCGTTCGGACGCCTGGTCGATGGCGACGTGCCAGGGCATGATCAGGTGCGCGTTGCCGGAGACGACGACGACCGAGGTGTCGATGCCGCGGGCTGCCAGCTCGTCGAGCTCGTCGAGCAGCACCTGTGGGTCGACGACGCACCCGGCACCGATCACCGAGGTCTTGCCGGAGATGACGCCGCTCGGCGTCTGGCGGATCTTGAACGTCTCGCCGTCGGCGACGATCGTGTGCCCGGCGTTCGGCCCGCCCTGGTAGCGGCAGACGATGTCCGAGCCCTGCGCGAGCAGGTCGACGATCTTGCCCTTGCCCTCGTCGCCCCACTGCGCGCCCACGACGACGGTCGACGGCACGACGGAAGTCTAGGTCAGCTGGAGCTGGCGCTCGTCGCGGCGGGCGAGCGCGGGCGGCTGCTCGCCGCGCCGCAGGACGATCTCGTGCCCTGCGGCGCAGCGAACGACGCCGAGCGCGGTGTCCTTGCCGACGGAGCCGCGGACGCTCGCGGCCTGGAGGGCTTCGGAGAACAACGCGCCACTACGCCGAGCAGCCTCGAGGCATGGTTCGCAGAGGCACGAGAACGAGGTCGCAGAGGGGGAGAGCCAGACCGTCGTCATCATGCCGCCGCGGCCAGGTCGGCGAACTTGGCGTAGCGTTTCTGGAAGGCGAGCTTCTCGAGGCCGGTCGCGCCGTTTCGGTGCTTCGCCAGGATGAGCTCGGCGACGCCGGCGGAGTCGGTCTCTTCGGGGTTGTAGTACTCGTCGCGGTACACGAACATCACGAGGTCGGCGTCCTGCTCGATCGAGCCCGACTCTCGCAGATCCGACAGGATCGGGCGCTTGTCGTGGCGCTGCTCGACGGCGCGGGAGAGCTGCGAGAGCGCGACGATCGGCACCTCGAGGTCGCGCGCGAGCACCTTCAGCGCGCGCGAGATCTGCGACACCTCTTGCACGCGGTTCTCCACGGTCGTTCCGCTCGTCATCAGCTGCAGGTAGTCGACGATCACGAGCGACAGCTCCGGCTCGCGCATCTTGAGCCGCCGCAGCTTCGAGCGAATCTCCATCATCGTGATCGAGCCGGTGTCGTCGACGTAGATCGGCGCCTTCGCGAGCTTGTCGCACGCCGTGGTCAAGCGCGGCCAGTCGTCGACGGCGAGCTTTCCGGTGCGAAGCCGCTGCGACTCGACCTTGCCCTCCGAGCACATCAGCCGCTGCGTCACCTCCGCCTTCGACATCTCGAGCGTGAACAGCGCGACCGGCTTCTCGTGGCGCACGGCGACGTTCGCGGCCATGCAGAGCGCGAGCGCGGACTTGCCCATCGACGGGCGCGCCGCGACGATCACGAGGTTGCCCGGCTGGAAGCCGGAGGTCAGCCGGTCGAGGTCGCGGAAGCCCGACGGCGTCCCCGTGATCTCGGTGCCGGCCTCGTAGAGCTTCGTGATCGTCTCGAACGAGTCCTTGAGCAGCTCGTCGATGTGCGCGAACTCGCTCGACACCCGCTGCTGCGAGAGGTCGAAGACGATCTGCTCGGCGCGGTCGACCAGCTCGATCGTCTCGCCGGGGCGGTCGAAGCCGAGCCGGGCGATGTCGTTGCCCGCGCGGATCAGCCCCCGCAGCGTCGCCATCTCGCTGACGATCCGTGCGTAGTGGGGGGCGTTCGAGGCCGCAGGGACGAGCGCCGCCAGCTCGTGCACCCGGTCTGCACCCCCGATGTCGGCGAGCGCGCCGGTGCGGTCGAGCTCGTCGACGACGGTGATCGCGTCGACCGGCTCGCCCTTCGCGTAGAGCGCGATGATCGCCCGGTAGATCAGGCCGTGGCTCTCCCGGTAGAAGTCGGCCGCGGACAGGCTCGTCGACTCGGTGACCGCCCCGATCGCGAGCGGCGAGAGCATCATCGCGCCGAGCACGGATTCCTCGGCGTCGAGGTTCTGCGGCGGGATCGGGGCGGTCGCGAGCGCCTGGGCAGGCATTGCCATGTGGCGTCTAGTCAAGCCGTCTTCCGTCCCGTTCTCAACGGTGTGCACAACGCCGTTCACATCCCACGAAGGCCATAGCTTGCAGGGATATCAGAACGGGTGTTCGCAATGCAAGGTGGAGGAAAAGGACGCTGCGAGCGCGGACTTTCGCGCTCGTTCCACAGGCCGTGGACGGTGCTGTGGATCGAGGCGGTCCGTGCCGATTGCGTGACGATCTATCCACAGGCGCCTCGGAGCCTGTGGAAAACCCTGCCTACGCGGGCGGCTCGGCGGCGTCGGCCGGCTCGAGCGCCGGCTGCGCGTCCGCCTCGGCGTCCGCGTCCGGCTCGCTGGCGGCGGGCTCGGGCTCCACCGCCTCGGGCACCGGTGCGGCGGCCGCGTCCTCGGCCGCCTTCGCCTCCGCTTCCGCGCGGGCGGCCTCGGCCTCCGCCGCTTCGAGCGCGGCGAGCTCCTCCTCGCTCGGCAGCTCTTCGCCCTCCGGCGCCACCGCCAGGTGCAGCACGGCGGTGACGTCCGCGAACAGCTCCACGGGGGCGGTGTGGCGGCCGACGCGCTTGATCGTCTCCATCTGGATCTTCCGGCGGTCGACGCGGATCTTCTCCTGCTCCCAGAGGCGGTCGGCGACGTTCGTCGCCGTCACGGAGCCGAACAGCGACCCGGTCGGCCCGGCGTTGACGTCGAACCGGAGTTCGAGCGCCTCGAGCCGCGCGGCGATCGCCTTCGCCTCGTCGGCCGTCTTCGCCTCGTGGCGCGCACGCTGCGTGTCCCGCTTCTCGAGCTCGCGGACGAGCGCAGGCGTCGCCGTCTCGGCCAGTCCGCGCGGGAGCAGGTAGTTGCGCGCGTACCCGCGCGCGACGTTCACCACCTCGCCGCGCAGGCCGAGCGCGTCGACGTCCTGCTTGAGGATCACCTCCACGACGGTCGCCTACCGGTCTCCGACGTAGGGCAGCAGGGCGATCTCGCGTGCGCGCTTCACCGCGACCGCGACCTGGCGCTGGTGGCGCCGGCAGGCGCCGCTGATCCGGCGCGAGCGGATTTTGCCGCGCTCCGAGACGTAGCGCCGCAGCTCGTTCACGTTCTTGTAGTCGATCTCGTCGACCTTCGACTTGCAGAAGAAGCAGGACTTGCGGCGACCTCCGCCGGTTGGGGCGCCGCGCTTCGGCCTGCTCGTGCGCTCTGACTTCGGTGCTGCCACATCGTCTCCTTAGAAGGGAATGTCGTCGTCGGCCGACTGGAAGTCGGCGTCGGCGCCGCTCTGCGCGCCGGCGGGCACGAACTGGTTGCCGCCGTCGCCTGCCCCGTCGCCGCGGCCGCCCAGGAACTGGACGCTGTCCGCGATCACCTCGACGGCCTGGCGCTTCGTGCCGTCCTGCGCGTCCCACTCGCGCCATTCCAGCCGACCGTCGATCGCGACCGGCCGGCCCTTCGAGAGGTACTGCGCGCAGTTCTCTCCCTGCTGGCCCCAGACGGTGATGTCGAAGTAGTTCGGCTTCTCGGTCCACTGGCCCGTCGAGCTGTCCTTGCGCCGCGTGTTGACGGCGATCCGCAGGCCGCAGACGGACGTTCCCGACGGCGTGTGCCGCAGCTCCGGGTCGCGGGTCAGGTTCCCGACGAGGACGACGCGGTTGATGTTGGCCATGGTCTCGCTGCTCCTCTCCCTAGACTCGCCCCAGGCTACTCGGCGGCCTCGTCGCTGTCACCGGCGGACGCGGACGCGGCCCGTGCGGTAGGGGCCGGAGCGGGCGGCGCCGCCGGCGGCTTCGTGTGGCCACCCTTGACCCGGCGGACCGCGAGGTGGCGCACCACGCCGTCCGTGATCTTCAGGACGCGGGTGATCTCGGCGAGCGCTTCCGGCGTCGTCGTGAAGAGCAGGAGGTGGTAGACGGCCTCGCGCTTGTGATCGATCTCGTACGCGAGGTGCCGGCGCCCCCACGGCTCGTGGCCGTCCCACGTGCCCGTTGCACCCTCGACGGAGTCGCGGACGCGCTGGATGACCTCGTTGCCGCGCTCCTCCGGGAGCTCCGGGTCCAGCAGCAGCATGATCTCGTACTCGTTCACGCCGAATTCCTCCTTCTCATGGACTGAGTCGGCCCCGCCTCCTTGGCGCCGCTTCGGCGAACGGCGCGACGGGCGTGGCGAGAAGCTGCGGGAGTGTAGCATCGGCGGCGTGAGGCGCCTGCTCGCGCTGCTCTTCGGCGGACTCGGGCTCGGGGCGCTGCTTCGACGGCGCCGCGAACGCGCGGCCGCGTCCTCACCGGCAGACGACCTGAGGGCGAAGCTCGCCGAGACGCGTTCTGCGGACGCGGGACCGGACGAGCCTTCGCCGGCGGCCGAGGAGGATGTCGACACACGGCGCGCAGACGTGCACGCCCGCGCGCGTCAGGCGATGGACGATCTTTCGTAGGCGTCCGCCACGGCGGCGAGCAGGTTCGTCCGTTCGCCGTCGCTGAGCCGGCGAAGCGGGGCGCGCACGTCTTCCCCGACCGCCGGGCAGCGTGCATGCGCGACGGCCTTCAACGCGGCGATGCGCGGGAATCCTTCGACAGTCGCGCGCAGCTCGCCGGCCTTCGACGAG
>DATBIC010000097.1:0-3377 GCA_036557145.1 Gaiellaceae bacterium
GCGGCCGGGGTACGCCGCCGCGAGGATCCCGTAGTACGAGAGCCCCGCGAAGCACGTCTGCAGCGTCTGGAAGACGAGGCCTGCGACGATGTAGCTGACCGGGACGGCCTTGATCTGATCCCACAGGTCGGAGAGCCAGCCGGTGACGTCGACGCCGAGCAGGTCGAGGATCACGATCACGACCGCGATCGCGGCGAACCAGATCGCGATCTCGACGAACCGGCGCTTGCGCGACTTCCCTTCCGGCACCGGCTGGGCGCCGGCGATCGGCAGGCTCTCGGTCATGGGCGCACCCTAAACGCCCGGCCCGCGGGCGTCAGCCCGGCTGCTCTGCGACCACCGGCTCGGCGAGCTGCGTCCGCCGCGCGACGGTGCGCGCCCGGCCGAGATCGGCGGAGATATGGATCGCGGCCGAGGTCAGCGGCGCAGCGACCACCATGCCGACCATCCCGAAGAACGCCCCGGCGGAGATCGTCACCACCAGGATCAGCAGCGGGTTCATCCGCAGGGTCGCGCCCATCGCGATCGGCTGCACGATGTTCTGGAGCGCCCCGTTGGCCAGGATGACGATCACGAGCATGATCGCGGCCGTGGTCGTCCCCTGGGTGCCGAGCGCGAGCAGCACGGCGAAGGCGCCGGCGACGACCGCGCCGATGAACGGGACGTACGCGGTCACAAACGTGACCACGGCGATCGTGCCTGCCAGCGGGACGCCGAGCACCCAGGCGCCGATCCCCACGACGACCGCGTTGAACGAGGCGACGATCGTGACGCCGAGGAAGTAGCGGCGCATGGCGGTGACGACGCCGCCCGTGATCGTGTTGGCGACCGTGTGCGGAACGCCGAGGTGGCGGTTGAGCCAGGCGCGGAAGGCAGGCCCGTCCTTGAGCAGGAAGAAGAGCGCGAAGAGGGTGAACGACACGCCGAAGGCGAGCGACGCGATGCCCTGGATGCCCGCCGCGACGCCTTTGAACAGGGTCGAGATGATCGACGGCACCGACGCGGACACGTTCGCGTTGGCGTTCGACGCGGCCGACGAGTCGACGCCGACGCTCTGCATCCAGGACTGGATCTTGTCGGCGGCGGCGCCGACGGCGGTCGAGATCTTGTCGCTCTCGGCGGAGAGGCCGCCGAGGACGAGCAGGAGGATCAGTACGCCGACCGCCGCCAGCGCGAGCAGGACGATCAGCGCGCCCAGCGCCCGCGGCACGCGGTGGCGGTGCAGCCACGTGACCGCCGGCGAGGCGACGATCGCGACGATCCCGCCGGTGATCACCGGCTCGACGATCGTCGACGTGATCCCCAGCACCCAGGTCAGGCCGACGAAGAGCAGGGCAACGCCGACGAGGAACCACGCGGCCAGGCCGAGGTCGCGCAGCCAGCGCGGCGCCGAGAACACGCTCGACAGCTCCTTCAGCTGCTCGTCGTCGAGCTGGACGACGACCTGGTCGACGTGCACGTCGCCCTCGCCCGCCAGGGCCGGGTCGGACGGCCCGTGCTGCCAGAACTTGAGCCTCATCTGCGGCCGCGGCCGCGCTGTGGGTCGGTGGTCGCGCGGATAGTGCTACCGGGGTTCACCGGACAGGCCTGCATCTCCTGCCCCGTTCGCACCCGCGGCGACGGTGTTGTCGCCCTGTAGCAGCCCCCGCCAGCCGGCGAGCAGGCCGTGGACGGCCGCAGCGCCGACCACCGGCGCCTCCGGCATCCGGAGGCCGACGGGATGGAGGATGAACGGCCGCGTCTGCGGGCCTCCCATGCCGCCGTGGAACGAGATCAGCTCCTCGAAGGCGCACCCCTCGTCGAGCTGCGGGTCGTAGAAGCTGTTGACCATGATGTCGGCGACGTGCTCGAAGCCGTCGGTGCGCCGCAGGTGCGCCGCCGCGTTCGGCGAGAAGGTCGCCAGCGGATCCTCGCCGACGACGCGGTCGTCGGCGAGATAGCGCGCGCCGCTCCGGCCGAGCACGACCGCGCCGTGCTCGGCCGACCGCACCAGCAGGAAGCCGACGTGCGGATGCTCGCGCAGCGCCGGCAGCAGCTTGGGATGGCGCTCCTCGATCTCCTCGAGCGTCAGCCGCCGCTGTTCCTCCATCAGGTAGACGAGCCCGAGGTTGCCCGAGCCGAGGACGACGACATGGCGGTCGGAGACGTCGTTCTTGGCCCGCTTCGCCTTATGGCCCGTCGCCTCGCCCAACGCGTGGCCGACCATCTTCGTCTGCTCGTCGCCGTCCGCGACCTCGGTGACGTTCCCGCCCTCGAGTGCGTTCTCGACGAGCTCGCCGAGGCCGATGCCGTTGCGCTGCTTGAACGTCGCTCCCTGGGTCTGCCCGTGGTCGGAGAGCACGACGAGCTCGTACGGGCGCGCCGCGTAGCGAAGCGCACGCTCGATCCGCCCGAACTGCTCGTCGAGCTTGCGCAGCGCCTCCAGCGTGTCGGCGCGCTCGAGACCGGAGTGGTGCGCGACCTCGTCGTAGCTCGAGAAGGTCGCATAGACGGCAGGCCGGCCTTTCATCATGTCGGAGAGGACGCCGTAGACGATCAGGTCGCGGACGAACACGCACATCGTCGCGCGCAGCAGCGGATAGATGCCGCCGCGGTGGCCCCGAGGGCGAACGTCGCGGCGGGCGGCGCGGGACGACGCGAGCACCTCGAGGATCACCTCCCAGGTGAACAGCACGAGCACCCGAGTGACGTTGAAGCCGTTGGCGAGGAACGCGCGGTAGCCGGGGTTCGCGCCCTTCTCCTCGTCGATCCGGCTGACCGTGAGAATCATGTGGTCGGCCTCGCCGGAGAGCAGGTTGCCGCGGCTCGCGCCGCCGTTCACGAGCAGCCCGATCCCGGTGGCGTGGCGCCGCTCGATCTCGGCGCAGTCGGCGGGCGCCGAGCAGGCGATCACCGTGCCCGTCTCCTTCTCGACCCACCGAAACGCCGGGATGTTCTCGTTCGAGCCGAGCAGGATCCCCGCCTGGCTCGCGCCGGTCTGGGACGACAGGTCGGTCTCCCACTCGTCGAGGCGGTGCGTCCCGTGCTCGAGCCAGCGCGCCATCACCGGCGCGTTGCCGTCGCGCATCGCGCGCCGCAGCACCGGCAGCGCCAGGCCGTCGATCTCGAGAAAGATGATCCCGGGCACGTTCGTCTCGACGCGGTCCTTCGCGCGGCGCGCGATTCGCTGGATCACGCGGAAGGTGTACGTGTCGTCGTCGTTCGTCCCGGCGACGACGTCGAGCACGACCGTCACGGCGGACGCGATCAACGCGGCGACGAGCGCCCAGCCGAAGGCGTCGACCGAGATCGCGCTCGGCGCGATCCGCGAGGTGAGCTCCAGCATCGCCGCGTTGAGCAGCAGCACGAGCACGAACCCCGTGATCAGCGCGAACGGC
>DATBIC010000098.1:0-10547 GCA_036557145.1 Gaiellaceae bacterium
CGGCCAGGCGTCCTACTCGACGACCAAGGCCGGCCTGCTCGGCCTGACGAAGACGCTCGCGATGGAGGGCGGCCGACACGGCATCACCTGCAACGCGATCGTGCCGGGGATCATCGGCACGGAGGCGTTCCACCTGGCGAATCCGGCGATGAACGAGCGCATCGCCAAGCGCACGGTGTTCCGACGTCCCGGGGAGCCGCAGGACATCGCGAACGCGATCGCGTTCCTCTGCTCCGATCTCGCGTCGTATATCACCGGCGTCGAGCTGAACGTCTCCGGCGGCGTCGAATTGTTCGTCTTTTGACGCGGCGGATGAAGCGGCGTTTGCTGCTCTTCGCGGCCGTTGGCTCCGTTGTGGCGGTCGTAGTCGGCTCGGTTCTTCGTGGGAGCGGTGGGACAACGAAGACCCAAGACAGCGCGGCTGCTCCGTCCAGGATCGTGACGATTCCGGTCGCCGAGATGAGCAATCTTCCCTTTCCGAGCGGGTTGATCGCGGCCAGGACGCTGTACACACGGTCGAACGGTCACCTCGAGCGGGACGTCTACGCGGGGAACGCAGGTTGTGCGTTCGGGAAGCCGGACAGTTGCGTCGAGGGGGGAAACAGCGACTTCCAATCGATCGGGATGATCCTCGACACGGTCGACGACCTCGACGGCATCGACCCGTCGATCGGGCCGCCGACGTTGGTGCACGGCACGGGGCAAATCACGTTGACGGCGATCGCGGGCAACAATGTGCTCTTCAGGACCGCCTCCGGCAGAACTGGCTCGTACTCCTTGACGACGAGACGTGCCACGCTGGCGCCCGCGCCGCGCTGATCGCGAGAGCCAGTGCCAGGCACCTCGGTGCCTGGCACTTTTTCTTCGGCCGGAGAGCCGGCCGGGTGTTCTAGAGGTCAGAACAGCCGCTAAGCTTCTGCGGCCGTGGCCGCCACCTCCCCGGCTATTCGGGCACGCCGTCGCGCTGCCGCGCGCAAGCGCTTCTGGACCCGGTTGGCCTGGCTCGGCGTGGCCGTCGCCCTCGCCGGGGTGGTCGTCGGCTTCCTCTTCGCGGGCTCGTCCGATCGGCTCGCGAAGGGCACCCGCGTCGACGGCGTCGACGTCGGCGGACTGACCTCGGCCGCCGCTGAGCAGGAGCTCGCCCGGCGCTGGCAGCAGGTGGCGGCGACGCCGGTCGCGTTCACGTTCGGATCCCACCGCTTCCTGGTCTCCGCGCGGCAGCTCGGCGTCCAGGTGAACTGGGCTGCCGCGGTCGCCGACGCGCGCCACCACGGCGACGGCTTCGGGTTCGTGCGCGGCTACCGGCGGCTCGCGCTGAAGCTCTTCCCGGCCGACGTCGCGCCGTCCGCCCGGGTGTCCGACGCCGCGCTCGCGTACGAGCTCGGGCAGATCGCGAAGGTGACCGACCGGCCGTACCGCGACGCGCGGCTCGTTCGCCGCGGGCTCCATTTCGTCGTGCTTCGCGGCGAGTCGGGCCGGATCCTCGACCGCATGGCGGCGGCGAGCATCGTGCTCGGCGCGCTCGCCTCCTTCGAGCGCACGCCGGTCGCGCTGCCGGTGGCCGTCGACCCGCCGGGCGTGACGTCCGCCTCGCTCGCGCGTGCACGGCGGCTGGCGAACGTCGCCGTCTCGGCGCCGGTGACCCTTCGCGTCGGTCCGACCCGGATCAGGCTGCCGCGCTGGCGGATCGCGACGCTGCTCGATCTCTCGCACGCGTCCCGCGGCCTGCGGCTCGGCGGGCCGGCTGCGACCGCGCAGCTCCGGCGTCTCCAGCAGGCGTTCGACCGCGCACCCAAGGACGCCGACTGGGCGGTCGGCGCAGGCGGGAAGGTGCGCGTCGTGCCGGCGCAGCCCGGCGTCGCGCTCGACGTCGACCGGTCGACCGCGGCGATTCTCGCCGCCGCCGAGCGGCCGGTGAACCGCGTGGCCGTCCTGCCCTACGGCGCTCAGCAGCCGAGCCGCACGACTGCTCAGGCGACCGCGCTGGGCATCACCGGGACCGTCGGCGCGTACGAAACCTACTTCGGAGGCGTCCCGAACCGGATCCACAACGTCCAGCTCGTCGCGCAGATGATCGACAAGAAGCTGATCGCCCCCGGCGCGACCTTCTCGTTCAACCAGACGACCGGCGAGCGGTCGGCCGCGAAGGGGTTCCTCGAGGCGCCCGTGATCATCAACGGCGAGCTCGAGACCGGGCTCGGCGGCGGTGTCTGCCAGGTCTCGACGACGGTGTTCAACGCTGCGTTCGAGGCCGGCCTCCCGATCACCGCACGCACCAACCACGCGCTCTACATCTCGCACTATCCGCTCGGGCGCGACGCGACGGTCGACTATCCCGACGTCGACCTGAAGTTCGTGAACGACACAGGCCACTGGCTGCTGCTCCGGACCTGGGTCAGCACGTCGTCGCTCACCGTCGCGCTGTACGGCACGCCGCAGCACCGCCGTGTCGAGTCCGTCACGCAGCCGCTCCGCGACGTGTCGCCGCCGCCGGTTGTGAAGACGAAGGATCCCGACCTGCCGGTCGGCCAGACGCTCGTCACCGATCCGGGCGTGCCGTCACAGACCACGAGCGTCGAGCGCAAGGTGTACTCGCCCGACGGGAAGCTGCTCTCCGACCAGACGTGGTCGTCCTACTACCGCGCCGTGCCGAAGCAGGTCACGGTCGGCGCGAAGAAGCCGCCGCCCAAGCCGAAGACGAACGCGAAGCAGCCGCCGGCAGGCGCGGCGATCACCCCGGCGGGGACGGCTCCGACCGCTCCGCACTAGTCACCGCGTCGAGCAGCCATGCGGGGAGGCGCGTCGGGCGCAGTGTCTTCGCATCGACGGTCGCGTGTGCGGTCCACCCGTCCGCGATCGTGCGGTCGCCGCGTTGCACCGCGTACTCGTAGCGGAAGCGCGCACCGTGGATGTCGACGCAGCGCGTGAGGATCTTCAGCCGGTCGTCGAACACGGCGGGCTCGATGTAGCGCGCGTGCGACTCGAGCACGAGCGCCTCGATCCCCTCGTCGCGCAGCCGCTGATAGCCGTGTGCGTACTCCTCGAGGTACTCGACGCGCGCGACCTCGAACCAGACGAAGTAGCTCGAGTTGTGCGCGATCCCCTGCGCGTCGGTCTCGGCGAAGCGCACGCGGATGTCGGTCGAGAACGAGTAGCCGTCCACGAAGGCGGACTCTACGTCGGTCGGGAAGGGCACCTCCGGTTCCCTCCCCAAGACCCCACCCTCCGACACCTGTCAATCGTGCTGTGCGGTCACCGGCGAAGCCGGTGACCGCTTTGCCGGGTTGAGCTTCCGCCAACCCGCGCCTCGCCTGACCAATGCTGGTCAGGCGAGAAAGCAGCGATCAGAGCGCCGCCGGTTGCTGCCGAAGCCCGGCTTGGCCGGGCGGGAGGCGTGGCGCCGTAACGCGGCACCAGGCGAAAGAGGGAAGGATGGGTTCGGGAAGGGAACCGTAGGTTCTCTTCCCGATGAGAACCGCAGGTTCTCTTCCCGATTCAGGCGGCGAGGCGCTTGACGGGCTTCTCGTCGAGCACGCGGGCGCACGCCGCACAGACGTGCTGCTCGCTCTCGTACGGGACGCCCGCCCGGAGCGTCAACACGCGGACGCGCCTCGGGTCGTGCTCGTGCGCGGGTGGCTGCTTCGGCGTCGTCATCTGTCTTCCAGGGTAATCGGCAGGGCGGTCTTTCCGATTGAGCAGTTTGCGTCAATCGTGTGACGATTCAGACGCTGCTCGGCAAAGAAAGTTGCACGTGCTCGACGAGCCCCGAGACGCCGACGCCCACGAGCCGCAGCGGTCCGGCGCGATCGCGGAGCGCACGGTCGAGCAAGTCGCAGGCGAGCGAGCCGATGCGCTCCGCGTCGTCGGTGCCGACGGTGAGCGACGTCGACCGCGTGCGGATCGAGAAGTCGGGATAGCGGAGCTTGGTCGTCACGGTCCGTGCGACCTGGCCGCGGCGCTCGAGGTAGCCCGACAGGGCGACAGCCATGCGGCGGAGCTCGTCGTGGAGACGCTCGACCTCGCCGATGTCCTGCGGGAACGTCTCCTCCTGCGAGATCGAGATTCGCTCGATCGAGAGCTCGAGCGGGCGCGGATCGATCCCGCGTGCGCGGTCGCGAAGCTCCCGTCCGACCTTCCCGCGGAGCAGCGTGCGCAGCGCGTCATCGTCGAGCGCGGCGAGCGCGCCGATCGTCGTGACGCCGGCCGCGACGAGCCGCTCCTCGGCGCGTGGGCCGACCCCCGGAAGGATGCGGATCGGGAACGGTGCGAGAAATGCCGCTTCGCGGCCCGGCCGCACCGCGGTGAGCCCCGCGGGCTTGCGGCGGTCGGACGCGATCTTCGCCACCACCTTCGACCCGGCGACGCCGAGCGAGCAGGTCAGCCCGGTGCGCTCGCGGACGACCGCCTGCACGGCGCCGGCGACGGCGCGGGCGTCGTCGAACGCCGGCGCAACCTCTCCGAGGTCGAGGTAGCCTTCGTCGATCCCCGTCTGCTCGACCGACGGCACGATCTCGCGCACGATCGACCACACCTCCCGCGAGTAGTCGCGGTAGAGCGGGTGCCGTGGCCGGACGAACGTCGCATGGCGGCAGCGGCGCAGCGCCTCGGCGCACGACATCGCCGAGTGGATGCCGAATTCGCGTGCGACGTAGTTCGCCGTCGCGACGACGCCGCGGCCGTGCGGGTCGCCGCCGACGACCAGGGGGACCGCGCGGAGCGTCGGGTCCTCGAGCTCCTCGACGGCGGCGAAGAACGCATCGAGATCGAGGTGCGCGACGATCATCGAAGCAGCGTAGATTCACCAGCTGATGGGAAGGAGCGCGACGGCGCCGGCGCTCGTGCTGCTCGTCGCGGCGGCGGTCGCCGTGCCTGCGGCGCGCTCGGATCGTGCGGCCGGCTGCGCCGGCGTGCCGGTCGGCTCGGCGCGGATCGCATACGCGGGGTGGGCGACGCACGGCGCCGTTGCCTTTCGCCGGCCCGGCGGCCGCGCCGTCGTCGCGCGCTTCGGCGCGGAGAACGCGAACGCGTACCCGACGGTGCTCGGCATCGTCGGCGAGGCCGACGGCCGTGCCTGCGGCGGCCGCTGGTACCGCGTCCAGCTGCCGGTGCGGCCGAACGGCGCGACCGGCTGGGTGCGTGCCGGGACGCTCGTGCTCGAGCGCGTTCGCACCCGCATCGTGGTCGACCTGTCCCAGCGGCGGCTCTGGCTCTACCGGGACGCCCGAGTCGTGCTGCGCGCGCGGGTCGGGGTCGGCTCGCCGGCCACGCCGACGCCGGCGGGGCGCTTCTACGTGAACCAGCGGCTCGTGCCGGACGATCCCTCCGGGCCGTACGGGCCCGCGGCGCTCGGGATCTCGGCGTACTCGCCGGTGCTCACGTGGTGGCGGCAGGGCGGGCCGATCGCGATCCACGGGACCGACGACCCGTCGTCGATCGGGCAGGCGCGCTCGAACGGGTGCATCCGGCTCGAGAACGCGACGCTCCGGCGCGTGTTCGCCGCCGCCGGAGCCGGAACACCGGTTGTCGTCCGTCCGTGAGACGGTAGGGTAGGCCTCGCAGATGCCAGAGACGACGGAAAGCACCGAGACCAAGAACAGCCCGCTCTCGCAGCTCGCCTCGTTCGGGGACGACCTGCTCGGCAAGGCGACGAAGAACCCGGCGGCGGCGAAGTTCCTGCAGAACGCGAACCAGCTGAAGGAGCGTGTCGACGACCTGTCGAAGCGCGTCCGCGGGCTCGACGCGCTCGAGCAGCGGGTCGGCGAGCTCGAGCAGCGGATCGAGAAGCTCGAGAAGCCTGGGCGGAAGCCCGCGACGCCGAGCTCCAAGCCCGAGTAAGGCTCAGCGCGGGACGCGCACGCGCAGCGCGCCGGGCACGATCTCGAATGCGGCGGGCGTCGTCCCGACCTGCTCGCCCTCGACCTCGATCGGCAGCCGCTCGGGCGCGTCGACTTCGACGCGCGGGCTCCGGAGCACCTCGACCTTCGGATGCGACACGTGCCGGCCCTTGTAGAGCTTCGGCGCCGTCGTCAGGAAGTCGACCTTGGAGACGTCGCCGATCAGCACGACGTCGAACAGCCCGTCGTCCGGCCTCGCATCGGGCGCGAGCTTCATGCCGCCGCCGTGCCACGGCCCGTTCGCGACGATCACGTCGTGCATCCGCCCGCGGCGCTCCGCGCCGTCGAGGGTCACGGTCACCTCCGTGTTCTCCCACGTGAGGAACACGCGTGTCAGCGCATAGAAGAAGGTCACGCGGCCGCCGAGCGCCTTCGACATGCCGTTCGCGCGCTGGGCGACGGCGCCGCTCATCCCGACCGTGCCGACGTTCCCGAACCACCGGGTCGCGTCGTCGCCGCCCCACGTCCGGTAGCGGACTCGCCCGGCGTCGATCGTGCGCGGCGTCCCGTCGCGCGCGACGCGCACGGCCTCGTCGAAGTCCGTGGGGATGCCGTAGGCGCGGCCGAAGTCCATGCCGGTGCCGAGCGGGATCGTCGCGAGGTCGACGTCGCGGCCCGCGACGCCGTTGACCACCTCGTTGAGCGTTCCGTCCCCGCCGGCCGCGACGACGAGCTTCGCGCCGCGGTCGACGGCAGCGCGCGCGAGCTCGATCAGGTGCCCGGGGCGTTCGGAGAAATGCGACTCCCCCTCGAGCCCGGCGCGCGCGGCGCGGTGCGCCAGCTCGGCCCAGCGGCGGCCGGTGCGGCCGTTGTCGGACGCCGGGTTGACGAGGAAAACAGCCTGTTCGCTCATGCGAAAAGGCTAGGAGACGGCTACGTCGAGCGCGATCCGCGTCATCTGGTCGACGGCCGCACGCAGCTCGTCGTCGGTGATCCGTTTGAACTCGCCCTCGACCACGATGTCCGACACGGTCAGCAGACAGCCGCTCTCGACGCCGCGCAGCGCGCCGATCGTGAACAGCGCCGCGGCCTCCATCTCCACCGCGAGGACCCCGCGCTTCGACCAGCGCTCGTACTGGCCGTCGTCGGGGTTGTAGAAGAGGTCGCTCGAGACGATCGGGCCAACGTGCACCGGCACGTCCTGCTCCTTCGCCGCGTGGACGGCGCCGTGGACGAGGCTCCAGGACGCGGTCGGGCAGTGCGGCTCGTTCAGGACGAGATGCGACGCGGTCGAGTCGGCCGGGACGGCGCTGAGCGCGATGATCAGGTCGCCGAGCGCGTGATGCGGCTGCAGCCCGCCGCAGGTCCCGACCCGGATCAGCTTCTTGCATCCGAGCTGGACGAGCTCCTCGAAGACGATCGTCGCGCCAGGGCAGCCCATGCCCGTTCCCTGCACCGAGACGGGCGTTCCGCGGTACGTGCCGGTGTAGCCGAGCAGGCCTCGTTCGGCGTTCTGCTGGACGACGTCGTCGAGGTACGTGTCGGCGATGTACTTCGCGCGGAGCGGGTCGCCGGGAAGGAGGACCGCCTCCGCATACGACCCCGGTTCGGCGCGGATGTGAATCGGCATGGCGGCGGACTCTATAGAACACCTCCGCGATGACCGTTTTCGAGCCGACGACCCACGACGTGCTCGCCTTCTGCGCCGCGTCGCCGGTCGAGCGCGTGTTTCTCGAGGACGTCGCGCGCCGCGGGCTCGGCCGATTCGTCGCCGCGCGGTCGGACGGCGAGGTCTCCGCGCTGTGCCACATCGGGGCGAACATCGTCCCGTCGGGCGCCGGATGCGCCGCGTTCGCCCGAAGCCTCGAGCGTGCCGATGCCCGCATGCTGATCGGCGAGGCCGGCGCGGTCACCGACCTGTGGGAGTCGGCGCGGTCGCAGCTGCCGCGGGCCCGCGAGGACCGTCCCGGCCAACCGGTGTTCGCGATCAGGGTGCCGCCGGCGCCGGGCGAGTCGGGGCTCCGCGCCGCGACGCTCGACGACGTCTCGAGGCTGGTGCCCGCGTGCGCCGCGGCGCACGAGCTGGAGCTCGGGATCGACCCGCTCGCGCGCAACCCCGAGGAGTTCCGCTGGCGCACGGCCGCGCAGATCGAGGAAGGGCGCTCGTGGGTCTGGCTCGAGGACGACGTCGTGCGCTTCAAGGCGGAGGCGTCGGCCTGGACGCCGGGAGCCGTCCAGCTGCAGCAGGTGTGGGTGGATCCCGCCGCGCGCGGGCGGGGCTACGCGGCGCGCGCGCTCGCCGACCTGATCCGGCTGCTGCTGGCGGTGACGCCGGTGGTGACGCTGTTCGTGCGCGCGAACAACGCGCCCGCGATCGCGCTCTACGAGGCGGTCGGGATGCAGCGGGAGCTCGAGTACCGGAGCGTGCTCTTCTGATCCGGCTCGGCGTCCTCGTCCGGCTCGCGCTGCTGGCCTGGGTCGCCCGCTGGGCGGCGCTCGAGATCGCCTCCGCGCTCGCGCGGAGGCGGCCGAGTCGATGAGGTGCAACACTGTGCCCTTGGAGGTCCTCGACCGGATCGAGGCGCACATCCGGCGGCACGACCTGATCGCGCCGGGTGGCGACGTGCTCTGCCTCGTCTCCGGTGGAGCCGACTCGACTTGCCTCTACCACGCGCTCACGGAGCTCGGCTATCGCACCTCGGCGCTGCACGTCGACCACGGCCTGCGCGGAGAGGAGTCCGACGAGGATGCGCGCTGGTGCGAGGAGCGCTTCGGCGCCGAGGTCGTGCAGGGCGCGGCGCGGTGCCGAACCGAGGCGGAGCTGCGCGACGTGCGCTACTCGTTCGCCGCGAGCTCGCTGCGTGCGACGGGGCACACGCTCTCCGACCAGATCGAGACGATCCTCTACCGACTCGTCTCGAGCGGGAAGACCAGGGGGATCGAGACGCGTCGCGACGACGGCGTCGTGCGACCGCTCCTCTGCGTGTGGCGCGAGGAGACGGAGGTTTTCTGCCGCGAGCGGGGTCTCGAGTGGCGCGAGGACTCGTCGAACGGAGCGACCGTGCGCGGGCTCATCCGCCGCGAGGTGCTGCCTCTGCTCGAGCGCATCCACCCGGGCGCGCGCACGAACATCCTGCGGGCGCTGGAGGAGCGGCGGACGCTGCCGGCCGCGCTCGCGGAGCTGATCGACGCGCCGGTCGGCTCGAAGCGGGTCGACCTCGGCGACGGCGTTCAGGCCGTGCGCGAGCACGAGCGGCTGTGGCTCGAGCGGGGCCCGGTCGCGCTCGCCGGGCCGGTGACGTGGGGCGCGTGGCGGATTGAATCGCGGCGCCCGGGACTGCGCGTGCGCGGCTGGCGTCCCGGCGACCGGCTCGCCGGGCGGACGAAGAAGGTGCAGGACGTGTTCGTCGACGCGAAGGTGCCGCGCTCCGACCGCGAAGGGTGGCCGCTCGTCGTGCGCGGCGACGAGGTCGTCTGCATCCCCGGCCTCATCGAGGCGGAGGGGGTGATCGTGAGCCGTGTCGATGCTTGACGTCGAGGCCGGCGTCGGCGAGATCCTGATCGGCGAGGCGGAGCTGCAGGAGCGCATCCGTGCGCTCGGCGCCGAGATCTCCGCCGACTACCAGGGCCGCGAGCTGCTGCTCGTCGGCGTGTTGAAGGGCGCGGTCTTCTTCATGGCCGATCTGATGCGAGCGATCTCGGTCGCCTGCGAGATCGACTTCATGGCGATCTCGAGCTACGGCGCCGCGACGGATTCCTCGGGCGTCGTCAGGATCCTCAAAGACCTCGACATCAACATCGAGGGCCGCCACGTTCTCGTCGTCGAGGACATCATCGACTCCGGGCTGACGCTCTCCTACCTGCTGCGGAACCTCGAGTCGCGCGAGCCGGCGAGCCTCGAGATCTGCGCGCTGCTGACGAAGCCCGAGCGGCGCGAGGTCGACGTCCCCGTCCGCTACATCGGCTTCGAGATCCCGAACCGCTTCGTCATCGGCTACGGGCTCGATTTCGCCGAGCGCTACCGCAACCTGCCGTACGTTGGCGTTCTGCGGGACGATCTGATGCCGGAAGGCGCCTGATCGGCGTGTACGGGCAGGGTTATCCAGGGAACACCGGGAACATGCAAGCGGCTACCCTAGAAGAGGACTCGTGAACCGTTTTCTCCGCAGCGCGTTTTTCCCGCTCATCGTGATCGTCGTGTTGGTCTGGCTCGCGAGCCAGACCCTGATTCACACGGGCGGAACCGCCGAGAAGCGCACGACCTCGCAGGCGGTCGCCGACGTCAAGTCCGGCAAGGTCGCCTCGGCCGAGTTCAACCCGAGCAAGCGCTCGATCGCGCTCAAGTACGAGAACGGGCAGCATGCGACCGTCCACTACGCGTCCGACCAGGCGCAGATCCGCTTCCAGGAGCTGTTGGAGAGCAAGAGCGTCCTGTGGGACTCGAAGGGCACGGGCGGCTTCTCGTGGACGGCGCTGATCGGGAGCTTCCTGCCGTTCCTGCTGCTGATCGGATTCTGGATCTTCCTGATGAACCAGGTGCAGGGCGGCGGGTCGAAGGTGATGAGCTTCGGCAAGTCGCGCGCCAAGCGCATGGCGCCGGACTCGCCGAAGATCGGCTTCAAGGACGTGGCGGGCGTCGACGAGGCGGTGGAGGAGCTCCAGGAGATCAAGGAGTTCCTCGAGAACCCGAAGAAGTTCCAGGCGCTCGGCGCG
>DATBIC010000099.1:0-17263 GCA_036557145.1 Gaiellaceae bacterium
CGTCCGGTTCACGGTGAGCATCAGGCGGCCGCGCTTCCCGAACGGCCCGCTGGTGGTGAGCAAGACGGTTTGGCTGCGGGCCGATCGCCTTGCCACGGTCAAGGTCGGTCCGTTCCGCCAAGTGCTGTTCGCCGTCCCGTCGCGCGTGAAGGTGTCGGTCGTCGATCGTGCGAGCCGGCAGACCTGGACAGCGTCCTACCCGGTCATCTTCTCGCTCGGATAGCGACCGGACCTGAGGAGCGTACGCGGCCGTACTGCGTGCGTGAAGTTGCTGGTGCTGGTTGGATGCGTTGCCGGTTTCGCGTCGGCCGGAGCTGCCGAACCAGGCGTACACGAGCAGGCTCTGGCCCGCGGGCTCACGGCCCGCCCGGTGCGGTTGGGAGCCTCGCCGGTGGCCGTCGCAGTCGGCGGAGGCGCGGTATGGGTCGTTGTCGAGGATTCGAGGGGAACGGCGCGTCTTTGGCGGCTGGACGACAGCACCGGCAAACGGCTCGACGCGTACACGATCGGGAGAGCCGGCCCGGACTTCGGCGCGGTCGCGGTGTCACGCCGCGCGGTGTACGCGGCGGCCGGAGAGCACGTCGTGAGCGTCGACCTCTCGGGTCGTGGACGGGTCCTTCGCGCGACGCTTCCCGGCGAGGCCGCGGCGGTCGCCGCCGGTCCGGACGACGTCTGGGTCGCCACCGTCGGCGCTCGGTACGTGGTGAGCCGGCTGGGCTCGGCGACGCTGGCGGAGCGCGGTCGCGCTCGGTTGACCGCGCAGCCGACGGCGCTGCAATCGGCGTTCCGGGCGATCTGGCTTGCCACGACTGCGGGGCTCTGGCGCGTCCGTACGAGCGGCCTGACCGCAGTGTCGGAACCGGCAGCTCTGCCGATTGCGTTGACAACCGCCGAGCGCCGCCTGTTCGTGCTCGAACGGCCGGACCATGTGGCCGAGCTCGACGGGAGCGGGCGGCTGCAGCGGCGAATCAGGCTGCCGTTTCCGGCGGGCAGCTTCGCTGTCGCCGGTGGTCACGTTTGGGCGACGAACAACTGCGGCTGCCGGACCGGCAAGATCGCCATGCTCACGACCGCCGGAACGCGGGTCCGGACGTTGAACGTCGGCCGGACGCCCGTCGCCGTCGCCGCCACCGCGTCGACAGCGTGGGTCGCGAGCTTCGCCGACGAAACGCTCTGGCGTGTTGCCGAGCGCCGCTGACCTTCGGATCGCCCTGACGATCAGCTTCCGCGGCCGACGAAGCGCGTGCCGAAGCCGGCCGCTCCGATCGACGAACCGCCGAGCACGCCGACCCCGAGCCGATCGGCGATCGCCTGCACGTGAGGCTCGGCGTCTCGCCGTCCGAGCACGACCACGGTGCCGCCGCTCCCGCCGCCGCTGACGCGCGCGCCGAACAAGCCCTGCTCTCGGCCGGCTTCTCGCACCGCGTCGACGATCTGGTCGGTGCGGGGCACACCGAGCCCGCAGCGCGAGTACCCGGCATGCGACTCGTACAGGAGCTCGCCGATCCGCTCGAGCGCGTCGTCGGTCGGGTGTTCTTGGATCAGCGAGACGAGCTCGAGCGCACGTGCGTGCTCGTCGATCGGGAAGAGCGTCGCCGCGCGGACGGGATAGCGGGCCGCGGGCTCGATCGTGCTGACCGGATCGTCGATCCCGCTCCGCAGGCGCAGGAAGTCGCTGCCGAGCAGGCTCTTCGGCAGCGCGTTCGCCGCGACCTGCTCGCGAGCAAGTTCGGTGAGGTACGCCGTCTCTCCGCCGAGCAGCGCCTTGCCCATGAACGCGGCGCAGCGGGCACGTCGGTAGGTGTCGCCGGAGACGGCGTGGCGGAGCCCCGAGTCGATGCCCCACACGGCGAGCGACGGTGGGAGCCGCAGCGCCTCGAGGACCTCCGCTGGACGGCAGAGGACCGGAAGCAGGCAGCCGGCTTCACCATGCATGACGGCGAGCTGGTCCATCGGCCCGCACGGCGCGGCCGCGAACACCTGCTCGGCGTGCTGTCCGAGCAGCGCCAGTTGCGTCGCGGTCGCGTCGACGCCGAGGCACGCGGCGGCGGCGCAGAGGACTGCGATCTCCACGGCCGCAGACGATCCGACCCCTCTCCCCTCGGGCACCGTCGACGACACGAGCAGACGCAGCCCGGGCGGCACCCCGGGCCACTCTCGGAGCAGGAGGGCGACGGGCCCGAGCACGTACGCGCCCCACGCGTCGCTGCCGCTGAACCGCGCGGCGAGGTCGCCGAGCGGCACCGTCGCAAGCTCGACCGCGTCGACTGCGATCCGCCGGCTGTCGCTGACGGCGACGACCCGGCCGTCGTCCCGGCGCTGTGCCGCGACGAGCGTCGCGACCTCGAGCGGCAGTTGCAGCACGAGGCCGCCCGAGTAGTCGGCGATGCCGCCGAGCACGTCCAGTCGGCCCGGAGCGCGTGCGACGGCGACCGATCCCTCGGCGAAGTACGGGCTCACGCGCACACGGCGGCAGAACCTGTCCGCGTCCTCGGGGCGGAGCAGCGCGTGTCGTGCCGCCGGGGAGACGGTCGCGGCGGTCATGGGAGCGAGCCTGCCGGAGGCGGCGAGCGGCCGCAACCCCTCCGCATTAAGGTCGCGTCCTTGGTGCAGGAGGTACAGCGGTTCGCGCCGGGCAGGGTGAACCTGATCGGCGAGCACACGGACTACTCCGGCGGGCTCGTCCTTCCCGTGGCGATCGACCTCGGCACGTCTGTCTCCGGGCGCGCCGACTCCGCGCGAATCGTGCTGCGGTCGACGGCCGACCGCGACGCGGTCGAGCTCGCGGCCGACGGCTCGCGCAGCGGCGCGCTGCACGGCTGGGCGCGTTACGTCGGCGCGATCGCGCGGCTGCTTGCTGACCGGGGCCGGCCCGCGGTCGGTCTCGTGGGCGAGGTCGACTCGACGCTTCCGATCGGCGCGGGCCTCTCGTCGTCCGCGGCGCTGCTCGTCGCCGTCGCATCCGCTCTCTGCGATGTCGCCGAGTTCTCGGTGGAGCCGCTCGAGCTCGTCGCCCTCGTGCGCGAGGCCGAACGCGTCGCCGTCGGGGTTCCGTGCGGCCTGATGGACCCGGCCGTGATCCTCTGTGCGCGCCGGGGCTGCGCGCTCTTCCTCGACTGCGCGACCGCAGAGCACCGTCCGGTGCCGCTCCCTCCCGGCCTCGCGATCGTCGTGTTCGATTCGGGGGTCAGACATCGGCTTGCCGACTCCGGCTACGCAACCCGGCGAGCGGAGCTCGAGCGTGCGCTCGCGGCGATCGGCCGCCCCGACGCCTCGGGGCTGCGTCCAACGGCGGCGATGGAGCTCGCCGAGCAGGTTCGCCTCGACGGGGTCGAGACGCGGCGGCTCCGGCACGTCGTGACCGAGAACGAGCGCGTGCGCGACTGCGTCGAGGCGCTCGAGTCCGGCCGGAACGTCGAGGAGGTGCTGCGTAGTGCCTTTCGCGCCGGTCAGGACAGCCTCCGTGACGACTTCGAGGTGTCGACTCCCGAGCTCGACCTACTGGTCGAGCTCGCCGTGGAACGCGGCGCGATCGCCGCGCGAATGACGGGCGGCGGCTTCGGCGGCTCGGTGGTGGCGCTGGTCGACGTCGCACACGCGGCCGCGCTCGCAGACTCGGTGACGACGGCCTACCGCGAGCGCACCGGCCGCGTCGGCCGCGGCTTCGTGTGCACGGCGAGCGACGGCGTGGAAGCGCGCGGCTAGGAGGCTTGGTGTGAAACTCTCGCACGCGCGGATGGTGCGTCAGACACGGCGCATCAGTGCACGGTCGGGCTCGCCCGTAGGGATACCGCTACGAGCTACGCCCGCCCCGTCCCTGCTGCTCGGTCTGACGCATCCCCGCGGGCACGCCAGTTCCACACCAAGCCTCTAGCCGACCACGCGAACGTCGCAGCCGCGGTCGCGCAGCGCCTCCACGACCGCCGTGTCGGCCGAGCGGCCCGTGATCACCATGTCGACGTCACCGACCCCGCACAGCCGCGCCACCTCGACCCGGCCGAGCTTGCCGCCGTCGGCGAGCACGATGCGTCGCGTCGCCACCGCGAGCATCCGCTTCTTCACCTCCGCCTCAGGGAGGTTGATGTTCGTGACGCCGCCGTGCGGATCGACGCCGTTGCAACCGAGCAGCACCGTCTTGACCGAGATCTGCTCGAGGATGAGCGTCGCCAGCGGGTCGACGAGCGAGTGCTGGAGCGGCCGCAGCGTTCCACCGAGCACGACCACCGTGACCCGCGGCGTCGCCGGCTCGAGCTCGAGCGCCGTCTTGAGCCCGTTGGTGAAGACGACCACATCGTCGAGCTCGGTGCGCGCGGCGATCGCCCGCGCCGTCGCAGCCGCCGTCGTGCCGACGTCGATCAACACCGTCTCTCCGTCCTCGAGCAGCGCGGCGGCCGCCTGCGCGATCGCCACCTTCTCGGCTGCGAAGCTCGACTCGCTGTCCTCGAACGGCTGCTCCTGCGTCGGGATGACGCGTGGGATGGCCCCACCGCGCACCCGGTGCACCTTTCCGGTCGCGGCGAGCGAGTCGAGATCGCCGCGCACCGTCACTTCCGACACGCCGAACCGGCTGCTCAGCTCGCCGACGCGAACGAACTCGCGCTCCTTGATCTCGGCCAGCATGCGCTGGCGTCGAAGCGCGGGCGGGACCTGCATGTTCATCTCCTCGGCGCTCACAGCAGGGTCGCCACCTGCGGTTGCGGAACCGCGAAGAGCGTCTCGGGCTCGATCGGCTCCGCAGGAACGGCGAGCCGGGCGAGCCGGGCCGCGGCGTCCTCGGGGGCGACGTCGTTGAGGAAGAGCCCCAGTCCCGTCTCCACGCTCGCGCGGATCTTCGTCACCTCGTGCGCCCGGTGCAGCGGGTACAGCTCGAACGCAAGATGCCAGTCCGGCTCGTCGGGCGGAGCTTCGTGCGCGACCATCATGTACGGCAGCGCGAAGTCGAAGAGCGCGTCGTAGCGCCGGACGACGTCTCGGAGCGCGAGGGCGAGGTCGCGCTGCTCGAGGTGGTCGAGCTCGGCCAGGCGTCCGAGCCCGTGCCGGCGTGCCCGGACACCCACCTCGAACGGCCAGCGCGCGGCGAACGGGACGGCCACGACGAAGCTGTCGTTCGCCGAGACGATGCGACTCGAGCGTGCGTCCGTCGCAGCCGTGTCGCACGAGAGGCAGTTGCGAGTCCGCCGACGGTGGCGGTGGTGCGCCTCAGCCTTCGCCGCGGGGACCGGTGGAACGTGATCGAGCGCATAGATCTGGCCGTGCGGGTGCGCGATCGTGGCGCCGACGTCGGCACCGCGGTTCTCGAAGACGCAGACGTAGGCGTGCGCGGGATCGCTCCACAGCTCGCGTGTCCGGTCGGTCCAGATCGCGAGCACGCGCGCGAGCTCCTCGGGCGAGAGATCGCCGAACGCGGCCTCGTGGCGATGGGTGTAGAGGACGATCTCGCAGCGGCCTTGTGCGGGGCCCGCCGGTCCGTCCAGCGCCGGCGTCGGCGGCGGAGTCGGGCGAAACGACGGGAAGCGGTTGTCGAAGACCGCGGCCTCGTACGGGAACGGGACCTCGCTGCCGCCGGGGCAGAACGGGCAGTGCTCGTCGCTCTCCGCGGCCGACTCGAGCGGCCGCGCGTTTCTCGCCGGGGCGATCCCGATCCAGGCGCCCGTGAACTCGTCCAGGCGCTTGTGGATCGTCTGCGGCTCGTCGGCCGCCGCGTGCTCGCCGTCGAGGCCCCCGCGCAGCGCGCCATAGACGAGCAGGCGGCGTCCGTCCGCGTGGAAGAGCTCGTGGCGGGGCAGGCTGCGCATCCTTTCGAAATCGTTACCACTATCGGAGCTACCGACAAAATCAACAAGCCTTGAAGGTGGCTCTCTGCGGGCCAGAGCCGAGCGGGTCGGCCGGAGGAGCTTGAGAAAGCTGTCGGAGCTTGTTATATACGCAGGCCGAGCCGGTGCTTGAGAAAGTTCGCATCGCGGACGGAGGGGCGCCGGCTCATCTGGACGCATCGAGGTGGACAAGGAGGAGGGATGGGATCCGACAAGCAAGACGAGATCGGCACCGAGCACAGGGAGTTCTCGCGGCGACGCTTCCTCCGCTATCTCGGTGGGACGGCCGTGGCGGGAACCGCCTACGGCGGGCTCGCGACGATTCTCGGCGAACAGGGCGCGAGTGCGGCGACGCTGGCACGCCAGAACAGCGACACCGCGTTCTTCGCCAAGCATCCGAAATACCACTTCGTGATGATCTGCCACGTCACGACGAACTCGTTCTTCACGGCGACGATCTACGGGATCCAGGACGCGTGCGCGATCACCGGCTGCTCGTACCAGTGGACCGGCTCGCAGAACTCACTGTCGTCTCAGATGGTCTCGGCGTTCAACGGCGCGATCGCCGCGAAGGCCAGCGGCATCGGCTGCTGCCTGATCGACAACACGGCCTTCAACTCGCCCACCGATCATGCGTTGGACAAGGGCATCCCCGTGATCGCGTACAACGCCGACGTCTCGGCGGGCGTCAAGAACGACCGCATGGCCTATGTCGGCCAGAACAACCTCACCGCGGGAGCGGCAGTCGCCCAGCAGATCCTCAAGACGGGGATCAAGAAGGGCGATCTCGTCGCCGGCATCATCGCGACGCCGGGAACGGGCAACATCCAGCCGCGGATCGACGGCGCGAAGCCGGTCTTGCAGAAGGCAGGCGTCGACTTCGTCGAGGTCGGGACCTCCGCGACCGAGGGGGCGCCCGAGTACAACAAGATCTCCGCCTGGTACGCCGGTCACAAGGACGTGAAGTTCATGTTCGGCGTCGACAGCGGTGACAGCGACGCGATTGCGCAGTTCATCCAGAAGAACAACCTGAAGGGAAAGGTCGGCGGAGCCGGATGGGACGTCGGGACGCCGGTCGTGCAGGGCGTCAAGGCCGGGAACCTGACCTTCACGATCGACCAGCAGGCCTACCTCCAGGGCTTCGACACGATCATGCAGCTCTTCCTCTTCAACGTCTCCGGCGGGTTGATGAAGCCGACCAACACGGACACCGGGCTCGGCATCGTCGTCAAGTCGAACGTCGGTCCGTACCTGGCGAAGAACAGGTTCGAGGGAACGAGCTCGAAGCAACAGACGCTGAAGCCGCCCGTCCCGATCCCGCACTAGCGCTACGAGGTCCACTTGGGTGCTCCAGCGCCTACCGCTGCCCCGGCGGCCAGCCCGCCGGGGCAGGAGCATCGGGCCGTGTCGACGGGGCGTCGCATCCTGCGCCTCTTCCTCTACAAGCGCGAGCTGACGCCGGTCCTGATCACGGTCGGCCTGTTCGTGTACTTCACGATCAGGGCCGGGTCGACGTTCACCGACTCGCTCAGCCTGAGCTCGGCAGCCGGCTACGCAGGCCCGATCGGCGCAATCGCCGTCGGAGAGGTTCTCCTGTTGATGGTGGCCGAGATCGATCTCTCGGCCGGCCAGGTCTTTCTCTTCTGCCCCTGGGTGATGTACTGGGTGCACAACGGCGGCGTCCCCCTCGTGCTGGCGATCGCGGTCGCGCTCCTCGTCTGCTGCGGCGTCGGGGCGATCAACGGCCTGATCACGCTGGGGCTGCGCGTGCCGTCCTTCGTCACGACGCTGGCGATGAACTTCATCCTCTTCGGGCTCGTGCTCATCTTCTCGAACGACGCCCAGGCATCGCCGATCCCCCTGTCGGCCGGGACGGGGTTCTGGAGCAAGCTGATGGGTACCTGGCTGTGGGCGGAGATCCTCTGGGTCCTGGCGATCACCATCGTCGCCCACGTCATGCTGACGCGCACGCGGTTCGGCGTCCGGATCGTCGCCACGGGCGGGAACCTGGTCGGCGCGGCGGAGGCGGGCGTGCCCGTCGCGCGTGTGAAGATCTGGTGCTTCGTGCTCTGTTCGTTCTTCGCCGGTCTCGTCGGCATCGTCGACGCGGTCAAGTACGGGAGCCTCGATCCGGGCAACTTCGGCGTCGACTACATCCTCTATGCGGTCGGCGCCTGCGTGATCGGCGGCACCGCGCTCACCGGCGGGCGCGGCACGGTGATCGGAGCTTTCATCGGCGCGATCCTGATCGGCGTGCTCGAGGACGGCCTGACACTGGTCGGTGTCAGCACCAACGACTTCTACGTCTGGGTCGGCGTCGTGATCATCTTCGCGATGGCGCTCAACTCGCAGTTCGACCGGCTGATCGCGCGCTCGAGGGAGGCATGAGCACGCCGTCCGAGTTCGCGCTCGAGGTGCGCGGCGTGACCAAGCGCTTCGGCGCGCTCGTCGTGCTCCGCGGCATCGACCTCATGCTCCGGGAGGGCGAGGTGCTCGGGCTCGTCGGCGACAACGGAGCCGGCAAGAGCACGCTCGTCAAGATCCTGAGCGGGTTCCATCAGCCGGACGGCGGCGACGTGATCGTCGGCGGCGAGCGCGTCCGCTTCCACTCCGTCGGCGACGCGCGGTCGCACGGAATCGAGACCGTCTACCAGGATCTCGCGCTGATCCCGCAGCTGCCGGTGTACCTGAACCTGTTCCTGGGGCACGAGATCACGAGCATGGGCCCGCTCCGCTTTCTCGACAAGCGGGCGATGCGAAAGCTCTCGCGTCAGTACCTCGACGACATCAAGGTGAACGTGCCGAGCGTCGACGCCGAGGCCGTGCAGCTCTCCGGCGGGCAGCGGCAGGCGGTCGCGGTCGCGCGGGCGGTGCGGGCGGCCACGAAGATCCTGCTGCTCGACGAGCCGCTCGCGGCGATGGGCGCGCGCGAGTCGCGGCTGATCATCGACCTCGTGAAGGACCTCGCCGCGACCGGCCGTGTGTCGATCATCGTGATCGACCACAACTACGCGCACCTCTTCGAGCTCTGCGACCGGATCAACGTCATGCAGGGCGGCCGCATCACGACCGACCAGCCGGTGCACGAGACCTCCCTGGAGGAGCTGACCGAGCTGATGGTGTCGAGCTACCGCCGCCAGCTGGACGAGGTCTCCGAGCCCGGCGCCTGATCCGTTGACGGCACCGGCGCGTGTCGTGCCGCTGTACATTCCTAGCCCAGAGCTTGACTCTGCCCGGCCGTGTCGTTTATTCATACTGAACAGTGAGCGCCAGTCAGGACCCGCGTCCGGCCGTGGGGCTGATCGGGCTCGGCAACATGGGCAGCGCGTTCGCAGAGCGCCTTCTCGACGCCGGCTTCGACCTCGCGGTCTCCAACCGCAGCCCTGAGAAGGCGGCGCCCCTGGCGGCGCGCGGGGCGACGGTGGCGGACACCGCCGCCGACCTCGCCGGGCGAGTCGACGTCGTCCTCACGTCGCTCTCCGACGACGATGCCTTCGAGTCGGTCGCCGCCTCCGTCGCCGGAGCGGCGAGGGCGGGAACGGTGCTCGCCGACCTGAGCACGGTCTCGCCGGACGCGTCGGCGCGCGTCGCGGCGCTCGCCGAGCGCGCGTCGCTCCTCTATCTGCGTGCGCCGGTGAGCGGCAACCCCAGCGTCGTCCGCGCCGGGAACCTCTCCTTCATCGTCTCCGGGCCCTCGGCCGCGTACGAACGGGCGGAGCCCGTGCTCCGCGCGATCGGGCCGACCGTCCATCTCGTCGGCGACGCGGAGCAGGCGCGCGTGGTGAAGCTCGCGATCAACCTCCTCATCGCCGGTCTCGCCCAGCTGATGTCCGAGGCGCTCGTGCTCGCAGAAGCGTCGGGCGTCTCCCGCGCCGACCTGCTCGAGACGATGGGCAGCTCGGCGGTGGGGGCACCGTTCGTCAAGTACAAGACCGAACCGCTGCTGCGCGACGACTACTCCGCCACGTTCACCACCAACCTCATGGAGAAGGACGTCGACCTCGTCCTCGACGCGGCCGAGGCCGCCGGTGTCCGGCTGCCGCTCGCAGGAGAGATCAAGGCCCTCCTGCGCTCCGCGGTCGAGGCGGGCTACGGCGACGACGACTTCATGGCGCTCTTCCCCCATCTGCGGAGCCAGTCCGATCAGGAGGTGCTGCGATGACGATGCGAAGCAGGTCGGTCGGCTCGCCCGATGCGACCCGGGCGGTGGACTGGGAGCAGCGGATCGACTTCGCGAAGCTCCGCGGCGACCGTCTGGCGCGGGCGAAGGCCGCGCTCGACGCGTCCGACCTCGCGGGCCTGCTCCTCTTCGACCCGAACAACATCCGCTACGTCACGAGCACGCACATCGGCGAGTGGGCCCGCGACAAGAACGCGCGCTTCGTCCTGCTGCCGCGCGGCGACGACCCGATCCTCTGGGATTTCGGCTCCGCGGCCCGCCATCACCAGCTCTTCGCCCCGTGGCTTCCGCCCGAGAACTTCCGCGCCGGCGTCGCGCCGATGCGCGGCGCGATGCCGGTGGAGACGGGGATCCCCGACCGGCTCGGCGAGCGGATCGCGCACGAGCTGCGCGAGCGCGGTCTCGCAGGCGAGCCGCTCGGCGTCGACATGTCGGATCTCGTGACGCTCGAGGCGCTGCAGCGCGCCGGCGTTCACGTCACCGACGGTTCGCGCGTCATGCTCGAGGCACGCAAGATCAAGACGCCGGAGGAGATCGCGCTGCTCGACCAGTCGGCCGGTCTCGTCGATGCGGTCTACGAGGAGATCTACCGGATGCTGCGGCCCGGCGTCTACGAGCACGAGATCGTCGGGCGCGCGCACCAGCTGCTCTTCGAGATGGGCTCGGAGCAGGTCGAGGCGATCAACGCCGTCTCGGGCGATCGCTGCAACCCGCACCCGCACGTGTTCTCGGACCGGCTCCTGCGCCCGGGCGATCAGGCGTTCTTCGACATCATCCACTCGTTCATGGGCTACCGGACGTGCTACTACCGCACGTTCAACGTCGGCGGGGTCAGCGCGGCGCAGCTCGACGCCTACAAGCGGTGCCGCGAGTGGCTGGACGCCGCGATCGCCCTCGTCGGGCCGGGGATGACGACCGACCGGATCGCCGAGGTGTGGCCGACGGCGAAGGAGCTCGGGTTCATGGACGAGGAGACGTGCTTCGGCCTGCAGTTCGGGCACGGCATCGGCGTCGGGCTCTACGAGCCGCCGATGATCTCGCGCGTGCACTCGCTCGAGCATCCCGTCGAGATCGAAGAGGGAATGGTCTTCGCGCTCGAGACGTACTGCGCCGCGACCGACGGCCGCTCGGCGGCGAGGATCGAGGAGGAGGTCGTCGTCACCGCCACCGGCTGCGACGTGATCACGCGCTTCCCGGCGGAGGAGCTGCTCGTCGCAGGGAGGACGTACGTTCGCGGCGCCGACTTGCTCGACAACGGTGCCGCCGGAGGCGACGGCGTCGCCGGCGCGGTGGCCGCCTCGGCACTCGTCGGAGCCGGCTCCGGCGCATGACCGGCGACACCGGGACGCGCTACCTCGCCGACGGCCTGCCGTCGTACCGGCTCGTGCGGCGCGAGGACGTGCAGCTCGCCGACGCGCTCCCGGGCCGTTCGAGCAACCTGCAGTCGTGCCGGCTCGTCGGCGGATCGCTCGGCTCGACGCACATGGCGCTGACGCTCGTCTCGCTGCACGACGGACACGTCGACGCGCACGTCCACTCGTTCGAGACCGGCTTCTACGTGCTCGAGGGCGAGCCGATCCTGCACCTCGACGGCCGCAGCGTGCAGCTCGAGCCCGGCGCCTGCGGCGTCGTGCCGGTCGGCGTGCCGCACGGGTTTCGCTCCGAGGTCGCGTCGCTCTGGATCGAGATGGCCGCGCCCCGTCCCCGTCTCGACGGGAGCGACACGTTCTTCCTCGGCGGGGCGACGGACGCGCAGCCCGAGCCGCTCGACGTCCGCGACCCGCGCAACCGCAACCTGTTCCTGCTGAGCGACGGGCAGATGGACCTCGACGTCCTCCGGCGCGGCGCCGCCGTCGGCGCGCCCACCGTCTCGGCGAGCATGGCGACCGCGGTCCTCGCCTACAGCGGCATTGCGGTGAAGATGCTCGTCGACCAGCGCCTGGACGCGCAGCTGCACACGATGTTCATGGTCGACTACCAGCCGGGCGCGGTCGCGCACCCGCACGACCATCCCTTCGAGGAGTCGTACTACATGCTCGAGGGCGAAGTCGACGTCGTCGCGGACGGCGACCGCTACACGCTGCGCCCCGGCGACGTCTTCTGGACCGCCGTCGGCTGCACGCACGCGTTCTACGAGGTGCAGGGCGGGCGCGTGCGCTGGCTCGAGACGTCGGCGCCCGGCCCTCCGGCGCGGCACTCGTACCGGTTCGAGCGCGACTGGGACTACCTCGCCGAGCGGCTCTCTCCGAAGGTCGGAGCGGCATGAGCGAGCTGTATACGGCGCTCTACCGGCAGATGCTCCTGATCCGCGGCTTCGAGGAGCTCGTGCAGTCGCTGTTCCTGAAGGGCGAGGTGTACGGGACGACGCACCTGTACTCCGGACAGGAGGCGGTCGCGGTCGGATTCGCCGGCGTCCTCGGCCCGGACGACCGTGTCGCCTGCACCTATCGCGGCCATGGTCACCTGCTCGCGATGGGCACCGACCCGGAAGCGCTGCTGGCGGAGCTCCTCGGCCGCGAGACCGGCGTCAACGGCGGCCGCGCAGGGTCGATGAACGTCGTCGACCCCGAGCACGGCGTGCTCGGCTGCTACGGGATCGTCGGCGGCAGCATCGCCGCGGCGACCGGCGCGGCCGTCTCGCTCCGCGGCACCGGCGCGGTCGCGGTGGCCTACTTCGGCGACGGTGCGACGAACCAGGCGTACTTCTTCGAGTGCCTCAACTTCGCGAAGGTGCTCGAGCTGCCCATCCTGTTCGTCTGCGAGAACAACGGCTACGGGGAGTACACGGCCTCCGACGCGGTGACGCCCGGTGGGATCGTGCCCCGGGCGGCGGCGATGGAGCTGCCGACGACCGAGATCGACGGCATGGACGTGCGGGCCGTGCGCGACGCTGCCGACGAGGTCGTCGCGCGCGTGCGCGCAGGGGGCGGGCCCGAGCTCGTCGAGGCGCGGACCTATCGCTTCGTCGGGCACTCGCGCAGCGATCCCGGGAAATACCGTCCCGAGGGCGAGCTCGACCGCTGGCGCGAGCGCGACCCGCTGACGGTCGCGCACGCGATGCTGGTCGAGGACTTCGCGCTCTCCGAGGAGCAGATCGAGCGCATCCACGCGGACGTCGACGCCGAGCTCGAGCGGATCGAGTCGTCGGCGCTCGCCGCTCCGTTCCCGACGGAGGTCTCGATCCCGGAGTTCAGCGGTGTCTGAGCTGGTCGACATCGGGATGCCGCGCCTCTCCGACTCGATGGAGGAGGCGACGGTGCTCGCGTGGCTGCGGCGGCCCGGTGATCGCGTCGCACGCGGCGAGGGCCTCGTCGAGGTCGAGACCGACAAGGCGACGATCGTCTACGAGGCCGAGACCGACGGGATCCTCGAGGAGATCGTGGTCGACGAGGGCAGCACCGCCTCGCTCGGCGCGGTGATCGCGAGGCTGCGCGTGGGTGACGGCGCGTCATCCGCCGGGCGGCAGACGACCAGCCCGGCGCGCGCGAAGCGGCAGCAGCCGTCCGCCGGCGAGGTCGAGTTTCGCGACGCGATCCGGCAGGCGCTCGACGAGGAGCTCGAGCGCGACGAGCGGGTGATCTTCTTCGGCGAGGACGTCGCCGCCGCCGGAGGCGTGTTCGCGGTGACGCCGGGGCTGCAGGAGAAGCACGGAGCCGACCGCGTGTTCGACACGCCGATCTCCGAGCTCGCGATGACGGGTGCTGCGTACGGCGCGGCGATCACCGGCAAGCGCCCGGTGCTCGAGATCATGTTCGGCGACTTCCTCGCGCTGTCGATGGACTCGCTGATCAACCAGGCGACCAAGTACTGGTTCCTGAGCGGCGGCCGGCACAGCTGTCCGCTCGTGATCCGGTCGGTGGTCGGGGCGGGCGCTCGTTTCGGCGCGATCCATTCGCAGATGCCGATCGCCTGGCTGATGGGCGTCACCGGGCTCAAGCTCGTCGCTCCCGCGACGCCGGGCGACGCGAAGGGGTTGCTGAAAGCGGCGATCCGCGACGACAACCCGGTGGTGTTCCTCGAGCACAAGCGCCTCTATTCGCTCAAGGGCGACGTCGGCGAGGAGACAGTCGAGCTTGGCCGCGCGCACATCGCCCGTGAGGGGAGCGACGTGACGCTCGTCAGCGCGATGAAGGGCGTGCACGACTGCCTCGACGCCGCCGAGCGGCTCGCCGAGCAAGGCATCGACGCCGAGGTCGTCGACCTGCGGACCATCAGGCCGTTTGACGTCGAGACGATCCTCGGCTCTGTCGCGAAGACGAACCGGGTCGTCGCGGTCGAGGAGGGCCCGCTGACCGGTGGCTGGGCGGGGGAGGTGCTCGCCTGCGTCACCGAGCAGGCGCTCGGTGAGCTCGACGACGCGTGGCGGATCGCGACCGCGAACACGCCGATTCCGTACAGCCCGCCGCTCGAGGACGCGTTCCTGCCCGGACCGGACCGGATCGTCTCCGAGATCGAACGGCGGCTACGGTGAGAGATGTGGTCGCGACCGAGCGCAGCTTCGAGCCTTCGAAGGTCGGGAGCCGCCTGCGGCAGGAGCGTGAACGGCGGGGGATGAGCCTGCGCGAGCTCGCGCGCCGCGTCGGCGTGTCGCCGAGCCTCGTCTCGCAGATCGAGCTCGACCGCGTGAATCCCTCGGTGAGCACGCTCTACGCGCTCGTCTCCGAGCTCGGGATGACGATGAGCGACGTCTTCGGCGACGGGGCACAGACGGCGCCCCGTGTCCGACGCTCGGAGCGCGACGACGACGGACTGCTCACGCACCCGGACGTGCGGCGCGTGATCAACCTCGCCTCCGGCGTGCGCTGGGAGCGGCTCACGCCGCGCAACGATCCCGACGTCGAGTTTCTCTACGTCACGTACCCGGTCGGCGCGGAGTCCTGTCCCGAGGACGCGCTCGTCACCCACGGCGGCCGCGAGTACGGCTACGTCACCAGCGGGGCGCTCGGTGTCCGCGTCGGCTTCGACGAGTACGAGCTCGGCCCCGGCACGTCGATCGCGTTCGACTCGTCCTCGCCGCACCGGCTCTGGACGATCGGCGACGAGCCCGTGCACGCCGTCTGGGTCGTGATCGGCCGTGCGGCCGACCCGCGCGCCGGCGCGGTCCGGCCGGCTCCGTCCTCGTAGCTACGCTCCCCGGCTGTGCCGGGCAGCCCCGTTCTCGCGCGCCGTGACGACCTTCGGAACGTCGCGATCGTCGCTCACGTCGATCACGGCAAGACGACGTTGGTCGATGCGATGCTGTGGCAGTCCGGCTCCTTCCGCGAGCATCAGGACGTCGGCGAGCGGGTCATGGACTCGACCGACCTGGAGCGGGAGAAGGGGATCACGATCCTCGCCAAGAACACCGCCGTCCGGCTCGGTGCGACGAAGATCAACATCGTCGACACGCCCGGTCACGCGGACTTCGGTGGGGAGGTCGAGCGCGGGCTGACGATGGTCGACGGTGTCCTGCTCCTCGTCGATGCCTCCGAGGGCCCGTTGCCCCAGACGCGGTTCGTCCTCCGGAAGGCGCTCGAAGCGGATCTGCCGGTCGTGCTCGTCGTCAACAAGGTCGACCGCCCGGATGCACGTCCGCAGGAGGTCGTGGACGAGGTGTACGAGCTCTTCCTCGACCTCGACGCGAGCGAGTCTCAGATCGAGTTCCCGATCGTCTACGCGAACGCGCGCACCGGGCAGGCGGGGCTTCGTCCCGACGAGCTCGAGCCGAGCCTCGGCCCGCTCTTCGACACGGTCCTCGCGACGATCCCACCGCCGACGCACGACCCCGGGCATCCGCTCCAGGCGCTCGTCACGAACCTCGACGCCAGCCCGTATGTCGGACGGCTCGCGCTGCTCCGGATCCATCACGGGACGCTTCGCAAGGGCGCGCAGATCGCCTGGTGCCGCGCGGACGGGACGATCGAGAACGCACGCGTGACGGAGCTCTACACGACCGAGGCGCTCGACCGGGTCGCCGCAGACGAGGCGGGCCCGGGCGAGATCGTCGCGCTCGCCGGCCTTCCCGACGTCACGATCGGCGAGACGATCGCGGACCCCGCCGATCCACGTCCACTTCCCGTGACGACGGTCGACGAGCCGAGCCTCTCGATCACGATCGGCATCAACACGAGCGTCCTCGCCGGCACGGAGGGCGACCGACTCACGGCCGGCCAGATCAAGGCTCGACTCGACCAGGAGCTCGTCGGGAACGTCTCGCTCCGCGTCGTCCCGACGTCGCGACCGGACGCATGGGAGGTGCAGGGCCGCGGCGAGCTGCAGCTCGCAGTGCTCGTGGAGCTGATGCGCCGCGAAGGCTTCGAGCTCACCGTCGGCAAGCCCGAGGTGCTGATGCGGGAAATCGACGGGACCCGCTCCGAACCGGTCGAGCGTGTCGCGATCGACGTGCCCGAGGACTACATCGGAGTCGTCACCCAGCTGCTCGCGCTCCGCAAGGGCCGCATGGAGAAGATGGTCAACCACGGCACCGGCTGGGCGCGCATGGAGTACGTCGTCCCCGCGCGCGGCCTGATCGGGTTCCGCACCGAGTTCCTGACCGAGACGCGCGGCACCGGCATCCTCCATCACGTCTTCGAGGGCTGGGAGCCGTGGCACGGCGAGCTGCGCACGCGGCCGACCGGCAGCCTCGTCGCCGATCGACGCGGCCAGGCAACCGACTACGCGATCCAGACGCTCCAGGAACGCGGCTCGCTCTTCATCCAGCCCGGCGACGAGCTCTTCGAGGGCATGATCGTGGGCGAGAACTCGCGCTCCGACGACCTCGACGTCAACGCGTCCAAGCCGAAGAAGCTGACGAACGTCCGGGCGGCATCCGCCGACATCTCCGTGCGGCTCATTCCCGCCCGGGTGCTGTCGCTCGAGCAGGCGCTCGAGTTCATCCGAGACGACGAGGCGGTCGAGGTGACACCGCACTCGATCCGGCTGCGGAAGATCGAGCTGTCCGCGTCCAAGCGGCAGACGATGGCGTCACGCGCGAAGCGGGAGAAGCTCGCGAGCGAGAGCTCCTGACGCGGCACAATGCAGTCGTCGTGCGTGTTGTCGCCGTCATCGCTGCGACGCTGGTGCTGGTCGGTTCCGCGTTCGCTTCGCCGAGCTCGATCCGGCCGCTGACGGCGCCGGAGCGCGCAGCCGTCCTCGAGGCGCACGAGTACCACGCCGGCTGCCCGGTCGCGCTCTCACAGCTGCGGCTGCTCACGGTTCGCTACGTGGGCTTCGACCGCCGCTCGCATTGGGGGAAGCTGGTCGTCAACGCACGCGTCGCGTCGGATCTCGG
>DATBIC010000100.1:0-44821 GCA_036557145.1 Gaiellaceae bacterium
GCTCGAGATCGGACCGGCTGCGTACGAGGCTGTGCGTGGAGACCCGCGTACGTTCGTGGTCCTCCCCGATCACGTCGAGGCGGACGTCGAGCGCGTTGTTGGCAACCACGACGGCTACGCGGTGGTCGAGGTCCTGGGACAGGGTGTTCGCGTCGCGGAGGCGACCTTTCGCGACGGACGAGCAACCGTCGCCGACGGATAGCGACGGGGAGGCAAACCGGCTCTGGCGGCTTCGCCCACCAACGACGAGGGGTGGCCGCTCGCAGGACGGCGGTGGTGAGCGCCGAATCGTCGTGGTGTAGCCGGTGCGCCGTCGTCGCTCACCCTGAGGACGCACAGGGACGCGAAGAATTGGTGGCAGTCGTCAATCTGACCTTCTGGCTGTCGCTGCAGGTGAACCCCACGAACGTCGGACACCACGACCAGGGCGTCAGCCTCTACGACGGCGACGTGCGCCTGGCGGTCATCCATCGCTCGATCATGCGCGCGGCGCCACCGGTAGCTCGCGTCAGACGATCATCGAAGGCGAGCCGTTGATCCTGATCGAGCAGGGCAAGCCGATCGACCGCAACCCCCGTGCCCAACGGCTGAACATCGACGATCTGGCCGAGGAAGCTCGGACCAACGGCATCGAGTCACTCGACGACGTCAAGTGGTGCGTCCTCGAGAGCAGCGGCAGCATGAGCTTCATCAAGGCGTCGTAGCGGATCGCCGGGCTCGAGGCGTGGACGGCAGGCTGCGGGGCAAGGACTCGAACCTTGACTACCTGATCCAGAGTCAGGCGTCCTACCATTAGACGACCCCGCAGGGCGGCCGCATTGTAGCCGCGCCCGGCCGGGCTTTCCGCCTTCAGAGCTCGAGCTGGTACAGCGGCACGAGCCGCTTTTCGTCCTCGGTGTCGATGTGGGCGAGCACCTCGACGTAGGGCTCGAGGCCGGAGCCGACGAGCTTCGCCTTCAGCAGGCCGTCGACCTGGTAGATCCCGGACGAGTTGTTCATCGTGATCGAGATCCGGATCGGCTTCTCCTCGCCGTCCGAGATCTCGACCTCTTCGATCGCGGCCGCCGAGAGCGAATGGATGCCGACGTGGCCGCGCTCGAACGCGATCCGCGAGCGTCCCTGCTCCATGTCGAGCGCATCCGCGACGCGCAGGATCCCGGCCTCCAGCGTGAGCGGCTCGCCGTCGGCGCGGTGGCTGATGATCCCCTGCAGCACCTCGGAGACGACGACCGTCAACTCCGGCTCCGCGTACGTGCCGGCGAGCAGCTCGCGGAGCTTCGGCTCGGCGAGGAAGAGGCTGAAGTCCTCGTGACCCTTCCGGTGCACCGACATGCCGACGCAGTGCGTGAGCGCGGTCAGTGCGACGACCACCTCGGCGTCGTCGCGCGTCATCCCGTAGTCGGTCACCATCGCGGGCTCGACGCCGTGCTTCGTCAGCTGCCGCAGGAGCTTCAGCGCGATGTTCGTGACGATCTGAATGTGCACCCACGAGTGATCGTTGATCTCCATGCGCGCGACGGCGTTGACGTTCGCGACGTGCCACCAGCCCTTGAGCTGGTCGTCGCGGTTGACGCGCTCGAGGACGTGCCGCAGCTTTCGGTTCGCGCGCTCGGGGACGCGAATACGCATCTGCCGGACGGCCTCGGCCGGCGTGAGGCGCACCTCGCGCGCCGCCTCGGGCGAGACCGGCGCCTCGATTCGCTCGCGCGTCTCCGAATCGAGCTCGGTGTGGTCGTCCGCCACGCGTGACACCATACGCGGCGACGTGCTGGACGAGACTCACGGATCGCTCGGCGGGCCGCCGGCAGGGTTCTGGCGCCGCTTCGGGTCGTTGTTCATCGACGGGGTCGTCATCGCCGTCGTCGACACGATCCTGCGCATCCTGCTCGGCACCGCGGGCCAGGTGCTCGCGCTGTTCGTCTCGCTGGCGTACTTCACCTACTTCCACGGGCGCACGGGCCAGACGCCGGGCGACGCCGCGCTGAGCATCCGCGTCGTCGACGTCCGCGACCATCGCGGGCAGCCGATCGGCTACGGGCGCGCGTTCATCCGCTGGCTGGTCTCGATCGTCTCGTTCCTCGTGTTCCTGCTCGGCTACCTCTGGATGCTCTGGGACTCGGAGAAGCAGACCTGGCACGACAAGGCGGCCGGGTCGGTGCCGGTCCACCTGAACGCCTAGGCGACCTCGGCCCAGTCGCCGTAGAGCGACCGGTAGCGCCCGTCCGGCGAGGCGAGCAGCTCGGCATGCGTCCCCTGTTCGACGACGCGCCCGTGCTCGAGCACGACGATCAGGTCGGCGTCGCGAATGGTCGAGAGGCGGTGCGCGATGATGAAGGCGGTGCGGCCGTGGAGCAGGCGGCGCAGCGCGAGCTCGATCCGCCGCTCGGTGCCGATGTCGACCGAGCTCGTCGCCTCGTCGAGGATCAGGACGCCCGGGTCCGCCAGCAGCGCCCGTGCGAATGCGACCAGCTGCCGCTGGCCGAGCGAGAGCCGCGATCCGCGCTCGCCGAGCTCGGTGTCGTATCCGTCCTCGAGCCGCGTCACGAACTCGTCGGCGCCGACGGCGCGCGCTGCGGCGACGATCTCTTCGGGTGACGCCTCCGGGCGACCGAACGCGATGTTGTCGGAGACCGTGCCCGCGAACAGGAAGCCCTCCTGCGGCACGATCCCGAGCTGCCGGCGCAGCGACTGCTGGCGGACGTCTCGCAGGTCGACGCCGTCGATCGTCACGCGGCCGCCGGTCGGGTCGTAGAAGCGCGCGAGCAGCTTCGCGATCGTCGACTTGCCGGCGCCGGTGTGCCCGACGAGCGCCACCGTCGTCCCGGCGGGAACGTCGAGGTCGATCCCGTGCAACACCTCCGGGCCGCGGCCGTAGGCGAAATGCACGTCCTCGAACGCGACCCGGCCCCGGATCGGCGGCAGGTCGACGGCGTCCGGCCGGTCGCGCACGTCGGGCTCCTCGTCGAGCAGGTCGGTGATCTTGTCGAGCGCGGCGACCGCCGAAAGGAACGTGTTGTAGAGCTGCGAGAGCTGCTGCACCGGATCGAAGAAGTTCGTCAGGTAGCCGAGGAACGCGACGAGCGTCCCGATCGAGACGTCCCCGTTCGACGCGAGCCAGCCGCCGTAGCCGAGTACCACCGCGGTCGCGATCGTGGACAGGAAGTCCACCACCGGGAAGTACACGCCGTTGAGGGCGACCGTCTGCATGTTCGAGAGGCGGTATGCGTCCGCCACCTGGCGGAAGTTCTCCTGCGCGGCGCGCTCCCGCGTGAACGACTGCAGGACGCGCATGCCGGCGATGTCCTCGGCCAGCGTCGCCGTGACGGCACCGAGGGTCTCGCGGACGCCGCGGTACGCGCGCCCCGAATGCTTCCGGAACCAGCCGGTCGCGATCCCCATCGCGGGCACGACGATCAGCGTCGCGAGTGCGAGCCGCCAGTCCAGCAGGAACAGGACGACTGCCGATCCGCCGAGGATCAGCGTGTTCTGGACGAGCGAGGTGACGCCGTCGGTGACGAGCTGGTCGAGCGCCTCGACGTCGTTGGTGAGCCGGCTGATGATCACGCCCGCGCGGTTGCGCTCGTAGAAGCCGAGCGAGAGCCGCTGCAGATGGCCGAAGACGTGCTCGCGGAGGTCGGCGAGCATCCGCTCGCCCGTCCAGCCGGTGAAGTACGTCTGCGCGTAGCCGAGCACGATCCCCAGCACGCCCACCGAGAGGAAGGCGACGACCAGCCACACGAGCTCGGAGGTCGCGCCGTGCTGCACCTCGTCGACGGTCCGCCCGACCAGGTACGGCGGCAGCAGGGCCGCCGCGGTCGCGCCGAGGAGCGAGACGAGGGCGAGCGCGGTCCGTCGCTTGTACGGGCGGGCGAGCCGGTACAGCGTCCCCAGGCGCCGCCGCGTGCGCCGCCACGACCAGTCGTCCACCTCGGCGCCACGAGCGCGTGTGAGGTACGCACCGGGCTGGTGAACCCTCATGCCACCTCCTCCCCCGGGAGGCGCTCGAGCTGCCCGTGCGCACGGATCTCACGGTAGAGGCGATCCGTTTCGGCGAGCTCGGCGTGCGTGCCGCGCGCGACGACCCGCCCCTCGTCGAGCACGACGACCTCGTCGGCGAGGGCGATCGTCGAGAGCCGGTGCGCGATGATGATCGTCGTGCGGTCGCGCATCGCCTGGCGCAGGCCGTCGCGGATCCGTGCCTCTGTGGTCGCGTCGACGGACGCCGTGGCGTCGTCGAGGATGAGGATGCGCGGGTCGACGACGATCGCGCGCGCGATCGCGATCCGCTGGCGCTGCCCGCCCGACAGCGTGATCCCGCGCTCGCCGATCACCGTCTCGTAGCCCTCGGGGAGCTCTTCGATGAATTCGTACGCCTGCGCGAGCCGCGCCGCGTGCTCGATCTCGTCGTCCGTCGCATCGACGCGGCCGAATGCGATGTTCTCGCGGACGGTCGCCGAGAAGAGGAACGCGTCCTGCGCGATCACGCCGATCTCGCGGCGCAGCGATGTCAGCGTGACGGTGCGCACGTCGACACCGTCGACGGATACGCTGCCGCGCTGCACGTCGTAGAAGCGCGGGATCAGCGACGCAAGCGACGTCTTGCCGGCACCGGTGTGCCCGATGAGCGCCACGCTCCGGCCGGGCGCGAGCTCGAGGTCGACCTCGTGGAGGACCGGTCGCCCGGGGTCGTAGCCGAACGTCACCGAGCGAAACGCCACCGCCCCGGGCCCTGCGGGCAGCGCCCGCGCGTCGGGCGCGTCGACGATCTCCTCCGGCTCGTCGACGACCTGGAAGATCCGCTCCCCGGACGCGGTCGCGCGCTGCGCCTGGCCGATCCACATCCCGAGCGCGCGCAAGGGCGTCACGAGAATTGCGAGGAAGAGGTTGAACGCGACGAAGTCGCCGAGCGAGAGCGTTCCCCTGGCCACCATCCGGCCGCCGACGAGCAGGATCGCCGCCTGCGCGAGCAGCGGCAGGAAGCTCAGGAGCGGGATGTAGAAGGCACGCTGCCGGTTCGCCTCGACGCTGCGCACGAAGACCTGCTCGGATCGATCCTCGAAGCGCGCGGCCTCCGTCTCCTCGCGTGCGAACGACTTCACGACGTGGACGCCGACGATGTTCTCCTGTGCGACCGTCGCGACGTCGGCCATCTTCTGCTGGACGTCTCGCAGCAAGGGATGCGACACGTGGCTGTAGCGATATGCGACCGCGATCAGGAGCGGCGCGATCGAGACCACGATCAGCGCCAGCTTCCACGAGATCAAGAACACGACGAGCCCGACGCCCAGCACCGTGAACACGTGCTGGAAGAAGAAGATCAAGCCGTAGCCGAGGAAGAAGCGGACCGCCTGCAGATCGACCGTGGCACGGCTCATCAGCTGGCCGGTCTGGTGGCGGTCGTAGTAGCCGAAGGAGAGGCGGACGAGCTTCGCGTAGACGGCCTGGCGGACGTCCATCTCCACGAGCAGGGCCTGCTTGCCGGCGATCAGCCGCCTGCCTGCGAGCGCCAGCGCGCGGCCGACGCCGAGCGCGACGACGAGCCCGACGAGCCACGGCAGCTCGTGCAGCCGGTCGGCATTGAGCGCGGCGACGATGCTGCGCGTGAGGAAGATCGCCGCGAGCGCCGCTGCCTGCGTGCCGATCGCGAGCAGGATCGACACGACCATCGAGCGCTTGTAGGGGTGCAGGAACGCGAGCAGCCTCACGAACGTCGTGCGGTAGCGCGGAGTCGACGGGTCGGCCACGGTGTTGAGGGTACGTTCCGCCGTCACAGGCGAGTCAACGCCGATGCGACAAGCGTCAGCGCGTCGGCGAGCCGCGCCTTGTTCGCCGGAGCGTTGAGCCAGCCGCTCGCGCCCGACGGGTGGGGGAGGGGCACGACGAGTGCGCCCGCGAGGTCGTAGCTCGAGCCGACGAAGTCGGTCACGCGCTCGAGGCCGAGCAGCTCTCTGGCCGCGAGCCCACCGACGGTCACGATCAGCGACGGGCGGAGGATGGTCAGCTCGGCCTCGCGCCAGCGCCGGCAGAGCAGGCGCTCGCCCGGTGTCGGCATGCGATCGCCCCTGCCGGACGCGGCCCGGCCCGGGTAGCAGCGCGTCACCGATCCGCAGTAGAAGGTGGCGTAGAAGGTCTCCTCGTCGAGCTCCAGCCATCGGCGCAGGGTTGCGCCCGCGCGGCCGCGCCAGGGCCGCCGCTCTGCGCCCTCGACGACGCCCGGCGCCTGACCGAAGAGATAGGCGCGCTGCCCTGACCCGGGTGCGGCGACGGGAAGCGACTCGAGCCTGTTCCCCGCCTCGCTGCACAGACGGCACGCGGCCAGGTCGCGCTGAAGGGAGGCCAGCGACCGGTAGCGGCGTCGCCCCGGTGCCGTCACCCCGTGTGCCGCACCATCACGAACCAGGGGCCGGCGTGCAATGTCTCGGCGCCGCCGAGCTCCTCGGCGAGCGTCTCCGGCGTGAAGTAGCGCTTCAGGACGGGCCACGTCTCGCCGTCGACCTCGCGCTGCTGGATCTCCTCGAGCTCGTGGTCGGGCCGGACAGCGGCGTCGACGACGACGAGCTCGCGTGCGACGCGCTCTGCTTCGGCGAGGAACCGGGCGCGCTCGTCGGGGTCGAGATGGCCGTAGAAGTGACCCGTGAACACGCGCTCGAAGCTCGCGTCGTCGAACGGCAGCGCGAGTGCGTCGCCCTGGACGACGGCCGCCTGCGGCGCCTGGCGTCTCGTCTCGTCGAGCATCGAGGAGCTCTGGTCGAACGCCACCACGTCCCCCGGCAGGTGCCGTGTCAGGAACCCCGTGCCGCAGGCGACGTCGAGCGTCCTGTAGGGCTCGAGGCTCGAGATGGCGTCGATCAGTCCGGAGAGATCGGCCTCCCACGATGCTGTATCGCGCACGGCATAGCGGCCGAGGCCCCGATACCAGTCGTCGTAGGTGGGGGCGCGGCGCTCGTAGTACTCCTTCACTGCTCCCTAGAGTAGACGTCGTGCTTCCACTCGAGTCCGTGCCGAACTTCAGCGAAGGGCGCGACACCGCGACGATCGAAGCGATCGGGACCGCGCTCGAATCGTTCGCGCGGGTGCTCGACGTCCACGCCGACGAGGATCACAACCGCTCTGTCTTCACGCTCGTCGGCGACGAGGACGGGCTGGTCGACGCGCTGCTCGCCGGCGTGCGCGTCGCGGTCGAGCGAATCGACCTGCGCCGGCACGAGGGCGTGCATCCGCGCATCGGCGTCGCCGACGTCGTGCCGTTCGTACCGATTCGGCCGGACGACCTCGAGCGGGCAGGCGAGACCGCGCAACGGTTCGCGGCGCTTGCCGCCGCGGAGCTCGACCTGCCGGTGTTCCTCTACGCGCCGCCCGAGCGCGGGCCGGCGTTCTATCGACACGGGGGCACGGAGGGGCTGCAGGGTCGCCTCGACTCGGCCGAGCTGGTGCCCGACTTCGGGCCGACCGAGCTCCACCCGACTGCGGGCGGCGTCATCACGGGCGCGCGACGGCCGTTGATCGCGTTCAACGTGAATTTGCGCGGGACGGTCGAGGCCGCACGCAGCATCGCCGCAGTCGTCCGCGAGCGCGGCGGCGGCTTTCCGGGGGTGCGGGCGCTCGGCCTCGAGTTGTCGCGCGCCGGGCTCGCGCAAGTCTCGATGAACGTGGAGGACTGGGAGGCATCCGCCCTCGACGAGATCGTGGCCCGCATCGTCGAGGAAGCTGCTGCGCGCGGCGCGGAGGTCGTCGGCTCGGAGCTCGTGGGGCTGATGCCCGCCGGGGCTGCGGCGGCTGCGGCCGGGGCAGCGCTCCGCATCGACGGCTTCGACGCGTCGCGCGTGCTCGAGCTCAGGCTGCTCGACGGCTGACCGCCGCCGACGCGCCCGCCAGGGCGATCAGGCCGACCAGCGGGACCGCGATCGCCGCGGCGCCGAAGACCGCCCGCGCTGCGACGACCGCGAAGAGGGGCGAGACGAAGAGGAGCGCGGTCGCATGCGCGCCACGGTGGGTGAGCGAGATCACGCCGAGCACCCGTCCGAGCAGCGAATCGGGGACCTCCTCCTGTGCGGCCGAGTTGAGCAGGACCACCGATGAGCTCTGCCCGGTCGCGGCGAAGAAAGCGCCCACGATCGCCGGCGCGAGCGTATGCGCGAAGGCGACGAGCCCGTAGCCGGGGAGGTACATCAACCAGGCGAGCATGCTGGCGCGCGCCTTGCGCCGGATCGGGAGGCGCGCCAGCACGACCCCGCTCGCGATCGATCCGGCGGCGTAGCCGACCATCACCAGCGAGAAGCCGCCGGCACCGTGATGAAGCGTGTCGCGGACGAAGGTCGGCATCCCGCCGATCCACGTCCCGGCCGTGATCGTCACCGCGACGCCGAGTGCGATGACGCCCGCGGCGAGCTCGGGCCGCGGCCGGAGGGCGGCGATGCCCTCCGCGATCCGCGGCGCCGGAGCGTGTGGATCGTGCTCGGTACCCCGCCGGATGCCGGCGATCAGCAGGGCCGACACGACGAACGAGACCGCGTTGACGGCGAAGAAGACGCTCAGCGGCAGCACGGTCAGGAGCAGCGCGGCGACCGCCCAGCCGCCGATCGACACGGCCTGCGCCGTCGCCTGGACGAGTGCGTTTGCCTGCTGCACGTTGCGACGATCGACGAGCGTGGGCACCGTCGCGCCGTACGCGGGCGCGAAGTAGCTGGTGGCCGCCTCGAGCAGGAACGACGCGACCACGAGCGCCCACAGCGGGAGCGACCCGGCGAGGCCCGCGATCGCGATCGGCACGAGGACGACCGCGCGCATGACGTCGGCCCCGATCATCAGCCGCTTGCGGTTCCAGCGATCGGCGGCGGCTCCACCGTGCAGGCCGAAGAGGAGCGCCGGGATGCTGTCGGCGACACGGACGGCGACGACGCCGAGCGGGCCGCCGGCGTCGAGCGCGAACCACATGAGGGCGATGTAGTGCAGCGAGTCGCCGAGCTCGCTCGCCACCACCGCCGCGTAGAGGCGGCGGAAGTCGCGGCGGCGCAGGAGCTCTCGAGAGGCGGGCCGCGGCGGGGCAGGCGACGACGTCTCGAGCTCGCGCGGGACGTCGAGGACAGGGTCGGACACCGTTCGGCGAGTCTGCCTACACTCGAGGCGTGGCTGCGACGAGCGAGCTGACAGGCAGCGATCTGACGCTCGACGACGTATGGGCGGTCGCGGTCGTCCGTCGGCCCGCGGCAGCGCTGTCCGCCGACGCGCGCGAGCGGATGCTGGCCGCGCGGCGCGTGGTCGAGCGTGCCGCCGAGGGATCGCGCGAGCACACCTACGGTGTCAACACCGGCTTCGGGCGGTTCGTGACGATGCAGATTCCCGAGGAGCTGACCGAGGAGCTGCAGGTTCGGCTGCTGCGCTCGCACGCCTGCGGCGTCGGCGATCCGTATCCGGACGACGTCGTGCGGGCCGCGATGCTGCTGCGGGCGAACACGCTCGCGAAGGGGAACTCGGGCGCGCGGATCGAGACCGTCTCGCTGCTGCTCGAATGCCTCAACCGCGACGTCCTCCCGGAAGTGCCGTCGCGCGGGTCGGTCGGCGCATCCGGCGATCTCGCACCGCTCGCCCACCTGGCGCTGCCGCTGATCGGCGAGGGCCGGGCCTGGTTCGACGGCGAGCTGGTGAACGGTGCCGAGGCGCTCGCGCGTGCCGGGCTCGAGCCGGTGCGCCTCGTCGCGAAGGAAGGGCTGTCGTTGATCAACGGCACCCAGTTCATGACGGCGCAGGGAGCACTCGGCCTCGTGCGAGCGCACCGTCTTGCGCGCGCCGCCGATTGCGCGTGCGCGTTGTCGCTCGAGTCGCTGCAGGGGTCCCGAATCTCGTTCCTGCCGCAGGTGCACGAGCTGCGCCCGCTACGCGGGCAGTCGGCAGCCGCTCGCAACGTGATGCGTCTGCTCGAAGGCTCGGCGATCATCGAGTCGCACCGCTGGTGCGACCGCGTGCAGGACGCGTACTCGCTCCGCTGCGCGCCGCAGGTCCACGGCGCCGCGCGCGACCTGCTCGACTACGTCGACTACACGATCACCACGGAGCTGAACGCCGCGACCGACAACCCGCTCGTGCTGACCGACGACGACCTGCTCGTCTCCGCGGGCAACTTTCACGGCCAGCCGCTCGCGTTCGCGCTCGACGCACTCGCGATGGCGGTGTCCGAGCTTGCGAGCATCTCGGAACGACGCCTCGAGCGCCTGGTCAACCCGAATCTCAGCGAGGGGCTGCCGGCATTCCTCACCACCGACGGCGGGCTCAACTCCGGGTTCATGATTCCCCAGTACGTGGCCGCCGCACTCGTCTCGGAGAACAAGTCGCTGTGCCATCCGGCGTCGGTCGACTCGATCCCGACGAGCGCGGGGCAGGAGGATCACGTGTCGATGGGAAACGCGTCTGGTCTGAAGGCGTGGCAGGTCGTCGCGAACGCCGAGCGTGCGGTCGCGATCGAGTTGCTGGCGGCGGCGCAGGCGGTGGAGTTCCTCGCGCCGCTCGAGCCGGGCCACGGCGCGCGTGCCGTGCACGACGCGGTCAGGCTGCGGTCTCCGCGTCTCCGGGACGATCGTCCGCTCGGGCCCGACATCGAGGCCGTTGCCGCCGCGATCCGGGACGGCTCACTGGTCGCAGCCGTCGAGGCCGTCGTCGGAGAGCTCGAATGAGCGCACCGCGCCGGCTGCGCTGGGGAGCGCCCGACCCCGTCGGCCCGCGGCATGTGTATCGCGACACGCTGCTCGTCTACGCCGGCCTCGCACTCGTTGTCGTCATCGTCGCGCTGGTCACGGGCGGCGGCCTCGTCCGCGCGATCGTCGTCGCGGGCGGGTTCTTCATCCTCGCGAGCTCGTGGAGCATCTACCGCTTGCGTCGGCGTGAGCGAGCCGCCGAGCGCGCGCGGGAGCGCGCGCTGTCGTGACGTACGCGACGTCGCTCGACGCACAGGTCGAGGCGCTCTGTGGCGACCTGTCGTCGATCCGTGCGCCGCGCGGGACCCAGCTCAATGCGCGCTCATGGGCGACGGAGGCCCCGCTGCGGATGCTGCTCAACAATCTCGACGCCGAGGTCGCCGAGCGGCCCGAAGAGCTCGTCGTCTACGGCGGGTCCGGCAAGGCGGCGCGGTCGCACGATGCGCTGCGCGCGATCGTGCGCGTGCTCCTCACGCTGGACGACGACGAGACGCTGCTCGTGCAGTCCGGGAAGCCCGTCGCGGTGTTCCGCACGACGCCGTCCGCCCCGCGCGTCCTGATCGCGAACTCGCTGCTCGTCCCGCACTGGGCGACGTGGGACGAGTTCCGTCGGCTCGAGGCGGAGGGGCTGACGATGTTCGGCCAGATGACCGCCGGCTCGTGGATCTACATCGGCACCCAGGGGATCCTGCAGGGCACGTACCAGACCTTCGCTGCCGCAGGTGAGCAGCATTTCGGCACGGCCTCGCTCTCCGGCCGGACGATCCTGACCGCGGGGCTCGGTGGGATGGGCGGGGCGCAGCCGCTTGCCGCGACGCTCGCCGGAGCGGCGATCCTGTGCGTTGAGGTCGACCCGTCGCGCATCGAGCGCCGGATCGAGACGCGCTACCTCGACGAGGCGACCGATTCGCTCGACGACGCGCTCGCGCGGATTCGCTCTGCGGCGCGCGACGGCCGTCCACTGTCCGTCGGGCTCCTCGGCAACGCGGCCGAGGTCATTCCGGAGCTCGCCCGTCGTGGCGAGACGTTCGATCTCGTCACCGATCAGACCGCCGCTCACGACCCGCTGACCGGCTACGTGCCGGAAGGGCTCGACGTGGAGGCCGCAGCCGCCCTTCGCGCAGCCGATCCCGAGGAGTACCTGCGCCGCGCCCGGGCCTCGATCGCGCGGCACGTCGAGGGGCTGCTCGAGTTCGTCCGGGCCGGGAGCTATGTTTTCGATTATGGCAACAACCTGCGAGGTGAGGCCGAAGCAGCCGGCGTAACGGACGCGTTCACATACCCGGGATTCGTCCCGGCCTATATCCGGCCGCTCTTCTGTCGCGGCATCGGCCCGTTCCGCTGGGCGGCGCTCTCCGGCGATCCAGCCGACATCGCGGCGATCGACGAGCTGCTCCGCGAGCTGTTTCCGGACGACGTCCTGCTGCAGCGCTGGCTCGAGCTGGCGCCCGGCCGGGTGGCGTTCCAGGGTCTGCCGGCCCGGATCTGCTGGCTCGGCTACGGCGACCGCGCGCGGGCGGGCCTTGCGATCAACGAGCTCGTTCGCTCGGGACGGGTGAAGGCGCCGATCGTGATCGGGCGCGACCACCTCGACGCCGGCTCCGTCGCCTCGCCGTACCGCGAGACGGAGGCGATGCTCGACGGCTCGGACGCGATCGCCGACTGGCCGATCCTCAACGCGCTCGTCAACGTCGCCGCTGGCGCGAGCTGGGTGAGCGTCCACCACGGCGGCGGCGTCGGGATCGGCAACTCGATCCACGCCGGCATGGTCGTCGTGGCGGACGGCAGCGACGAGATGGCCTCGCGGCTCGAGCGCGTGCTGACCACCGATCCCGGCATGGGCGTGGTCCGCCATCTCGACGCCGGCTATCCGGCGGCGCACGCCGCGGCCGACGAGCACGGGCTCGACGTGCCCGGCGTCGGTTAGGCGCCCAAAGCGTTGACGCGGCTGCTCGTCCGCGATCTCGCGCAGCTCGCGACGCCGAATCCGCGTCGCGTCCCTGCCCGCGGAACCGACCTCGGTGCGGTCGACGTCGTCGAGGAGGCGTACGTCCTCTGCGCCGACGGCGCGATCGAGTCGGCGGGCCGCATGCGCGACCTCCCGCCGCTCACCGGCGACGTCGAGGAGATCGACGCCCGCGGCCTGTGCGCGGTCCCCGGGCTCGTCGACTGCCACACGCATCCAGCGTTCGGCGGCGACCGCGTCCGCGAGTTCTCGTTGCGGGCCGGCGGGGCGACGTACGAGGAGCTGCACGCTGCCGGCGGCGGCATCCTCGCGACGGTCACCGCCACGCGGAGCCTCGACGACGACGCGCTGGCGGCGCGCGTCCGCCACCACGCCGGGTGGATGCTCCGTCACGGGACGACGACGTGGGAGGGAAAATCCGGCTACGGGCTCGACCGCGAGAGCGAGCTCTCGGCGCTCCGGGCCGTCCGGGCGGCGGGGGGAGCCCCGACGTGGCTGGGCGCCCACGCGGTGCCGCCGGAGCAGACCGATGCCGACGCGTACATCGCGTGGGCGATCGCCGAGGTGCTCCCGGCCGCCGCGCCGCTGGCGGAGGCCGCCGACGTCTTTCTGGAGCGCGGGGCGTTCGACGCCGGCCAAGCGCGGCGCTACCTCGAGGCCTGTGCCGGCGCCGGACTGGCTCTCCGCCTCCACGGCGACCAGTTCACCGAGTGCGGTGCCGTCCCACTCGCGATCGAGCTGGGTGCACGGTCGGTCGACCATCTGGAGGCCACCGGGCCGGACGGGGTCGCCGCGCTCGCGACCAGCGCCGTCGTCGGCGTCCTGCTACCGGCGAGCGCGCTGTTTCTCGACCGCCCGCAGCCGAAGGCGCGGGAGCTCGTCGACGCGGGTGCCGCCGTCGCTCTGGCGACCGACTTCAACCCCGGGAGCGCCTTTACGACCAGCATCCCGCTCGTGTGCTCGCTCGCGTGCACGCAGCTGCACCTCGCACCCGCGGAGGCGCTCACGGCGGTGACGGTGAACGCGGCGCACGTCCTCGGCCGTGCCGCCTCCGTCGGACGGATCGCTCCCGGGCTCCGCGCCGATCTCGTGCTCCTGGATGCGCCCGACTGGCGCTACCTCGCCTATCACCTGGCCGGCGACGTCGTCGCGGCCGTGGTCGAGGGTGGGCGGCTCGCCTACCGGCGCTAACCTGGCAGGCGGATGCCGACCCGGAAGCAGCGCCGTCGTCGCGAGAAGAACTTCCGCCACGAGTACGAGACCGTGCTCCTCGACTCCGACGGCACCGAGCACCCGCTCGACGACGAGGAGCTGCGGAGCGAGCGTGAGGCCCGGGCGAAGGCGAAGCAGTCGACGAAGGCGCAGCCGTCGAAGGCGACAGGCTCGCGTGGCGGCCGCCCGATCCGCGAAGTGCCGCCGCCGTCGTGGCGCCGGGCCCTCCGACGTGGAGCACTGATGGGTGGGATCATCCTCGTGTTCGTCGTCTTCGTCCTCGCGAAGAAGTCGTCGATCGGCGTGCGGCTCGGGATCGGCCTGTCGTACGCGGTGGTCTTCATCCCGCTGACGTACTGGGTCGACCGTGTGACCTACCGGTCGTACCAGCGCCGTCTCGCCCGGCAGCAGGCTCCCGCGAAGAAGTAGGGACGCCTACGGTGCGGCGGTGCAGCGGTTGACGCCGAGGTGGACGACCACGTGCACGGGCGAGTGAGCTCTGTCGATCCACACGAGGAGCGGCACGCACCGCGCCGAGCGCGCGAGCAGGCCGCCCGACCAGAACGTCACCGCGCGGCCGCCGGCGGTGCTGCCGGAGAAGCGGCCGCGCGGACAGGCGACGAACGTCACCACGCGGTGCGCTTCGGCGACGCCGACCTCTCCCTGCGGCAGCGGGCCGTAGCCCAGCCCCGCGCCCCTTCGCGTCTGCGCGGACAGGGCGATCGTGACGCGGTGTCCCGCGGCTACGAGTAGCGGAAACTTCTGCCCGCCGAAGGTCCCGCTGTAGTTCGGTATGCCCCCGGCTCCGACGAGGACGAGCGGGCCGACGACGAGATTGCGCGGGCTCGTGAAGCCGCCGGGAAAGTGGGCCGTCGACTGGGTCGCGCAGGTAGCCATCGCGCCGGCGGGCGGCCCCGCGGCGCCGATTCGCGCCGCCGCCACCGCAACCGCCACGGAGACCACACCGACACAGAGCGCGGCGCGTATCCCGATGCGAGCCATCTGCACCGACGCTACACCGGCCGAGGCGGATCCGTTCCGTTCGTGCGAGGGTGTCGGTCTACGCCGTTGCCGGGTAGTGCCCTTCCGCAGGCCACGGCGCCAGCACGAGCAGCACGCGCGCACCGTCGGCGCTGACGAGCGCGTGCCGTTCGCCGGGCTCGAACCGCGTCAGCGTGCCGGGGCCGGCGTCGACGGCGCCGTCGTCGGACGAGAGCTGCACGCTCCCGTCGATGACGAGCACCCACGCGTTCTCCCTGACCTGGTGGTCGCCGAGCGACTGCCCAGGACTGAGCACGAGCAGTACCGCACGAGCACCGTTGTCGGAGTGCAAGACGATCGGGTCGCGCGTCCCGTCCGGCGCCTCGAGCTCGAGAAGATTCCAGCGCTGCATCGGAAGAAGGGAAGTCTCTCACACCGCCGATAGACTCAGTCGCCCTCGCATGTCACTCGTCGTCGACACGTTCGTCATGGGCCCGTATCGCAGCAACTGCTACGTGCTGCGGAGCGAGCGCGGTGCCCCCGAAGCGGTCGTCGTCGACCCGGGCGACGACCCGACGCCGCTCAGGCTCGAGCTTGCGCGCATGGGCGCGCGGACCGGCGGCATTCTCGTCACGCACACCGACGTCGACCACATCGGCGGCGTGGCCGAGCTCGCCGATGGCACCGGCGCCGAGGTGTGGGCGCCGGTGCGGGAGGTCGAGGCGCTTCGGAGCGGGGAGACGCGGGGTGGCCTCCGCGTCGGCGCGCACGACCCGGCCCACACCGTCTCGGGCGGCGACGAGGTCACCGTTGCCGGGATCACGTTCGAGGTGCTCGACGTGCCCGGCCACTCCGTCGGCCACGTTGCGTTCCTCGCGGGCGACGAGCTGTTCTCGGGCGACCTCCTCTTCGCCGGCTCGGTCGGCCGCGTCGACCTCGAGGGAGGCGACTGGGACACGTTGCTCGACTCGGTCCGCTCGCTCGTCGACCGCCTGCCGGCCGAGACCGTGCTCCACCCGGGCCACGGCCCCGCGACGACGCTCGGACGGGAGCTGCAGACGAACCCGTTCCTGCGCGAGCTGCGCGCCGCGCAGTCGTGAGCGCGAAGTTCCAGGTACCGCGTGGGACGCACGACGTGCTCCCGTCGGAACAGCCGTTGTGGCAGCTCGTCACCGGCACGCTCGCCGAGGTTGCGGAGCTGTACGGCTACCGGCGCATCCAGACGCCGAACTTCGAAGACACGGAGCTGTTCCTGCGCACGTCCGGCTCCGGGTCGGACGTCGTGCAGAAGGAGATGTACACGTTCGAGGACCGGGGCGGCCGCTCGTTGACGTTGAAGCCGGAAGGGACCGCGCCGGTCGCCCGCGCGTACCTCGAGCACGGCATGCACCGCGAGCCGCAGCCGGTGAAGCTCTACACCGTCGCGCCGATGTACCGCTACGCGGCGCCGCAGAAGGGCCGGTACCGCGAGCACTGGCAGTGCTCGGTCGAGGCGATCGGCTCGGACGACCCGGCGATCGACGCCGAGCTGATCCAGCTGTACACCGAGTTTGCACGCCGCGTCGGGATTACGCAGTACGAGCTGCAGCTGAACTCGATCGGCGACGCGGCGTGCCGCCCCGCGTACGTCGACCGCCTCACGCAGTGGCTCGACGAGCACACCGGCGTGCTCGACGACGACGCGCGCGCGAAGCGCGCCACGAACCCGCTGCGCGTCTTCGACGTGAAGTCGCCGAAGGTGCGCGAGGCGCTGCGCGCCGCGCCGACGATCGGCGACTCGCTCTGCGCCGACTGCGCCGCCCATTTCGCCGAGGTGCGGCGGCTGCTCGACAGCTACGGCGTCGCGTACACGGTCGAGCCGACGCTCGTGCGTGGTCTGGACTACTACACCCGCACCGTCTTCGAGTTCATGGGGCCGGAGGAGAAAGCACAGTCGGCCATCTGCTCCGGCGGCCGCTACGACGGCCTGCTCGAGGAGATCGGCGGCTCGCCGACGCCGGCGATCGGCTTCGGCGCGGGAATCGAGCGCGCCCTGATCGCGCTCGAGAACGAGGGGCGCACCGGCACGGCGCCGTCGCTCGACGTCTTCTTCGTCGTCGACGGCAACGTCGACGGCGCTCGGGCGAGCGTGCCGCCGCTGCTCGCCGAGCTCCGGCGCGCCGGGCTGTCTGCCGACACCGATTACGCGAGACGCTCGTTCAAGGGCCAGATGACGCAGGCGGGGAGGACCGGCGCGGCGACCGTCGTCGTCGTGCGCGGCGACGAGGCGACGATCCGGCGCGGCGGCAGAGACGAGCAGGTGGTCGCGCTCGACCAGGTCGTCGCTACCCTCACCGCACGATGACGTGGCGTGACGCGATCGGCAGCAAGCTCACCACTGCCGACGTGGGGCGGACGGTCACGCTCGCGGGGTGGGTGGCCCGCCGTCGCGACCACGGCGGCCTCATCTTCGTCGACCTGCGCGACGAAGACGGCGTCGTGCAGCTCGTGATCAACCCCGAGCGCTCGTCCGGAGGCGCCGAGTCGGCGCACGACCTGCGCAACGAGTTCGTCGTGCAGGCGCGCGGCGAGGTCGTGGCGCGAAGCCCCGAGACCGTGAACCCGCGCATGGCGACGGGCGAGATCGAGGTGCAGGTCGACGCGCTCGAGGTGATCAGCCGCTCGACGCCGCTGCCCTTCCAGCTCGACGAGGAGGGCGTCGACGAGACGCTGCGGATCCGCTACCGCTGGCTCGACCTGCGCCGGGAGCGGCTGCAGCGCAACATCCGGACGCGCGCGAAGGCGGTCTCGATCATCCGGCAGGAGATGGAAGCGGCCGGCTTCGTCGACATCGAGACGCCGATCATGGGCAAGCCCACGCCCGAAGGGGCGCGCGACTTCCTGATCCCGACCCGTCTCCAGCCCGGCCGCTTCTTCGCGCTGCCGCAGAGCCCGCAGATCTACAAGCAGCTGCTCGTCATCTCCGGGTTCGAGCGCTACTACCAGATCGCCCGCTGCTTCCGCGACGAGGACCTGCGCGCCGACCGGCTGCAGGAGCTGACCCAGCTCGACGTCGAGCTGGCGTTCCCCGACGTCGACGCGCTCTTCGCGCTGGTCGAACGAATCGTCGCGCGCGTCTGGAAGGAGTGCCGCGGCGTCGAGCTCGAGACGCCGTTCCCGCGGATGGAGTGGGAGGAGGCCGACCGGCGGTACGGCTCTGACAAGCCCGACCTGCGCTTCGCGCTCGAGATCGAGGACGCGACCGCGCTCACACGCGACTCGGAGTTCGGCGTGTTCGCCAACGCGGCAACGGTGCGCTTCCTGCGCGTCGAGCGGGAGCTCTCCCGCGGCGAGCTCGCGAAGCTCGAAGAGCTTGTTCGCGGCTGGGGCGCGAAGGGGCTCGCCTACATCGTCTTCCGCGCGGACGGCGAGATCGGCTCCCCGATCGCGAAGTTCCTGTCGCCGGAGCTGCTCGACACGCTCCGCCGACCCGGTACGACGCTGCTCTTCGGCGCGGGCGAGCCGGCCGAGGTGTCGAGGATCCTCGGCTTCCTGCGGCTGCACCTCGGCCGCGAGCTCGGCCTGATCGACGAGACGGCGTGGCGCTTCGCGTGGATCACCGACTTCCCGATGTTCAAGTGGGACGCCGACCTCGGGCGCTGGGACGCCGAGCATCACCCGTTCACGCGGCCGAATCCGGAGTCGCTGCCGCTGCTCGACTCCGATCCCGGCGCCGCGAAGGCGATCGCCTACGACCTCGTCGGGAACGGGCTCGAGCTCGCGGGCGGCTCGTTCCGGATCCACGAGCCCGAGCTGCAGGAGAAGGTGTTCGACCTGCTCCGCATCTCGCCGGAGGAGCAGCGCGCGAAGTTCGGCTTCCTGCTCGATGCGCTCGCGATGGGCGCGCCGCCGCACGGCGGGATCGCGTCCGGGATCGACCGGCTGTGCATGGCGCTGCTCGACGAGCCGTTCATCCGCGACACGCTCGCGTTCCCGAAGAACCAGGCGGCCGTCGACCCGATGTCGGGCGCGCCGACGCCGGTGACCGCCGAGCAGCTGGCCGAGCTCGGGATCGACGTGACGGTCGAGAGCGAGCAGGTCACGGACGTCACCTAGCGAAGGACCACGACGGTGCTCGATCGCCAGGGATCGCGATTCGCCCTCGAAGTCCTCTTCCTCGCCGCGCTCGCGACCGGCCTCGCGCTCGCGAAGCTCGACACGCTCGAGATCGTCGGGGTGATGGCGCTCGGCTGGCTGGTCGTCGCGCTGCTCGAGTGGGCGGCGTGGCGCAACGAGCCCCACTACGGCTCGGGGCTCCCGCCGCGCTACTACGTGCCGAGCACCAGCCTGCCGCCGCCGCAGCCCCTCGAGCAGGTGTACTCGGGCTATCCCGACCCGCAACGCGAGGAGGCGCCGACGTGGATCGCCTCTGCCGACCTGCGCTCCCAGCTGCTCGGCGAGTGGCCCGTCACCGCGGCGCCCGACGGCGAGGAGGACGACGACATCGTGCCCGTCGTGCTGCCGCCTGCGCCGCCGCCGCCCGCCGTCCTGCCGCATCCGCCGGCGCCCGTGCAGGTCGCACCACCGCCGCCGGCGCCGCCCGTGCCGCTGCCCGTGCTGCCGGTGGCCGCGGCGGGCGCCGGCGTCGCAACCCACCAGTTGGAGCCGTTCGGCGCCCAGCCGGCGCGGCGGCGGTTCGGCCGCCGCGCTGCCGACGAGACGTTCGCGGTCGAGGTGCCGGCCCGCGTCGTCCCGCCGGCACCGCCGCGGACGCCGAGCGAATGAGCACGAGGCTGGCCGAGCGGCAGGTTGCGCTCGCTGCCGTTGCGGTGCTGGCCGCGGTCTGCGCCGTCGCGGTGTCGGCGGCGACGCAATCGACGTCGACCACGGCGCCGCATCCGGAAGGGTCGTTCACCGCGCTCGCGGGGTCGGCCGGGCCGGCGGTGTTCGGCCGCCACACCGCGTGCGGAACCGTTCTCAGCGCGGACACCGAGGGCATCGCGCACCCGACCCTTCCGTGCGGTGCGCGCATCTTCGTCACCTTCGACGGCAAGACCGTCCTGACGCAGGTGGTCGACCGCGGGCCGTATTCGTCCGGCCGCCAGTTCGACCTCACCGACGCGCTCGCGCGGAAACTCGGGCTGCGCGGCGTGCAGTCCGTCCAGTGGGCGTATGCCGCGCGGGGGAACTGAGCGCCGCTACAGTCCTGCGGTTGCCCGACGCCGTTCGCGGCGCCGCGTATCCATGTAGAACCAACACCATGTGAAAGGGAGCCCGCGTCGGGCCTGGGGCGCACCGCGTTCCTCCGTCCGCACGGCACCCACCTGGCTTGTCCAGGTTCACACGGAGCGCGGCAGGACGGCGGTGTCAGAGCATGCGGAGGGGGCTCCACGCGGGCCCCCTCCGTCTACGCTGGCGGGCGATGCGCGAGCTGATCGGCGACTCGATGCGCGGCGCCGACTGGGCGCTCGTCCGCTTGCGCGTCGACGGCGACACGATCGTCGACGCCGATGCCGCAGGCGTCGCCGAGGACCTGCGCGGCCTGTCGCTGCTCGAGGCGGCCGCCGTCGGTGGCGAGACCCTGCCGGTCGACGCGCTTGCGAACGCGATTGCGCCGGCGGTGTGCGCGCCCGCCGACCCGGAGCGGATCGCGGTCGCGATGAGCGGCGGGGTCGACAGTGCCGTCGCGCTCCTGCGCGCGGGCGACCGCGCCGTCGGTGCGACGCTGCGGCTCTGGCTCGACCCGGACGGGCCCGACTCGGAGCGTGCATGCTGCTCGCCGAGCGCGGTGCTCGCTGCGCGCGCTGCCTGTCATCGGCTGGGGTTGCCGCACGTGACGGTCGACCGCCGCGAGGCGTTCAGGCGCGCCGTGGTGACGCCGTTCGTCCGCGGCTACGCGAGCGGCGAGACGCCGAACCCGTGCATCCGCTGCAACGGCAGCTTCCGCTTCGCCGAGCTGCTCGCCTTCGCGCGGCGCGTCGGCGCGGCCCGGCTCGCGACCGGCCACTACGCGCGGATCGTCGAGCGCGACGGCGTGTGCCTGCTCGCCCGCGCCGCCGACGAGCAGAAGGACCAGAGCTACATGCTCGCCCGGCTCGAACCACGGCTGCTCGAGCGGCTGTGGTTCCCGCTCGGCGACCAGCACAAGGAGGAGACGCGGGCCGAGGCGGCGCGGGCCGGGCTCGCCGCGGCGACGCGCGCCGAGTCGCAGGAGGCGTGCTTCCTCGCCGGCGGCGACTACCGCGGGTTCCTCGAGCGGCACGGCGTCGAGGCCAGCTCGGGGGCGATCGTCGACGAGGCCGGCGAGGAGGTCGGGAGGCACGATGCGCACTGGCGCTACACGCCCGGGCAGCGGCGCGGGCTCGGCGTCGCGGCGCGGGAGCCGCTGTTCGTCCTCTCGACCGACGCGCGGACGAACACCGTCCGCGTCGGCCCGCGCGCCGCACTGGCGCGGTCCCGGGTCAGCGCCCGCGGGCGCCTCTTCGCGCCCGTCGACCGCGCCGCGGTGAAGCTCCGCTACCGGTCGCCGGCGATCCCGACCGCCGTGGAGCAGACGGCGGCCGGGTTCCGCCTCGCGCTCGACGAGCCGGCCTACGGCGTCGCCCGCGGGCAGGCCGCGGTGCTCTACGACGGCGACGTCGTGGTCGGTTCCGGCTTGGTCACCGCGTCGGCCACCGTCTAGGCTGCCTCGCGTGGGGGATGCGAGGAAGCCGCGTGGCTGACGAGATCACGCTCACGATCCCGCGGCAGCCCGAGTTCCGCCGCGTCGCGTCGTTCGTGCTCGGCGGCCTCGCCGCCCGGCTGAACGTGACGATCGAGAGCCTCGAGGACATCCAGCTCGCCCTGGATGCGCTGCTCGCGCGCGCCGAAGGGCCCTCCGGCGAAGTGACCGTCCGCATGATCGTCCGGGACGACGCGCTGATCACGCGGGTGGGGCCGCTCGAGACGCGCGTGCTCGACGAGCTCGAGCTCGACGCCGACGAGTCCCTCGGCGTGCGTCGCGTCCTCGACTCCACCGTCGACGACGTGCTCGTCGAGGGCGACTGGGCCGTGCTGACGAAGGCGGTGAGCATCACGCGGTGAGCGCCGAGAGCGACAAGATCCTCCTGCGGCGGTACCACGAGGAGGGCGACGTCCACGCCCGCGAGGTGCTGATCGAGCGGCACCTGTCGCTTGTCCGATCGCTCGCGCGGCGCTACAGCTACCGCGGCGAGCAGTTCGACGATCTCGTTCAGATCGGCGCGATCGGGCTGATCAAGGCGATCGACCGCTTCGACGTCGACCGCGGCGTCGAGCTGACGACGTACGCCACCCCGAACATCATCGGCGAGATCAAGCGCCACTTCCGCGACAAGGGCTGGTCGGTGCGCGTGCCGCGCGGCCTGCAGGAGCTGAACGTGCAGCTGTCGCGGCTGGTGGAGCAGCTGACCGTGGAGCTCGGCCGCTCGCCCACGATCCCCGAGCTCGCCGAGGGCGCCGGCGTCGAGGAGGAGGACGTTCTCGAGGCACTCGAGTCCGGCCGCGCTTACACGGCGCTCTCGCTGTCGCAGGGGACGACGTCGGACAGCGGGGAGGAGCTCGACCCGCTCGAGACGCTCGGCACCGTCGAGCACGAGTACGAGGTGTCGGAGGACCGCGCCGTGCTCGCTCCCGGCTTCAAGGCGCTCGACGACCGGGAGCGCCTGATCCTCCACCTGCGCTTCTTCGAAGGGCAGACGCAGTCGCAGATCGCACGGCAGGTGGGCATCTCGCAGATGCACGTCTCGCGCCTCATCCGGCGTGCCATCGCGAAGATCCGGGCCGAGATCGGCACCGACGAGCCGAGCGAGCCTCGAGCCGTCAAGCGCCGCTGACTCCGACGGAGCGGCGTCAGACGCCGGAAGTTCCGCTCCGTACACTGTCCGCCGTGGCGATGACGACAGCCGAGCTGCGCGAGGCCTTCCTCTCGTTCTTCGAGGAGCGGGGGCATCTCCGCTGCCCGTCGTACTCGCTGATCCCGCGCGACGACGACCACTCGACGCTTCTCACCTCGGCCGGGATGCAACCGCAGATGCCCTTCTTCCTCGGCCGCGAGACACCGCCGGCGCCGCTGACGACGACCGCGCAGAAGGTCTTCCGGACGGTCGACATCGACGAGGTGGGCCGCGACACCTATCACCTGACCTTCTTCGAGATGCTCGGGAACTTCTCGTTCGGGCAGTACTTCAAGCAGGGCGCGATCGAGTACGCGCACGCGTTCGTCACCGAGCGGCTCGGCCTGGACTGGGACCGTGTCTGGGTCAGCGTGCACGCAGGCGACCCGGCGCTCGAGCTCGGCCCCGACGAGGTGGCGATCGAGCAGTGGCTCGCCGTCGGGATGCCCCGGGAGCGGATCGTGCCGCTGCCCTCGTCCGAGAACTTCTGGTCGGTCGGCGGGCCCGGCCCCTGCGGGCCCGACTCCGAGCTCTACTGGGACTGGGGGGAGGAGGCCGGCTGCGGCGAGCCCGACTGTGCACCCGGCTGCACCCGCTGCGAGCGCTTCCTGGAGTTCTGGAACCTCGTCTTCATGGAGTACGAGCTGCGCGCGGACGGCACCCTGACGCCGCTGCCGAAGCAGAACATCGACACCGGTCTCGGCCTGGAGCGGATGGCCCGCATCCTCCAGGGTGTTCCGTCCGTCTACGACACGGACGGCTACCAGGCGATCATGCAGTGGATCGCCGAGGAGTCCGGCGTCGCCTACGGCGAGACGGCGGACGCGACGAAGGCGCACCGCGTGCTCGCCGACCACGGCCGCGGCATGGCGTTCATCGTCGCCGAAGGAGTGACGCCCTCGAACGAGGCCCGCGGCTACGTCCTCCGCCGGATCATTCGGCGCGCCGTCCAGCACGGACTGCGGATCGGGCTGCGCTCACCGTTCCTGCCGGGGCTGGCAGACGCTGTGATCGCGCAGATGGGCGACGCGTACCCCGAGCTCGTCGCTCACCGCGGCGAGATCCACGACGTGCTCGCGGCGGAGGAGGACCGGTTCTCGGAGACGCTCGCCCGCGGGATGAAGGTGTTCGACGGGCTCGCCGGTCGCGACGCGATCGACGCGCAGGAGGCGTTCACGCTCGCAGCGACGTACGGGTTCCCAATCGAGCTGACGGAGGAGCTCGCCGGGGAGCGCGGCCAGCCGGTCGACGTCGACGGCTTCCGGGCGCTGATGGAGGAGCACCGCGTCGTCTCGCGCGCGGGCGGCGAGAAGAGCGACCTCCAGCGGGCGGCCGAGTTCGCGGCCGCGGCCGGCTTCCCGTCCGAGTTCGTCGGGTACGCCCGGATCGACGTCCTGACCCAGCTCGGGGCGCTGGAGGACCTCGGCGACGGGACGTTCCTCGCCAAGCTGCGCGAGTCCCCGTTCTACGCCGAGAGCGGCGGTCAGGTGACCGACGGCGGCGAGCTCGTCCACGAGGAGTCGGGCGCCGTCGCGGTGCTCCGCGCGGCCTACAAGCTCCGCGACGACCAGGCGCTCGTCTTCGAGGGCGCCGGCTTCGCCGCGGGCGATCGCGTGCGTGCGCTCGTGAGCTGGCCGCAACGCTTCCCGACGATGACGAACCACACGGCGACCCACCTGCTGCACGCCGCGCTGCGCGACGTGCTCGGCAACCACGTGCACCAGGCGGGCTCGGCCGTGCGTCCGGACAAGCTGCGCTTCGACTTCACGCACACGCGCGCCCTCACGCCGGAAGAGACGGAGCAGGTGGAGCGGCTGGTCAACGACAAGATCTTCGAAGCGATCCCCGTGCGCACGTTCCTGACCTCGATCGACGAGGCGCGGAAGCTGGGGGCGACGATGCTGTTCGGCGAGAAGTACGGCGACGAGGTTCGTGTCGTCGAGATCGACGGTTTCTCGCGCGAGCTGTGCGGCGGGACGCACGTGCGCTCGACGGCCGAGATCGGCCCGTTCGTGATCCTGTCGGAGACGTCCGTCGGGTCCGGAGCGCGGCGGATCGAGGCGGTGACCTCGGGTGAGGCGTGGACGGTGCTGGACGGGCGCTCCCGTGAGCTCGAGGCGGTTCGCACCGAGCTCGAGCAGGTGCGGCGCGAGGCGAAGAGACCGAAGCAGGCGGCCGCGGGACCGGACATCGTGTGGCAGGACCGCGTCGACGGTGTGTTCGTCGCCGAGGTGAAGGGCGCGCGCGGGGGAGACCTGCGCGACCTGTCCGACCAGCTGCGGCAGCGCGAGGCGGCCGTCGCGGTCGTGCTCGCCTCGGCCGACGAGGGCAAGGTCGCGCTCGTCGTCAACCTCGACCGCTCGGTCGAGCAGGTCGACGCGGTCGCTGTCGTGCGGCAGCTCGGGCCGATCATCGGCGGCGGAGGAGGCGGGCGCCCGACGCTCGCCGAGGCGGGCGGCAAGAACGTCGCCGCGGTGCGCGACGCGCTCGAGGCCGGTCGGGACGCGCTCGCCGCCGCGCTCCGGTGAAGGTGCTCGCGCTCGACTACGGATCGGCGCGAACCGGAGTCGCCGTGTCCGACCCGACCGGGACGGTCGCGCGGCCGGCCGGCACCGTCGAGCGGGCGGTGAGCGACGCCGGGTTCGCGCGGCTTGTCGCATTGATCGGCGACGAGGAGCCCGAGCTCGTCGTCGTCGGCATGCCGCTCACCCTGCGTGGCGAGCACGGCGAGCAGGCGCAGGAGACCGCCCGGTTCGTGGAGCGCCTCCGCAGCGCGATCGAGGTGCCGGTCGAGACGTACGACGAGCGCTTCACCTCCGTGCTCGCCGAGGGCGACGACGCGCGGGCCGCGGCGCACCTGCTGTCGAGCTTCCTCGCGCGGCAGAGCGCGGGCAGTTGAGCGCAGAGCGTCCCAGCCGCAGCCAGATCCGTCGCCGGCGGACGGTCGCGCTCGCCGCGCTCGCCCTCGCGGCGCTGGTGATCGCAGTCGCCGTCCGCGCGGCGCTGCCGCACCTGCACCGGCACGACGCGGCGCTTCCGCCCCCGCCGCCGCCGCCGAAGCCGTTCCGGATCGTCTTCCCGGAGGGATTCACCCGCGCGCAGATGGCCGAGCGGGTCGGCGCCGTGGCGCGCATCGCGGAGCGCAAGCGTGGTGGACGAGTGCGCCTGTCGCGCGCCGCCTACGCGGCGACGACGCGGCGTCTGGCGGTTCCGTGCTTCACGCCGCGGCTGCGGACGAAGACCGAGGGCTTCCTCTTTCCCGCGACGTACGACTTCGTTGCGAAGACGACGGCCGCGCAGCTTGCGCGCGACCAGGTGCAGGCGTTCTGCCGCAGCTGGCGGACACTCGACCTGGGGTACGCCCGCTCGAAGAACCTGACGCCCTACGACGTCCTGACGATCGCGTCGATGGTCGAGAAGGAGGCCGCGGCCCCGAGCGAGCGCCCGCTGATCGCCGCGGTGATCTACAACCGGCTGCGCGAGCGCATGCCGCTCGGGATCGACTCGACGCTGCGCTACGGGTTGCACATCTCACCGGAGCAGTCGATCACCGAGTCCCAGCTGCAGAGCTCCAGCCCGTACAACAGCCGCAACCGCCTCGGCCTGCCGCCGACGCCGATCGCGAACCCCGGGCTCGCCTCGCTCCGCGCAGCCGCGCATCCGGCGAAGGTCGACTATCTCTACTTCGTCCGCAAGCCGGACAAGGTGCACCACTTCTTCACGGCGAGCTCGTCCGCGTTCGAGCAGTACGAGTGCGCCCACGGGTACGGATGCTGACGGCGGTCGCGCTGATCGGGCGGCCGGTCGCGCAGTCGCTGTCGCCGAAGATGCAGAACGCGGCGTTCGCTGCGCTCGGGCTCGACTGGACGTACCTCGCGTTCGAGGTCGACGATCCCGTCGCCGCGGTGCACGCGCTGCAGACGCTCGGTTTCGCGGGCGCGAACGTGACGATCCCGCACAAGCGGGCCGTCGTCGCCGCCTGCGACGAGGCCGAGGACGAGGCCGTGAACACGCTCGTGTTCCGCGACGGCCGCGTGCTCGGGTTCAACACCGACCAGGAGATCCTCACCGGCATCGTCGCGCACCGCGCCTGCGTGATCGGGGCGGGCGGCGCCGCCCAGGCGCTGCGGCGCTCGCTGCCGTCGGACACGCGTTGCTACTCGCGGTCGGGCGATTGGCCGCCAGACGCGGACGGCTGCGACCTGATCGTCAATGCGACCCCGGTGCGGGACGAGCTGCTCGTCGCGCCGGCGCCGGGCCAGGTCGTCGTCGACCTCGCCTACGGCCCGGAGGAGACGGCGCTCGTCGCGGCCGCACGCCGCGCCGGGTGCGAGGTGGTCGACGGGCGTGAGGCGCTCGTGCGGCAGGGGGCGGCGTCGCTCCGTCTGTGGACCGGGCTCGAGGCGCCCGTCGACGTGATGCGCGACGCCGTCAGGACCTAGCCCAGACGACCAGCGCCGCTCCGGCGACGACGATCGCCGCCGCCACCCACGCGGCGGTCGCGAGCGTGCCCCTGCCGTCGCCCGGTACGACGGCGGCGACTGGAGCTGGGCGCGACGCGGAGACGTACCGGTAGGTGGTCTCGCTCGAGCCGCTGGGATCGGGATTGCCGAGGAACGACTGGTACTGGCGCACCCGCGCGAGCGAGAGGAGCGCGCCGTTGGCGACCGCGAGCAGCTGCCGCCCGCTCGATCCCGGTGCCGGCTCCGGCACGACGGCGACCGGCGTGACCGTCAGGTCGATCGCCCCACGGGCGGCAACGGCCGCGGTCATCGGCCGCCCGCCGCCGAGTCGAAGGTCGACACGGCGCGCGCCGATCGTGCCCGTCACCCGGAGCGGCGCTGCGGCCGGCAGCTGGACGGTCTGCGGCGCCGACGTCAGCAGCGCCGTCAGGCGCGGCGGATCCCGTCCTGCGGCGACGTCGGCACGCAGGCTCCGGAGCGCGGCCTCGAGCGGCGCCGCGTTCGCATTCGCGTCGAGCGCGATCCCGCTCGCTGCGGTGCGATTCAGCAGCGTCACGGCGCCGGCGCGTCTCACGATCCGCAACGGCAGCACGCCGAGCGCGGGACGGCGGAGGACAGCCCGCGCCGCGAGCACCCGCGTGCCGGGGTTGAAGCCCTCCCACAGGATCGCGGCGCCGCGGACGCCGGGCGTCGACTGGGAGCCGGGCGCGGCCGCGACGGCCGCGAGCGGCGCCCCGACCGTGAACACGTAGTCGCCGGGAACGTGGACGAGCAGCCGCTGGACGGCGACCACCCTGAACGCGGCCCCGCGTGCGTCGACCGACACCCGTACGCGGGTCGTCGAGGAGACGCGGTGGAGGAGATGCCTCTCGGAGGTCGCCGTCGCGCCGCCCGCGAGGGGCGGCTCGCGCGTCAGCGGCTCGAGCGGCGAGGGCAGCCTGACCAGCGCCCCCGGCGAGGCAGCCGCCTGCGCGGCCGCGACGAGCGCGACCGCACAGGCGGCGACGAGTATCCGGAAGGTGCCTACGCGGGTCTGATCGTGATCGTGACGGTCGTGCGGTCCCGGCAGTCCTGGTTCATCTTCACCTGGCCGGAGTTGCCCGCGCCCTCGAAGTTGACCTCGGAGTCGGCAGGATCCTGCTCCTCCTTGGTCACGTCGTAACCGGGGGCGTTCTTCACGGCCTTGGCGAACGACTGGTGGGCGTGCGTGAGGCTGCCGTTCAGGTACCCGCTCGCGACCGTCGACGGGCCGTCCTTCTTGATCCCCGTGAACACGAACGCGGTCGGCGTCGGGAAGCTGCCGGGCAGGGCGGTCGAGCCGGTCATGGCAGCGGGCGCGGCCGGGCAGTCCTTGGTCAGCCCCTCCTTGTCCTCGTCCTCGCCGCAGGCGGCGAGCAGGACCGTGGAGACGGCTGCGAGGAGAGCGATCAGCGTGAACTTTCTCATCGAGTCTGAGGAACCTCCGGGAGTGTCGCGGACAGGGCGTCGTCGCGGACGGGAGCGTACGTCATGTCGTGGAAGCGGGCGAAGTAGACGTCGTCGTCGACGACGCCGTCGTGGTTGTAGCGGTTGAAGCCGCGCGAGTCGCCGTTCGCCCCCTCGATCGTGACCTGGTTCAGCGCGCGCGTGATCTTCGCAGGCGTCGTGACGGCCGCCTTGCGCAGCGCCGCGGCGAGCACGTTGACGAAGTCGTAGGCGTACATCGCGGTCTCGGGCGGCTGCACGACCTCGTGCCCCTCGCGCGTCTTCACGCCGACGAGCTCCGGGCCGAACGCCTTCTCGAGATGGCGGCGAAAGGTCTGGAACGGCCCGACGCCGACCTCCGCGGTGAGCCGGCCGGAGGCGAAGGTCAGCCCGTCGACCCAGCCGGGATGGTCGGCGAGCGCCTGGCGGACGTACGGATCGCTGCCGGAGGGCGGCGTGTAGAAGGGCACGTTCCAGCCCGACGAGCGCGCGGCGGTGATCGCCGCGGCGATCGTCGCAGGGCGCCCCCAGACGATCAACGCGGTGGCATGCGCCTGCCGCGCCCGCAGAATCTGCGGGCCGAGGTCGAGCGCGTTCGAGGGCAGCGTCTCCTCGATCGCAACCGACGACCTGTTCTCCGAGAACGCCTCGTCGAGGGACCGCGCACCCGAGGTCCCGTAGTCCGAGTCGTCGTGCAGCAGCCCGATGTTCAGGTGCTTCGGGATCAGGTACTCGGCGAGACGGAACGCGACGCCGTGGTCGGTCGGCGCGATCCGAAAGACGTTCGGTCGCGTCTTCGGATCGACGATCTCCTTGCCGCCGGCGAAGACGACGCAGATCGGTGTCAGCGACGGCTCTGCGACGCGCCACGACGCGTCGATGCCGGTGCCCTCGTCGACGATCGCGATCGCGTGCTCGGCGACGGCACGGCGGACGTTCGCGACGGCGCGCGCGGGGGAGAGCGCGCTGTCCAGCGTCTGCACGCGGAGGTCATACGTCTTGTCGCCGACGGTGATCCCGGACGCGTTCTGCTCGGCGGCGGCGAGGCGCACCCCGTCCTCGATCGCGTGGCCGAGGTAGGGCGTGCGCGTGAACGGCGCGTTCACGACGACCAGTAGCGTGGGGCGCTTCGCCGCACTCGAACGGCCGCCGCAGCCGGCGAGCACGAGGGCGAGCGCTGCGATCAGGATGGGGGCGACGCGGCGCAGGCTAGAAATGGTGCCTGCCCAGGAAGGCGGCTCGCACGCGATCGTCGCCGGCGACTTCGTCGGGCGGCCCGTCCGCGATCACCCGGCCGGCGTCGAGGACGACGATCCGGTCCGCGATCCGGCGGACGACGCCGAGGTTGTGCTCGACGACGAGCAGCGCCTGCCCTTCCGTGCGGAGGCTCACGATCAGCTCGGCCATCCGCGCGGCGTCGGCGGGAGCCGCGCCCGCCGTCGGCTCGTCGACCAGGAGCACCGGCGCGGCGGTCGCGTACGCGGAGGCGAGCATCAGCACGCGCTGGCTGCCGACGGGAAGCTCGCCTGCCGGCACGTCCTCCGGGAGCCCGAACCGGCGGAGCACGCTGCGCGCCTCGGCACCGAACGCTGCGTCCTCCGTCCGGTTCCGCGGGGTCGAGAGCAGCGACCGGAAGAACCCCGACGCGCGGCGTCGCTCACGCGAGGCGACGAGCACGTGCTCGAGGGGCGTCAGCGACGGGAAGATCCCGCTCGACTGCAGCGTCCGCACCACCGCGCCGCCGTCGATGCTGCCGCCGTCCGCCGGGACGACCCCCGCGAGCAGGCGCAGGACGGTCGACTTGCCCGAGCCGTTCGGCCCGACCAGCGCGGTGATCGTCCCCGGCTCGAGCGAGAGCGAGACGTCGTCGGCGGCCTCGATGGCCCCGAAGCGCTTGCTCAGCGCGTGAGCGCGCAGTCCACGGCGGTGCGCGTCGCGCAACGGCGGCTCTCCGCCGGCGGCCCGGCGGCGTTTCGCCGGGCGGAGGATGCCGTCCCACCCGAGCGAGACGACTGCGAGCAGCAGCACCGATGCGAGCAGCGTGTGCGAACGCGCCGCGGAGACGTTCTCGAGCGACCCGATCGCGTCCGCTGCGAGCGAGAGCACGCCGAGCACGAGCACGCCGAGCGGCGCGCCGAGCGGCGTGAGCGCGCCGCCTAGCAGCACGACGACGAAGAGCCGGAACGAGAGGTACGGGCCGAAGCTGGCCGGATCGGCGACGGCGGCGAGGTGGACGGCGAGGGCGCCCGCGACTCCCGCAGCTGCTCCGGCGGCCGCCGTAGCCTGCGCACGCAGCCGCTCGACGGGGACGCCGAGCGCGCGCGCGGCCGGCTCGCGCTCCCGGGCGGCGGCGAGCGCGAGCCCGAACGGCGCTCGTGCCAGCGCGAGGAAGCCGAGCGCGGCGAGCGCCGTGAGCCCGAGGGCGAGCTCGTAGTGCTGGGCCGGCGTCGGCCCGCGCGCCGAGACGACGAGCCCCTCGGCGCCGCCGACGAGCCACGTCAACGACTGCAGCCCCAGCGCGAACGTCCACGCGACGATCCAGGTCGCTGCGGCGAACGCGGGCCGCGGCAGGCGCGCGAAGCAGACGCCGATCGCGCCGCCGGCCGCGCACCCGGCGACGCCGCCGCACACGGCGGCGGCCCCCAGCGGCACGCCGTGCTGGAGCAGACGCGCGGACACGATCGCGCCAGTCGCCATCAGGCCGCCCTGCGCGAGGAACGGGAGGCCTCCGATCCCGACGACCAGCGCGAGCCCCACCGCCGCAGCGGCGAGGTACAGGCCGCCGGCGAGGTCGGCGATCCGCGAGCTGCCGAAGACGAGCGGCGCGAAGGCCGCGACCACGAAGGCCGCAACCGCGATCGTGGAACGCGGGCGCCACGCGCTGCGTGCGTCGCGCGCGGCGCCGGCGAGTGCGGCCGCCGTGGCCGTCACTCGACCGCCTCGCGCACCGACCGCGACCGCCAGGCGAGCACCGCGAGCCCGGCGAGCAGCGGCACGACGTCGCGGTAGGCGGGGCCGCCGAGCTGCACGCCTCCCCAGCGCGCGGACGTCACCGCCGCCTGCAGCAGCCCGACCGCGATCCCCGCCGCGAACGCGCGCCGCGGGTCGAACCAGGTGACGGCGGCGGCGAGCAGCCCGTAGAGGCCGTACGCCGCCGCGGCGTCGACGTCGAACGCCGCCGACGGCGCAGCGAGGACGGCGGCCAGCGCGGCGATGGCGCCCGACACTGCGAAGGCGGCCGCGACGAGCAGCGTCACCGGCAGGCCCGACACGACGGCCGCGTCGTAGTCCTGGGCGATCGCCTCGAGCGCGCGGCCGTGGCGCGTCGCCCGCAGCAGGTACGTCGCGATCCCCGCCAGCACGAATGCGGCTGCCGCGACGAACAGCGAGCGGGCCTGGATCGTCGCGCCGCCGACGTGCCAGAACCCGGCCGCGCCGACGCGGTCGAAGGGCAGCGGATCGGGGAAGACGTACGTCTCGCGCGAGAACGAAACCTGCAGGAGGGTCCGCAGCGCGAACGCGACCGCCAGCGACGCGCCGACCCAGCCGATCACCGATCCGCGCGCGCGGTAGGGCTCGATCGCGAGCAGGTAGGAGCCCGCGCTCGCGGCTGCCGTGACGACGAGGCCGACGACGAGCGCGAGCAGGAACCGCACACCGCCGACGCTCGTCTGCGAGACCGGGCCCGATCCGGCCGCCGCGTACAGCGTCACGAAGACGCCGAGCGCGATCAGCTCGGCGAACGCGAAGTGGACGACGCCGGTCAGACGGAACACGACGGCGTACCCGACCGCCACGAGGCCGTACACGGCGCCCGCCGCGAAGCCGCTCGCGAGGATCTGCAGGACGACGGCCACGGGCCACTCTAGGCTCCCACCATGACGCTTCGCCTCGCGAGTGCCGGCGAGTCGCACGGGCCCGGCCTCGTGGCGATCCTCAGCGGGCTGCCCGCCGGCCTGACCCTCGAGCGCGACGCGATCGACGCCGATCTGCGGCGCCGGCAGGAGGGGTACGGCCGGTCGCCGCGGCAGCGCATCGAGCAGGACCGCGTCGAGGTGCTCGCGGGGCTGCGCCACGGGCGCACGCTCGGCACACCGCTCGCACTCGTCGTGCGGAACCGCGACCACGAGAACTGGCTGTGGGGGATGTCGCCTTGGCCGCCGGAGGGCGAGCCGTCCGGCAAGGGGACGAAGCCGGTGACGCTGCCGCGTCCCGGGCACGCCGACCTGGCCGGGGTGCTCAAGTACGGCCACGACGACGTGCGCAACGCGCTCGAGCGGGCCTCGGCGCGGCACACGGCCGTTCACGTCGCCGCGGGGTCGGTCGCGAAGGCGCTGCTTCGGACGATCGGCATCGGGGTCGCCGGGCTCGCCGTCGACGAACAGGGCCTGCAGGCGCGAATCGACGAGGCGCGTGCCGAGCGCGACACCGTCGGCGGGATCGTCGAGGTGCGTGCGACCGGTGTGCCGCCTGGTCTCGGCTCCTATGCGGCGAAGGAGGACCGGCTCGACGCCCGACTCGCAGGCGCGGTGATGGGCATCCAGGCGGTCAAGGGCGTCGAGATCGGCGACGGCTTCGCGCTCGCCGCGCTGCGCGGCTCGCAGGCGCACGACGAGATCGGCCCCGACCGGCGGCGCACGACGAACCACGCCGGCGGGATCGAGGCCGGGGTGTCGAACGGCGAGGAGATCGTCGTCCGGCTTGCGATGAAGCCTCTGCCGACGCTGATGAAGCCGCTCGCGTCGGTCGACCTCGTCACCCGCGAGCCGGGACAGGCGCTGGTCGAGCGGTCGGACGTCGCCGCGGTCGAGGCGCTCGCGGTCGTCGCCGAGGCGGCGGTCGCCTGGGAGCTCGCGGCCGCAGCGCGCGAGAAGTTCGGCGGCGACGCGCTCGCCGACTTCGTGGCGGCGCACCGCGCGTACCTCGAGCGCATCGCGTGAACCGATGCCCCTGAACGCGCTCGGCCGCCACCTTGCGCTGATCGGCTTCATGGGCGCAGGCAAGTCGACGCTGGCGCCGGTGGTTGCCGAGCGGCTCGCGCGCCGCGCGATCGACGTCGACGACGAGCTCGGCGTCGACATCCCCGCGCTCTTCGCCCGGGGCGAGGACGCGTTTCGTGCGGTGGAGGAGCCGCGGACGTGCGAGCTGCTCGCGACGCCCGAGCCGGCCGTCCTCGCGCTCGGCGGCGGTTCGATCAAGTCGTCCGCGGTGCGCGCTGCGCTCGCCGCACGCGCGTTCACCGTCCTCGTCGACGTTCACGTGGACGAAGCCTGGGAGCGCGTCAAGGCCACCGACCGTCCGCTCGCGCAGGACGAAGAGACGTTTCGGCGGTTGAACGACGAGCGTCGGCCCCTGTACGGCGGCATCGCCGATGCAACCGCGGCAGACGCCGACGGCGTCCTCCTCGCGGCCGCCGGCGTCCACCACGAAGCGGACGCGCTCGACGCGCTCGGCGAGCTCGTGCCGGGCGACGGGCCGGTCGCGCTCGTCTCCGACGAGCGCGTGCTCGAGCTCTACGGCGCGCGTGCGCGCGCCGCGCTCGGCGACCGGCTCGCCTCCACGCACCCGGTGCCGCCTGGCGAGCGGGCGAAGCAGCTCGACGTGCTCGCGCGGCTGTGGCTCGAGCTCGGCCTCGACCGGAACGGGACGGTCGTCGCACTCGGCGGCGGCACCACGACCGACGTCGCCGGCTTCGCGGCGGCGACGTACCTGCGCGGTGTGCCCTGGGTCTCCGTCCCGACGACGCTCGTCGGGCAGGTCGACGCAGGGATCGGTGGCAAGACCGGCGTCGACACGCAGAACGGCAAGAACCTCGCGGGTGCGTTCCACTGGCCGGCGCGAGTCGTCGTCGACGACGCGCTGCTCGAGACGCTGCCCGAGCGTGAGCGGCGGAACGGCGAGACCGAGCGCCTGAAGACGGAGCTGCTCGCGGGCCGTCCGATCGATGCCCGAGCCGCCGCTGCCTACAAGTGCGCGCTCTGCCTCCGCGACCCGTACGACCGCGGTCCGCGCCGCTGGTTGAACCTCGGCCACACCTTTGGGCACGCGCTCGAGGCGGCGGCCGCGTTCGAGCTTCCGCACGGCGAGGCGGTCGCGCTCGGCCTGCTCGCCGCATTACGGCTGAGCGGGCGCGACACCGCACCGGTCGAGTCGGCGCTCGATCCGCGGCCGGTGCGCGTCGACCGCGAGCGTGCGTGGGAGGCGCTCCTGCGCGACAAGAAGCGCTCCGGCGGCGAGATCAACCTCGTGCTGCTGGGCGACGACGGGCCGACCGTCGAAGCGCGACCGGCGGACGAGGTGCGCGCGGCGCTCGATAGCCTCATCGACGGCTGATGCAGGTTCTGATCCTGAACGGAGTCAACCTCGACGCGCTGAGCCGCCGCGACCCGTCCGTGTACGGCGGCCTCAGCCTCAACGAGCTCGAGAGCCGCATCTATGCGTGGGCGCTCGCGCTCGACATCAACGCACGCTGCCGCCAGACGAACAGCGAGGGCGAGTTCATCGACTGGGTCCACGACGCGTACGACAACGTCGACGGCGTCATCGTGAACCCCGGAGCGTGGAGCCACTACAGCTATGCGATCCGCGACGCGCTCGAGCTGGTCGACGTCCCGATCGTCGAGGTGCACCTGTCGAACATCGAGGAACGCGAGGAGTGGCGACGGCACAGCGTCGTCTCGGAGCTCGCCGCGCACCGCGTGATCGGCAAGGGCCCCGACGGCTACCGCGAGGCGCTCGAGTTCCTCGCCGGAAAGGAGACCGGATGACCTCGCGCCTCGAGGCGCTCACCGAGCAGCTGAAGCTGCCGCTGCTCGTCACGAACCTCTTCAACATCCGCTACCTGACGGGGTTCGACAGCTCGAACGCCGCGCTGCTCGTACGCCCGAAGGGCGACACGACGCTCTACACCGACTTCCGCTACATCGAAGAGGCGCGCAGGGTCGACGGCGTCGAGGTCGAGCTCACAAAGCGGTCGCTGATCGTGGACGTCGCCTCGAAGCTGTCGGGCCGGATCCAGTTCGAGGCGGACGTGATGCCTCACCTCCAGTGGGAGCGCCTCGGCGCGGAGAAGGTCACGCCGGTGCCGAGCACCGGGATCGTCGCGGCGCTGCGCGCCGTCAAGGACGCGGAGGAGCTGGCGGCGATCGGGCGCGCGGCACGCGTCGCCGACCGCGCCTTCGAGGCGCTCACCGCGGAGACGTGGATCGGCCGCAGCGAGCAGGAGCTCGCCTGGCGGCTCCGCGAGCTGCTGCACGCGCACGGCTCGCAGGGCGTCAGCTTCGACGCGATCGTGGCGTGGGGCCCGAACGGCGCCAAGCCGCACGCGACGCCGACGGAGACGATCGTCGAGCCGCGCTCGCTCGTCGTCGTCGACTGGGGCGCGTCGATCGACGGCTACTGCAGCGACTGCACCCGCACCGTCTCGACCGGCAGCCCCCCGGACAAGCTGCGCGAGATCTACGACGTCTGCCGCGACGCGCAGCAGCGTGCCTGCGCCGGGATCAAGGCCGGGATGACGGGTGTGGACGCCGACCGCCTGGCCCGCGGGCCGATCGAGGCGGCCCGCTTCGGCGCCGAGTTCGGCCATGGGCTCGGGCACGGCGTCGGGCTCGAGGTGCACGAGGCGCCGCGGCTGTCGACCGAGTCGAGCGACGTCCTCGTCGCCGGGAACGTCGTCACGATCGAGCCCGGCATCTATCTCGAAGGCCTCGGCGGCGTCCGGATCGAGGATCTGGCCGTCGTCAACGAGGCGGGCGTAGAGTTGCTCACCTCGTTCCCGAAGGAGTTGATCGAGGTCTCATGAGCCGTAGGCTTGACGGAGGCTCGCCAAGAGCGGAGGTGCCGGCTTGGCCGGCGCCGGAGCGGGCATGAGCACGTCCGCCCCAGAGAAGACGGCCACGTCGGAGACGCTGACCGTCGTCGACAACCGCACCGGCAGCGAGTACACGCTCGCGATCGAGGACGGCGCCGTCCGCGCGACCGACCTCGGACAGATGGGCCTGCTGTCGTTCGATCCTGCGTTCCTGAACACCGCCGCCTGCCGCAGCGCGATCACGTACATCGACGGCGACGCGGGGATCCTCCGCTACCGCGGCTATCCGATCGAGCAGCTCGCCGAGGAGGCGGGCTTCCTCGAGACGGCGTACCTGCTGTTCGAGGGCGAGCTGCCGAACGCCGGCCAGCTGCAGCAGTGGGAGGAGGACGTGCGTTCGCACACCTACGTCCACACGAACGTGACGAAGTTCCTCGAGGGCTTCCGTTACGACGCGCATCCGATGGGCATGCTGCTCGGCGCCGTCGGTGCGCTCTCGACGTTCTACCCCGACGCGAAGCACGTCTCGGACCCCGAGAACCGCTACCTGCAGCGCCTGCGCCTGATGGCGAAGCTGCCGACGATCGCCGCGTACATCTTCCGGCACTCGCGCGGCCTGCCGTACGTGCTGCCGCGCAACGACCTCGGCTACATCGGCAACTTCGTGAACATGACGTTCGAGATCGGCGGCCGCCACGAGGCGAACACGGTGCTGCAGCGCGCGCTCGAGGTGCTGCTGATCCTGCACGCCGACCACGAGCAGAACTGCTCGACCAACGCGGTACGCGGCGTCGGCTCGTCGCAGGTCGATCCCTTCTCGGCGGTGTCGGCCGGGATCGCGGCGCTGTACGGGCCGCTGCACGGCGGCGCGAACGAGGCGGTGCTGCGGATGCTCGACGAGATCGGCGGGAAGCAGAACGTGCCCGCGTTCATCGAGCAGGTGAAGGCGGGGCACGGGAGGCTGATGGGCTTCGGCCACCGCGTCTACAAGAGCTACGACCCGCGCGCGAAGCTGATCAAGCGGGTCGCCGACTCGGTGTTCGAGCAGACCGGGCTGAACCCGAAGCTCGAGATCGCGCTCGAGCTCGAGCGGATCGCGCTCGAGGACGACTACTTCGTCTCGCGGCGGCTGTACCCGAACGTCGACTTCTACTCGGGCCTCATCTACCAGGCGATGGGGTATTCGACCGACTACTTCACCGTGCTGTTCGCGCTCGGCCGTCTCCCCGGCTGGATCGCGCAGTGGGAGGAGATGCTCACCGACCCCGAGCAGAAGATCGCGCGGCCGCGCCAGCTCTATGTCGGCAGCGGCGAGCGTCCGTACGTGCCGATCCGCGAGCGCTGACGCGTTCGCTACGCTGCCGCCCGCTCATGGCCGAAGTCGTCTCCACCAACCAGTTCCGAAACGGGATGCACATCGAGCTCGACGGCCAGACCTGGCGCATCGTCGAGTTCCAGCACGTGAAGCCGGGCAAGGGCGGCGCCTTCGTGCGCACGAGGCTGAAGGCGCTGTCGAGTGGCTCGGTCGTCGACCGCACGTTCCGCGCGGGCGAGAAGTTCAACCGGATCCGCACCGAGACGAAGAACATGCAGTACCTCTACGACTCGGGCGACGAGGTCGTCTTCATGGACGAGGAGACCTTCGACCAGCTGTCGCTGCCACACGCCGAGCTGGAGGACGAGCTGCCGTTCATGCAGCCGTCGTCGTCGGTGCAGGTGCTGTTCGTCGACGGCAGCCCGACCGGCGTCGACCTGCCGGCGTCGGTGGTGCTCGAAGTGACGGAGACAGAGCCGGGCGTCAAGGGCGACACGGTGTCGAACGTCACCAAGCCGGCGACGCTCGAGACGGGCGCCGTCGTGCAGGTGCCGCTGTTCGTGAACGTGGGCGACCGGATCAAGGTCGACCCGCGCGAGAAGCGCTACATCCAGCGCGCGTAGCCGCCCGCGGGGCGCGCTCGTTCCATCGCGATCGGCTGGGGACGCTTCGTCACGGTCTTGTCACCCTCGTTTGGCAACGAGCCATGGCCTGAAACGCCGCGCGCGCTCCGACGCCAACCGCAGTTTTGGAGTGCGGGTGCGAAATCGCCTGTGGACGGTTCGTCACGGTCTTGTCACCCTCGTTTGGCAACGGGACATGTCTCGCGGAGGCGCGGCGGTCACACGGCCGTTGAGGCTCGGCCGGAGTCGCGGGAGCTACGCCTCGCCGGAATCGCGCACGTCGTAACGCCAGCCGGACACTGCATCGACGCAGGTCAGAAAGGCGACGAATCGCGGGCACGCCTCACCACCTGCGTCAAGCCGCGCGAACGTCCATCGCCCCTCGTCCTTCGCTGTGCGATCGACCTGGAGACACACCCAACCGTTCCTGGGGATCGCCAGCGTGCGGAAAGCCACCGTCAGAACCTGCGCTTCGGTGGGGCGAAGAGTCCGGTCGTAGGAGCACCCGCGGCCTTGCAGGTGCTCGGGCACGGTCGGCGAGTTCCCCAGGAAGACGATGCCGCCCACCGCCTCCATCTCTTCCGGCCGCATGTCCGACTCGACGAGAGCCTTCAGCGGAGCGCATCGGTTGCACCAACCCTCCTCCGGAAGGTCGGTGCCACAATTCCTGCAGACGTGTCGCCGTTGGGGCACGCGGAACGTCTTACCCCACCGTCCTCTGCGCGGCAATGCTCCGATCGAGGGACGGAACGCAGCGGCAGTCGGGCTCAACGGCTCGCTTAGACTTCGGCCGTGCCCGATCCCGTCTCCGGCGGCGTTTCACCGGACGAGAGCGCGGAGACGGGCTGCACGCGTTGCGATGCGCCGCTGATCTTCCTCGGGAAGCAGGACTTCGTCGTCGGCGGGTCAGCCGTTCTGCCGCGATTCTTCGAAAGCCGGAAGCGACTCGAGATGTGGGCCTGCTCGGAGTGTGGGTACGTCGAGCTCTTCATGCCGACGCCCCGCCACCGCAAGCATTCGGAGTGATCCGGCCGGTCGCCGCGAAACGAGACGCGCGTGGCGGGTCGCCCCTCGCGTCCCCGCCACGCCGCAGTCGGGCCGCAGCCTATGGGCCGTCCCGGACGGAAAAGAGAAGGGCCGCTCCCCCTCGAGCGGCCCCTCTTGCCGTCAGTGCCGCAGCCCCCGAGCTTGTTGAGCGCGTAGGGCGCGCAGAAATACATCGCGTAGGCAGTACGTACGCTACCTTCGGCGCTGCTGCTGCTGCCGGGTAATCTCGACACGGCTGCGGTGCGTTTCGGCGTCCCCCGGACAAGCAACGGAGCGACGACGAGGTGCGCGTGGCTGTCGCGGCGGTGGCCGGGCTTCGGCCGCCGCCGCTTCATCCTCGACGCTAGGCGGCGCCGGGCAGGTCCGTCTCGTCGGCCGCGCGCTCGGCGATCACGGGCGCCGGCTCGAGCGGGCCGACGCCGCTGACCGAGTCCTTGAACTCGCGCATTCCCTTGCCGAGGCCGCGGCCCATCTCGGGCAGCCGCTTCGGGCCGAAGAGGAGCAGCGCGACCAGTCCCAGCAGGAGCAGCTCCGGAACACCGATGAATCCAGGCATGACGTCCTTTCGGTCGGTTCTCTCCGGAACTTCGCGCCGCGGCGCCGGCCGGTTCGGACCAGCGCCAAACGGGCCGGTGCCGCTCCGGCCTGGTTCGGCGCTGACCCCCGGGTGACCGGGAGTGGCTTAGAGGGAGGAGTCGAGACGGGCGGCGAGCCGGAGGGCCGTGGCGGGCTCGTAGCCGCGATCGAGCAGCTTCCGCAGGCGCGTGGAAAGCACCTGCTCGGCCGCGTCAACCGACAACAGCTCGAACTCGTCACGGGTCCAACGCTTCTCGGGCGCCCACGCCTCGAACTCGTCCCACGTGATCTGGACCGCAGACATCAGACCAGATGTTTCGGCCGCGACGACCCCGCCCTTGAGTAGCGAGACGGTATGAACGGCCCGCGATAAGGTGCCCGCGATGCCGCGTCTGGTCGACACGACGATCCGCGTCCTCGGGCAGGAGCCGCTGGCCGGCCTCGTCCCGACCGCGGATGTGCTCCGCCTCGCCGAGGTGCTCGACGCCGCGGGCTTCGCGTACCTCGAGGTGTCGGGCGGCGGGGTGTTCGACAGCGCCGTGCACCGCGGGGTCGAGAGCCCCTGGTCGCGGATCCGCGCGCTCAAGGCCCGCGTCTCGACGCCGCTCGCACTCGCCCTTCGCGGGCGGTTCCTCGTCGGGTCGCGCCCGGTCGGCGGCGACTTCGCGCGGCGCTTCGTCGCGTGCGCGGCCGACAGCGGCATCGACGTGTTCCGGCTGCACGATCCGCTGAACGACGTCGACAACCTGCGCGAGGCGGCCGGCGCGATCGTCGCCGCGGGCCGCGAGTTCGACGCCGGCCTGCTTTACGGCAGCGGGCGCCACGAGGCGCTCGTCGCCGCGGCGCAGCGTCTGCCCGAGCTCGGCGCCGCGCGGATCCTGCTGCACGACCCGGCCGCCCTGCTCCAGCCGCACCGTGCGAGCGAGCTGACGGCGGAGCTGCGCGAGGTGTCCGGACTGCCGGTCGGGCTCTACGCGCAAGGGGCGGGCGGCAATGCGCTCGCGGCGGCACTCGAGGCGGCGCGCGCGGGCGCCGACCTGATCGGCACCGCCGTCTACCCGGTCGCGCTGTCGCTGCACCGCGTCTCCGCCGAGGCGGCCGCGCAAGCGTTCGCCGGCCTCGGGCTCGACACCGGCGTCGACCTCGACCGGCTGTGGGAGGCCGCCGACCTCGTCGACGAGCACATCGGCGACGAGCCCGTCGCGCCGCTGGCGCCGCGCATCGCCGTCCGGGCCGCGCAGAACAAGCTGCCGGTCGGCCTCGTCGCTGCGATCGAGATGCAGCTGCGCAGCCAGGCCGCCGGTGACCGGCTGGACGAGGTGCTCGTCGAGGTCGACCGCGTGCGGCGCGAGATCGGCTCGCCGCCGCTCGCGGCGCCGATCGGGCAGATCGTCGCCTCGCAGGCGCTGCTCAACGTGCTCAGCGCGAATCGCTACTCGACGACGGTGGACGAGCTGCGCGATCTCGTGCTCGGCCGCTTCGGCCGCACGCCCGGCCCGGTCGACCCCGCGCTGACGCGCGCGGCAGGGCTCTTCGACGGCGCGTCCGTGCCGGAGCCGGTCGACCTGGATGCGTTGCGCGACGAGGTCGACGGGCTGGCGTCGAGCGAGGAGGAGCTGCTGCTGCTCGCGTTGTTCGGCGAGGAGGCCGAGCCGCTGCTGCGCGCGATCCGCGAGCGGTCGAGCGGCGACGAGTCGCTCGGCGCGGGCGGCGTCGACCGGGCGCGGGCGGAGCGGATTCGCGAGGTCGTGCGGATCGTTCAGGAGACCGGCGTCGGCGAGATCACGATCGAGGAGGACGGCATGCGCGTCAGCGTGCGCCGGACGCTCGACGTGCCGGTCGTGGCGGGCGCCGAGTCGCCGAGCGCGCTCCCCGACCTGGAGGCGCCCGCAGCGCCGCCGCCGGACGAGGCGCTGGTGCGCGTCGAGAGCCCGATGGTGGGGACCTTCTACCGGGCGCCCGCGCCGGGCGCCGCGCCCTTCGTGTCCGAGGGCGATCCGGTCGAGGCGGGGCAGACGCTCTGCATCCTCGAGGCGATGAAGCTGATGAACGAGGTCAAGGCCGACATCGAGGGGATCGTGCGCCGGGTCCACGCCGAGAACGCCGAGCCGGTCGAGTACGGCCAGCTGCTGTTCGAGCTCGAGCCGGTCAACGGCAGGCCGCTCGACGCCGTGTAGCTCGATGTTCTCGCGCGTCCTGGTGGCGAACCGCGGCGAGATCGCGGTGCGGGTGATCCGCTCGCTGCACGAGCTGGGGATCGAGGCGGTCGCGATCTACTCGACCGCCGACCGCGACTCGCTGCATGTGCGGCTGGCCGACCACGCGGTGTGCGTCGGGCCGGCCGCCGCGGCCGAGAGCTACCTCCGCATCCCGAGCGTGGTCGCCGCCGCCGAGACGACCGGCTGCGAGGCCGTCCACCCCGGCTATGGCTTTCTCTCCGAGAACCCGGCGTTCGTGTCCGCATGCGCGGACAGCGGCCTCGTGTTCGTGGGGCCGCCGGCGGACGTGATGGCGACGATGGGGGACAAGATCGCCGCGAAGCAGGCGATGCGCGCAGCCGACGTCCCGACCGTGCCGGGCACGGAGGGCGCGACGTCGATCTCGGCGGCGCGCAGCGCGGCGGAGGAGCTCGGCTTCCCGGTGCTCCTGAAGGCGAGTGCCGGCGGCGGCGGGAAGGGGATGCGGCTCGTGCGCGCCGCCGAGGACCTCGAGGACGCGTTCGGGACCGCGGCGGCGGAGGCCGAGGCGGCGTTCGGCGACTCCACCCTCTACGTCGAGAAGGCGCTCGTGCCCGCCCGCCACGTCGAGATCCAGGTGCTCTGCGACGAGCACGGCAACGTGCTCACGCTCGGCGAGCGCGAGTGCTCGATCCAGCGACGGCACCAGAAGCTGATCGAGGAGTCGCCGTCCGCGGCGTTGACGCCCGAGCTGCGTGCCGAGATGGAGGCCTCGGCCGAACGCGCATGCCGGGCCGTCGGCTACCGGAACGCGGGCACGTTCGAGTTCCTGCTCGGGCCGGACGGTCGCTTCTACTTCATCGAGCTGAACGCCCGGCTGCAGGTCGAGCATCCCGTGACCGAGCTCGTCACCGGCGTCGACCTCGTCCGCGAGCAGCTGCGCGTCGCCGCAGGCGAGACGCTGCGCGCGACCGGGCGCGCGCCGCGCCAGGGCCACGCAATCGAGATCCGGCTGAACGCCGAGGACCCCGACGCCGCCTTCCGTCCCGCCCCGGGCCGGATCGCGGGCTTCCGGCCCCCGCTCGGGCCGGGCGTGCGCGTCGACACCTTCGTCGAGTCCGGGACGACGATCTCGCCGTACTACGACTCGATGATCGCGAAGCTCGTGGTCTGGGACGTCGACCGCGCCGCCGCGATCGCGCGGGCCGAGCGTGCGCTCGAGGAGACAGGAATCGACGGGATCCCGACGACGCGCGACCTCGCGCTGGAGGTGCTCCGCGGCGAGCCGTTCCGGAGCGGCGAGTACTCGACGTCGACGCTCGAGGCGATGCGCGCCGAGGTCACGGCATGACGGGGCTCTCGCGGCGCCAGGCCCGTAGGCAAGCGCTGTTCCTGCTGTACCAGTGGGACCTCTCCGGCCAGGAGATCGGCTCGCAGTACGCGGACGAGATCGACCCCTGGGCACGGGACGTCGCCGCCGCGGTCGCGGAGCGTGCGCCGGCGCTCGACGTGCGCATCACGCGCGCGGCGGAGGGCTGGACCGCCGACCGGCTCGGCGTCGTCGAGCGAAGCGCGCTCCGCGTCGCGGTGCACGAGCTCGAAACGGGCGAGGTCCCGCCCGAGGTCGCGATCAACGAGGCCGTCGCGTTCGCCAAGCGCTACGCGTCCGACGACGCTGCGAAGCTCGTGAACGGCATCCTTGGTCGTATCCAGCGAGAGGAGGCGGCTTGACATGACGGCGGAGAAATCGCTTGCGAACGCCGAGAACCTGCTCACGCGGCTCGAGTCGGCGCGCACGCAGCTCGAGCACACGGATGATCCCGAGCGGGCGATCGCGATCCTCCAGGAGCTGGCCGACCTCGCGAAGGACGTCGAGGCGGAGCTGCAGCGCGCGAAGCGCGCGGCGGAGACCGAGGCCGCCGCGCCGTCCGGGCCCGATGCCCCTGCCGCCTGAGCGGCTGCGGGAGCTGGTCGAGAGCTATCTCGACGAGCTCGGCCTCACGCCCGAGCTGGGCGGGCTCGCGGAGCCGGTCCGCTACGCGCTCGGCGGCAAGCGGGTGCGGCCGGTGCTCTGCCTGGCGACCGGCGACGCGCTCGGCCTTCCGCTCGACGAGCTGCTGCCGGCGGCGGCGGCGATCGAGCTCGTGCATTCGTTCTCGCTCGTCCACGACGACCTCCCGGCCCTCGACGACGACCGGGAGCGCCGCGGCGCGCCGTCGGTCTGGGCGGCGTTCGGCGAGGCGGAGGCGATCCTCGCCGGCGACGCGCTGCTCGCGGAGGCGTTCCGGCTGGCGCTCGGGTATCCGACGCCCGAGGTTGCCCGCGAGCTCGTGACGGCGACGCTCCGCATGATCGGCGGCCAGTGGCTCGACCTGAACGGCGACGGCGACCTCGACGAGCTGTACCGGCTGAAGACCGGCGCGCTCTTCTCGGCAGCCGTCGGGTGCGCGCTCGCGGCGGGCGCGGTGCCGAAGGACGCGCGCGGCCCCTGGCGCGCCTTCGCCGGCGAGCTCGGCCTGCTCTTCCAGGTGGTGGACGACCTGCTCGACGGCGACGGCTACGTGCTCGACGTCGGCGAGGAGGGTGCCCGCCGCCTCGCGGACG
>DATBIC010000101.1:0-39117 GCA_036557145.1 Gaiellaceae bacterium
GGAGCGGCGATCATCAGCAGCGCGACGAAGCCGCCGAGCCCGAGCAGGATCAGCCAGATCAGCGACGAGGCGACGCGCCAGGCGCGCTTCGCCTGACCCTTCTCGAGCAGCTCGCTGAACACGGGGACGAACGCCGACGACAGGGCCGCATCCGCGACGAGGGCGCGAATCAGGTTCGGGAGCTGAAAGGCGATCGTGAAGGCGTTGATCGGCCCACGCGCGCCGAAGTAGTAGGTGGCGACGATCTCGCGAACCAGGCCGACGACGCGGGAGATGCCGGTCGCGACGGCGAAGATGGCGGTCGAGACGCCCAGCCGGCGCCGCGCCGCCTCGGAGGCGTCCGCCTCCGCGCCGGGGTCCACCTGGGGGGCCGGCGCGAGGTCGCCCGACGCGTCGATCGGCCCCCACGTCGGCTGCCCGCGCGCGCGTCGGCGCTCGTTCCGCGTGCGCAGACGCTGCTCACGCTCGAAGGCAAGACGCGCATCGTCCACGACCAGGAGCATAGGGAGCGCCCCTGCCGGTTCGGCCCGCCGGCCCCAGGCGGGAAGCGCCCTCTGGTACCATCGTGCCGCCCGCCCGAGCGGGCTTTTCTACGACATGCCGAACATCAAGCAGCAGAAGAAGCGCGTGCGGATCGCCGCCGAGGAGCGGCTCGAGAACCTCCGCTACCGCTCGACGATCAAGACGCTCACGAAGCGGCTCGCCTCCGCCGCCGAGGGTGACGACGCCGATGCGATCCGGTCGGCCCACCAGAGCCTCGAGCACCTGATCGACCGCGCGGTGGCTCGCGGAGCGCTGCATCGCAACGCCGGTGCGCGCAAGAAGTCGCAGGCTGCCCGCGTCGCGTCGGGCTCCCGCGCCGACGCCTGACCCGGCGGCCCGCCTCAGCGCTGCGTGATCTCGACGAGCGCCCGCTCGAGCTCGAGGTCGTTCGCCAGGCGCGAACCGCCCTTGAGCGCGTGATCGAGCTCCGCGAGGCGGACGGTCGTGCCGCGCAGCTCCTCGACGCTGAAGTTTCGGGCCTGCGCGTAGAGCTTGCGCACGTAGAAGGGATGCAGCTTCAGCCGTGAGGCAGCCTCCTTCGCCTGGACGCCCTCGAGGTCGAGGCGCTGCACCGCCCGTAGACGGCCGACGTGATTCGTGAGCGCGCCGACGACACGCGGGATCGTGCGCGACCGAGGGTCTCCCGTTCGCTCGAGCATCCGCTCGGAGGCTCTCAGGACAGCGCCGACATCGCGCGCGCCCCACGCGTCTGTGAGGACGAAGGACGGCGAATCGGCCCGGCCGGCGACGAGCTGCTCCACCTCGTCGGTCGTGATGCGATCGCCGCTCGCCCAGGTCGCGAGCTTGTCGACCTCGCCGGCGAGGTCGTAGAGATCGTCACCGACGAGCTCGACGAGCAGACGGCACGCGTCCGCGTCGGCCGGCGTCGAGCGAAGCTTGAACTGCTCGCCGACCCACTTCTCGAGCCCGCGCTGCGGGACGTCCCACAGGAGCACGTCCCCGTGCGGCGCGACCGCCTTCGCAAGCGGCCCGTCCTTCTTCAGCTCGGCGCCGACGAGCGCGAGCACCGTGCTCGGCGTCGGTGCGCCGAGGTAGGCGGCGACGGCCTTCGCGTCGTCGGCCTTCCACGCCTCGACTCCGGAGACGACGATCAGCCGCGCGCCGGAGCCGAAGAGGCCGAGCGCGTTGCACGCCGCGACCGCATCGTCGCCGGGCGTCTCCGCGGCGTCGTGCAGCTCGACCGCGTCCTCGTCGAAGCGGCTCCGCAGCCGCGACACGGCGCGGTCGACCTTGGGACGGTCGCCACCAGCGATCAGATAGACGGGCTTCAGCTCGTCGGCCACAGGCGCCAAGCATAGGCCGCGCCCGCGAGCCCCCGGGGCGCCGGAGGCGCGCGGCGTGGGACACTCGCGCGGTGCACGCGGAGACCGACCTGGTTCGGACGCTCGCCGAGGAGATCGGCGTCCGCCAGTGCGGCACGCCCGCGGCCGCGCGAGCCGCCGACGCCGTGGCCGCGGCGTTCCGCGAGCTCGGCCTCGAGCCGAGGTTCCAGGAGTTCCCGCTGCTTCGGTACGACGCGGAGGAGCCGGAGCTCTGGGTGGACGGGGAGCGCTGGTCGGCCGGGCCGTGCATGTACGCGCATCCCGGCGTCTGCGAGGGCACGGTCGAGGCTCTCTCGGACGGGCTCTGGGGCGTCGGCGAAGGCCGACTCGCGCGCTCGATCTTCGGCCGCGGGCCGATCCCGTTCGGCGGCCGGTTCACACTCGCCGGGCACATCGCGACGCCGCCGACCGCGTTCCTCTCGCGCGCGGACAGCGATCGCATCCGTCCGGGCCAGCACGCGAAGCTCGTCGTCCGCGGCTCGTTCGTCGGCGGGCAGCGAGACCGGAACGTCGTCGCGCGCATACCCGGCGCAAGCGAGGAGCGCGTCGTCGTCGGCGCGCACTACGACTCGGTCTGGCACGGGCCGGGCGCGATCGACAATGCGACCGGCGTCGAAGGGCTCCGGCGCGTCGCGGCGCACTTCGCCGGCACCGAGCCGCCGCGCACGATCGAGCTCGTCGCGTTCGGGGCCGAGGAGATCGGCCTCGTCGGGGCCCGCCGCTACGTCGCCGCAGCCCGGGACCGCGACGAGCTGAGATCGATCGTCGGCATGGTCAACCTCGACTGCATCGGGCACGGCGACGCGCTCCAGCTGCTCTGCTCGCCGGCGGCGCAGCTCGAGCGGACGAGGGAGGCGGCTGCCCGCCTCGGCCTCACCGACCGCTACGAGGTCGTCACGGAGCTCGGGCAGGAGGCGGGCACCGACCATCTGCCCTTCGCGCAGGCGGGCATTCCCGCCGTCAGCATCCTCCACTTCCCATACGAGGAGTACCACCTGCCCGAGGACACGCCGGCGCTCGTCGACGAGCGGCGACTCGACGACGCCGTGGCTCTGGCTGTCGACCTCGTTCGGTCGTTCGTCGAAGAGCAGCCGGACTCGGCCTAGCTCTCGCGGCCGCGCCAACGGCGCCACGCGGCGGCGATGACGAGCAGCGGCACCACCGTCGCGACCGCCGCAGCGGCACCGTGCAGCTGGGCGAACGGCACGGCGGCGACCATCCGCGCACACGTCGCGACGTATGCGGCGATCCAGCCGTCGAGCCAGGCAAGCCCGGCGGCCAGCCCCGGCGCGACCGGGTCGACGGCCGCGGCCACGAGCGCGAGCCCGAGGAGCACGCCGACGACCGGCTCGACGAGCGCGTTCGCGACGATGCCGAGCACCGGCACGGCGCCGAAGCGCAGCGCGAGCACGGGCGCGGTCGCGATCCCGCACGCAGCCGAGATCCCGGCGGTCGTGCGGAGCGAGCCGGGAAGCGGATAGCCCTCGAGCCGCTCGACGAGGCGCGGCGCGAGGACGAAGATCGCGACGACGGCCGCAAACGAAAGCTGGAAGCCGGGATCGAAGAGCGCATACGGGCTCCAGGCGAGCAGAACGACTGCCGCAAGCAGCAGCACGTGCCAGCCGTCGCGTTGGCGTCCGGCGAGCCAGGCGATCGAGACGGCTCCGCCGGCAACCGCAGCCCGCACGACCGACGGCTGCGGCCCGACGGCGAGCACGTACGCGCCGATCGCGGCGAGCGCCCCGAGATGCCCGGCGGCACGCGGCAGCCCGAGCAGCAGCGCGAGCCCGAGCATCCCGACGGCGATGAGCACGACGTTCTGGCCTGAGACGGCCAACAGGTGGTAGAGCCCGGACCTCCGGAAGGCGTTCTTCAGCCCCGGCGAGAGCCCCTGGTCGTCGCCGAGCACGATCCCTTCGATGACGGCCCGGCGCTCGCCGGTGACCCCGGGCGCCGAGGCGCGGCGCAGCCACGCGCGCAGCCGGTCGCCGGCGCCGCCGATGCCGCCGCGACGGCCGACGGCGCGCCACTCGTCGACGTGCAGCACGACGTGGATGCCCTGGCGGCGCAGCCACAGCCGCTCGTCGAAGCCGCCTCCGGCCGGAGGCGCGAGCGGCAGCCGCACCACGGCGAGCGCGCGGATGCGGGCGCCCTGCGGAGGCGCCCGGCCGAGCGGGAGCTCGAGCTCGACTCGCTCGTCGAGCCGGAGCGCGCCGAACCGCCGCGCGCGCCCGAACAGCCGTTGGTCGAACCGGCCCACGCGCGGCTCGGACGTCACCGTGACGTCGAACCAGTCCGCCTCGTCGACGCGCGCCCGCAGCGGGCTGCGGTCGAGCGCCGACAGCCGGGCGCTCCCCCACCACCAGCCCGCGCCCGCGACGAGCGCGATGACGACGGCAAGCCGCGCCGGATGCGGGGCGGCGAGCGCGAGCGCGGCGAGACCGCACAGCACCGCGGCGAGCAGGGACGGCGCGAGGGAGACGCGCAGCGCGTTCGACAGCGCGAGCCCGCCGACGGCGGCACCGGCCGTGAGATGAGCGGGAAGCACTTTCGTCACGGCACCACCAGCCCCTTGAGCTCGTCGAGCCGCGCCGGGCCGATGCCGGGGATGGCGTCGAGCTCGGCGACCGACGTGAACGGGCCGTGCTGCTCGCGGTAGGCGACGATCTTCTGCGCCGTCACCGGCCCGACTCCGGGCAGCGCGTCGAGCTGCTCGGCGGTCGCGACGCTGAGCGAGATCGGCGCACTTGGGCCCGGCGCGCCGCCGGTCCCGGCAGCGGCCGCGGAAACGCCGGGGGCGCCGCGCGCGGCGACCACCACCTGCTCGCCGTCGGCGAGCGGAGCCGCCAGGTTGACGGCGGCGCGCTCGGCACGGCGCGTGAGACCGCCGGCGCGCGTCACCGCATCGGCGACCCGCGAGCCGCGTGCGAGCCGGTACAGCCCCGGCCGGCGGACGGCTCCGACGACGTCGACGACGATCGGCGGCGCAACTCCGCCGGTCGCTCTCGCGGCGGCACCGGACGCACGGGGCCGGAGGGGTGCGACCTGTACCGCGGCGCCGGCCGCGGGAGCGCCGGAGGAGGCATGCCGCCACACCGCCACGGCTACGACGAGCACGAGCAGGACGATCGCAGCGAGCCTGCGGCGTTCGACGGTGAGGTAGGGCGAGGGCGGCATCTGCCAACCGTGCCGGTGAAATCGTCACACGTGGGTGACGGCTTCGTGCCGAGAGTGGAACTTCTCCTCCACACGCGTCCGAGACGGACCGCGCGCACGCGGCCGCCCGCCGCGCTCAGACGACCAGGTTGACCAGCTTGTCCGGGACGACGATCGCCCGGACCTCCTTGCCGTTCAGGTGCGCCTGCACCTTCGGCGACGCCTTCGCCCGCTCGACGAGCTCCGCCTCCGACAGCCCGACCGGGACCTCGACGCGGTCGCGCACCTTCCCGTTCACCTGGAGTACGAGCTGGACCGTGTCGCGCTGCAGCAGCGACTCGTCGGCGGCCGGCCACGGCTCCTCCCAGAGGCGCGAGTGGCCGAGCACCGCCCACAGCTCCTCCGCAACGTGCGGCACGTAGGGCTGGAGCAGCGAGACGGCGGTCTCGGCTGCGAAGCGTGCCGCCGGGTCGTCGGGCGCCTTCGAGAGCTCGTTGATCAGCTCCATCACCGCGGAGATCGGCGTGTTGAAGACGAAGCGGCGCTCGATGTCGTCGGTGACGCGCGCGATCACCTCGTGCGCCTTGCGCGCGAGCGCGGTGTCGACGCCAGGAGGCGACGCCGGCCGTTCGGCTGCCTCGTGCACGATCCGCCAGAGTCGGCGTACGAACCGGACGGTCGCGTCGATTCCGTCGGGCGTCCAGTCGATGTCCTGGTCGGCAGGCCCCTGGAAGAGGATGTAGATGCGGATCGGGTCGGCGCCGAACCGGTCGATCAGCTCGTCGGGCGTGACCCCGCCCTGGGACTTCGACATCTTCTTGCCGCCGAGCTTGACCCAACCCTGGTGGAAGAGCCGCTGGAAGGGCTCGCGGAAGCCCAGGAGGCCGAGGTCGTTCAGCGCCTTGACGAAGAAGCGCGAGTAGAGCAGATGCCCCTTCGCGTGATCGATGCCGCCGATGTACTGGTCGATCGGCATCCAGTAGTCGGCGACACGCCGGTCGAACGGCGCCGACTCGTCGTGCGGGTCGGTGTAGCGCAGGAAGTACCAGGACGAGTCGACGAAGGTGTCCATCGTGTCGGCCTCGCGCCGCCCCGGCTTCCCGCAGCGCGGGCACGGAACGTTGATCCAGTCGGTCGCCTGCGCCAGCGGCGGCTCGCCTTTCGGCCGGTAGTTCTCGACCTCCGGTAACAGGACCGGCAGCTCGTCGTCGGGCACGGGCACGATTCCGTGGTCGTCGCAGTAGACGACCGGGATCGGGCAGCCCCAGTACCGCTGCCGCGAGAAGCTCCAGTCGCGCAGGTGGTAGTTGATCGCGGACTTGCCCTTCCCCTGCTCCGACAGCCACTGCGTGATCGCGACGATCGCCTCGCGCCAGGCGAGGCCGTCGAAGCGGCCCGAGTTGATCAACGAGCCCCCGTCGTCGATCACCGGGACGATCGGCAGCTCGTACGTCTGCGCGAACTCGCGATCGCGTTCGTCGTGCGCCGGCACGGCCATGATCGCGCCGGTGCCGTACTGCATCAGCACGTAGTCGGCGACCCAGATCGGGAGGCGCTCGCCGTTCGCCGGGTTGATCGCGTGCCGACCGGTGAAGACGCCGGTCTTCTCGCGCGACGCGCGCTCCTCGGTCGGCCGCGCGGCCGCGATACGCGCGTACGCGCGCACCTCGTCGGCGCGGTCGGTGCCGTCGACGAGCTCGTCGACGAGCGGCGACTCGGGGGCGACGACGAAGAAGGTCGCGCCGAAGACGGTGTCGGGGCGCGTCGTGAAGACTGCGACGTCGCGGTCGAGCTCGTCGATGCGGAAGAGCAGCTCGGCGCCCTCGGAGCGGCCGATGTGCTGCCGCTGGATCTTCTTCGTGCGCTCCGGCCAGTCGATCGTCTCGAGGTCGTCGAGCAGCTCGTCGCTGTACGCGGTGATCTTGAAGAACCACTGCTCCATGTTCCGGGCCTCGACGACCGCTCCGCAGCGCCAGCACCGGCCGTCGACCACGTGCTCGTTCGAGAGCACCGTCTGATCGTTGGGGCACCAGTTGACGGGCGCCTCCTTGCGATACGCGAGCCCGTGCTCGAGCAGGCGCAGGAATAGCCACTGCGTCCAGCGGTAGTACGTCGGCTCGTGCGCCGAGACCTCGCGGGCCCAGTCGATCGCCCACCCCATGCGCCGCATCTGGTTCTCGATCGCGGCGATGCTGCGCTCGGTGATCTCGAGCGGGTTGCCGCCCTCCTTGATCGCGGCGTTCTCGGCCGGGAGCCCGAACGAGTCGAAGCCCATCGGCCGCAGCACCGTGGAGCCGTTGCGACGATGGAAGTGCGTGACGACGTCGCCCAGCGTGTAGTTGAGGACGTGCCCCATGTGCAGCGACCCCGAGGGGTAGGGCAGCATCTCGAGCATGTAGAAGTGGCGCCGGTCGTCTTCGGTGCCCGGCTCGGGGTTCGCGACGGCGAACGCGCCCTCGCGCGCCCACTCCGCCTGCCACTTCTCCTCGATTGCCCGTGCGTCGTACCGTTCCATCGCCGATTCTCGCTCCAGAAATGAAAAAGCCTCTCGTGCGAGAGGCCGTGGGAGGCTCACGCGGCGATTTGCCGCGTTTGCTCCCGGAGGTCAGGTAAGCAGTGCGTTCACTCGGGCGCAGTGTAACCATGGAGCCGTGACAGAGCCAGCCACGCGCACCCATTTCGACGAGCTGCTCCCCGACGGCGCGTCGCTCGACGGCGGTGAGCTCGTGCTCGGCGGCGTCTCCGCGACCGAGCTGGCCCGGACCTACGGCACGCCCCTCGTGGTCTACGACGAGGCGACCCTGCGGGCGCAGGCACGCGCCTATCGGACGGCGGCGCCCGACGCGCTGATCGTCTACGGCACGAAGGCGTTCCCGTCGGTGGCGCTGATCCGCCTGCTCGGCGAGGAGGGGCTCGGCGCCGACGTCTCGACGCTCGGCGAGCTCGAGTTCGCGCGCCGCGCCGGGATCGGAGGCGACCGGCTGGTCGTGCACGGCAACAACAAGGAGGACGAGCTGCTCGCGGGCGCGGCCGCGGAAAACGCGCTGCTCGTCGTCGACTCGCTCGCCGAGGCCGAGCGCGTCGCCGCCGCGGGCGTGCGCCGGACGCTCGTCCGCGTCACGCCCGGCATCGAGGCCGACACGCACGAGGCGGTGAAGACGGCGCATCACGGCTCGAAGTTCGGGCTCGGCCCCGACGACGCGCTGGCCGCGATCGCGTCGCTCGACGACTGCCTCGGCCTGCACGTGCACGTGGGCTCGCAGCTGCTACACCTCGGCGCGGCGCTGATGACCGTCGACTGGATCGCAGCGTTTGCGGCGCGCGCACGTTCCGAGCTCGGCTGGACCCCGCAGATCGTCGACCTCGGCGGTGGCCTCGGCGTGCGCCACGTGCTCGAGGAGCCGAGCATCCCGGTCGCCGAGTTCGTGAGCGGGCTCACCTCGGAGCTCTACCGCGCCTGGCACCTGCAGGGGCTGCCGGACGCACAGCTGATCCTCGAGCCCGGCCGGTCGCTCGTCTCTCGTGCCGGCGTGACGCTCTATGCGGTCGGCGGCGTGAAGGAGACCGGGACGGCGACGCGGTACGTCGCCGTCGACGGCGGGATGTCCGACAACCCGCGTCCCGCGATGTACGGCGCCCGGTACACCGCGCTGCTCGCGAACCGCGCAGACGAAGAGCCGGCGGGCCCGTTCGCGGTCGCCGGGAAGCACTGCGAGTCGGGCGACGTCCTGATCGAGCGCGTCGAGCTGCCCGAGCCGCGCCGCGGCGATCTGATCGCGATCCCGGTCACGGGCGCGTACACGCTCGCGATGAGCTCGACCTACAACGCGGTCCCGCGGCCGGCGGTCGTGCTGGTCGCCGACGGCGAGGCGACGCTGATCCGCCGGCGCGAGACGGTCGACGACCTGCTCGCGCTCGAGGCCTGACCGTTACGCGCGCAGCAGCCGCCGCGGGCGGGGCAGGCGCGCCTCGTTGACGTGCGGGTTGCGCGGCTCGGCCAGCGGCGCCGCGCCGAACGACGCCCGGATGCGCTCCTCGTCGGGCACGCCGTAGAGCGTCGTCCGCTGGCGCGGGACGCGGCCCGCGCTCCGGACGAGCGCCTCCATCTGCTCGGGCGCCAGCTCCTGCCCCCACTCCGCGCCGGCTGCCCGCGAGATCGACTCGTTCATCAGCGTCCCGCCGAGGTCGTTCACGCCGGCGTTCAACGCCTCGACGACGCCGCGCGGCCCGGCCTTGACCCACGACACCTGCACGTTCTCGAACCACGGATGCAGGGCGACCCGCCCGACTGCGTGCATCGAGAGCAGCTCGCCGAACGTCGGGCCTCGGCGCGCGCGGCCGCGGAGGTAGAGCGGCGCCTCCATGTGCACGAACGGCAGCGGAACGAACTCGGTGAACCCGCCGGTCTCGCGCTGCAGCTCGCGCACGGCGAGGAGATGACGTGCCCAGTTGCGCGGGCCGTCGACGTGGCCGAACATGATCGTGACGTTCGAGCGCAATCCCGCGCGGTGCGCCTCCTCGTGCACCCGAAGCCACTGCGCCGTCGAGATCTTGTCGGGGCAGATGACCGCGCGCACGTCGTCGTCGAGCACCTCGGCCGCCGTTCCCGGCAGGGACGCGAGCCCCTCGCCGGCGAGCCGCTCGAGGTACGGCGCCAGCTCGAGCCCGAGCGTCCCCGCGCCCTGCCAGACCTCGAGCGCGCTGAACGCGTGTACGTGCAGGTCGGGGACGGCGTCCTTGATCGCGCGCACGACCGACGCGTAGTAGTCGCCGTCGAAGGACGGGTGGATCCCGCCCTGCAGGCAGATCTCGGTCGCGCCGCGCTCCCACGCCTCGACCGCACGGCGGACGATCTCCGGGTGCGGGACGAGATACGGAGCGCCGCGGAGGTTCGCGGCGAGCTTCCCCTTCGAGAAGGCGCAAAAGCCGCAGCGGAAGTAGCAGACGTTCGTGTACTGCACGTTGCGCGTGACGACGTAGGTGACGACGTCGCCGTTCATTTCGCGCCTGAGCGTGTCGGCGCGCGCGAAGACCCGCTGCCGCTCCTCGCCGCGCGCGCGGAAGAGCCGGACGATCTCGTCCTCGCCGAGCTCGTCGGTCGAATCGACCGGCAGCGCATCGCGCCGCACGACGAACGGCACGGACGACGTGTGGCCTGCCGACCACTCGTCCTCGCGCGCGAGCGAGAGCGAGTCGGCGAGCCGTAGAACGTGCGGCAGCACCCCGGCGTCCACCCACGACGGGTCGAGGTAGCGCGGATAGACGGTCAGCCTCGGCGCGAGCTCGAGACCGCGCGAGGAGCACGCCGCGCGCAGCAGTTCGATCTCCGGCCACGGCGCGGCCGGGTTGACGTGGTCGATCGTGACCGGCGACACGCCGCCGAAGTCGTCGATCCCGGCGTCGAGCAGGACCGCGAAGTCGCCGGTGAGGTTCGGCGGCGCCTGCACCGACACCTCGGGCGGGAGCAGCAACCGCGCACACGCGATCGTCCAGAGCAGCTCCTCGACTGACGGCTCCGGCGCGTCGGCCATCTTCGTGCCGGCCCAGGCGCGGAAGTTCTGCACGATCACCTCCTGCACGTGGCCGTGCCGCGCGTGCGCGGACGCGATCGCCTCGATCGTCGCCAGGCGTTCGGCGCGGGTCTCGCCGATGCCGATCAGCAGCCCGGTGGTGAACGGCACGCGTGCCTCGCCCGCGAGCTCGAGCGCGCGCAGCCGCGCTGCCGGGCGCTTGTCCGGCGAGCCGAAGTGCGGCCCGCCGCGCTGCAGCAGCCGCTCCGAGACGCTCTCCAGCATCAGGCCCATCGACGCCGAAACGGGCCGGAGCCGCGCGTAGTCGTCCGCGCCGAGCACGCCCGGGTTCAGGTGCGGCAAGAGCCCCGTCTCCTCGAGCACGGCGCGCGCTGCCCGCTCGAGGTACTCGAGCGTCGTCGTGCAACCGAGCGCGGTGAGCTCGTCGCGCGCGGCGCGGTAGCGAAGCTCGGGCTTGTCGCCGAGTGTGAACAGCGCCTCGCGGCACCCGGCCGCGGCGCCGGCACGCGCGACGTCCTGCACCTCGTCCAGCGTCATGAACGCTCGCGCGCCGCGCCGCGGCGGGTGCGCGAACGTGCAGTAGTGGCAGACGTCGCGGCAGAGCTTCGTCAGCGGCACGAAGACCTTCGGGCTGTACGTCACCAGGCCGGCGCGGGCAGCGTCCCGCACTGCGCGCGCGTCCGCCTGGAGCTCGTCGAGCGGTCGGTCGAGCAGCTCCACCGGCCCATGTTAGAGACGACGCCTGCAGCCGCAGGCCGGGAGCTCACATACGCTGCGCGAGCGCGAGCACGTCGTCCACGAACGGCTCGGTGACCTTGTACAGGCCGTACTTCCGGACCGCGCGCTCGCCCTGGTACCAGCCCGCGAGCGCGAGCCGGTCGTCGCCGCCGAACGCCGTCAAGAGGTGCTTGAGGTACGTGACGCCGACTTCGACGTCGCCGTCGACGGTGTGCGGCACCGACGAGCCGATCAGCACGGTCTCGACGTACTCGCGCGTCGACGGGAGCGTCTGCATCACGCCGACGGCGCCCGAGGCCGAGACGAGCCGTGTCTGGTAGCCCGACTCCATCCACGCGACCGCACGGACGAGGTGCGGGTCGACGCCGAGCCGGCTCGACCAGCTGTCGAGGATCGCCTGCACGTCTTCGTGCTGCGCCACCAAAGCGGGAGCCGCGGGGCGCGCCGGCACGCTGAGGCGCTGCCCGATCACGATCGGACGCGAGGCGTCGATGTGGTTCTCGGCTGCGAGCCCGGCGACGCTCGTCCCGAAGCGCGCGGCGATCAGCGTGAGGTTGTCGCCCGCCTGCACGACGTAGACCTGCGCCGCGACGGGCGTATGGGAGCGAACGGGAACACGATCGCGGTTCACGATCGCGGAGAGCGTGTGCGGGCCGACGACGGCGTCCGCGCTCAGCCGCAGCCGCCGTTGGTAGCGGCGAACGGCCGCGGCCGTCTCCTTTCCGTAATAGCCGTCGAGCGCGCCGGTGTAGACGCCGTCCTGCGTCATCAGGAACTGCAGCACGGCGACGTCCCACCCGAAGTCGCCGGACTTCATCGTCCGCGAGCCGAACAGCGGCCGGCCGAGCGGGCCGAGAGCCAGTCGTGTCCTCGTGTCGGCAACCCCGACCGGGAGGCCGACCTTGTGCTGGAAGGTGTGCACGGCCGCGGCGGTCTTCGGGCCGGCGACGCCGTCGATCGGGCCGAGGTAGAGGCCGTGCGCGCGCAGCGCGACCTGCAGCCCTGCGATCTGCGGGTTGCCGGCGGCCTGCGCCGCTGCAGGAGCGAGCACGCAGAGAACGGCGATGACGGTCGCGAGGCGGCGCACCAGACCCGAGACTTCGGCCGGAGCGCGCGACCTCCTCCCCGGTTACGGCCGTGCGGACAGCACCGGCCCGAAGGGCACCCAGTGACCCCGATGCCAGCGCTGGAGCCGCACCTCGGCGATCGGGAACCGCCACCCCGGCGTCGTCCGCACCGCGATCCCGGGCGCCAGGAACGGGTTCGAGGTCTCGGTCAGGTGCGTCACCGCGCCCATCAGGCCGTCCCGCGTGAGGTCCTTGCCCGCGGCGCGCAGCGCATCGACGAACGAGTACGCCGCCGCCATCCCGCCGAGGACGTAGCTGTCGGGTGTGAGCCCGGGCAGGTACGCGGCGACGATCCGGCCGGCGAGCCGCACGCCGGCGTCGTTCGCGAACCGCGGCGCGGACGGGTCCTTCGCCCAGAGGATGGAGACCGACCCTTCCGCGGTCCGCTGCGGGTCGAGTCGCATGGTCGACGCGGCCGCCGCGACGTTGCTCAGGTAGATGCGTGGGTGCCAGCCCAGCCGGTCGGCGGACACGACCGCCTGGATCGCGAACCGCCCGAACGCAAAGATGCAGAACGTCGTCGCGCCGCTGGCCTTCAACCGTGCGACCTGGGCCGGCACGTCGGTGCCCGCCGGGTCGTAGCCGATCGACTTCACGATCAGCCGGCGCCCACCGGCGCCGAGGGCCCTGCGGAAGCCGCCCACGAGGTCGCGGCCGGACGCATCCGACTGGTACAGGACCGCGACCTTTGTCCGCGCCGTGCGCGTCGCGAGGATGTTGCGCGCGTAGACTCCGCCTTCGGCAGAGAACGCCGGCGGGTAGCCGATCGTCCACGGATACCGGCGCGCGTCGCGGCCGAGCGTCGTCGCTCCCGACGACGAGAAGACCTGCGGCACGCGGGCGCCGTTCGCGATACCGCGGATCGCGAGGTTGGCGTTCGTGCCGACGACCGAGAACAGCGCGAACACGCCGTTGTCCGCGATCAGCCGGTGTGCGTTCAGCCGGGCGCGAACCGGGCTCGACGCGTCGTCGAGGTAGACGAGCTCGATCTTCCTGCCGTGGACGCCGCCCCGTGCGTTGACGTAGCGGAAGTACGCCGCGGCGCCGCGCAGCGAGTCCGACGACGCTGCGGCCGCGCCGGTCAGCGGGCCGCTCGAGCCCACGAGGATCCGGCTCGACGTCACGCCCGGCGTGTCGGCCGACGCCGCGCCGGTCAGGACCAGCGAGAACAGCACGACGAGCGCGGCCGGCGGCGAGACCCTCCCCATCTTCTGGCGCGAGGGTAGCGGCAGCTCCGGCGGGTCAGGGGCGCGCGGCGAGCCGTGCCCGCAGCCGCTCGATCCGGTGGTCGTCGACCCCGGCACTGCGCAGGTAGTCCTCGACGCTCCCGTACCGGCGCTCGAGCTCCTCGAGCGTCTTCGTCATCGCCTCCGCGGGCGTCCGCATCAGCTTGCGCCGCCGCTCGCGCTCGAGCTCGTCCTCGACCCCGTCGATCCAGGCCGGCCCGCGCGGCGCGAGGTTCGCCTCCGAGAGGGCGTAGTCGGCGCCGATCACGGCGATCTCGACGCCCGCGAGCCGGAGCAGCAGCGCCGAGACGAGACCGGTGCGGTCCTTGCCGCCCGCGCAATGGACGACGACGGTGCCGTCGGTGTCCGCGATCGCGGCGAAGGCCCGGCCGAAGCGGTCGCGGAAGCGCTCGAGGAAGTCGACATACGACCACGCGTAGTGGTCGGCGACGTCGCTCACCGCGTCCAGGCTCGCGTTCAGCTCGGCAATGTACTCCTCGTCGATCGACTCGCCGAGCACCGGCACGTGGACGACCTCCACGTCGACCTGCGGCGGGACCTCGCCCTCGCGCTCCTCCGACCAGCGCAGGTCGACGATCCGGACGACGCCGTGGTCGGCGAGCGCCCGCCAGCCGTGCTCGGTCAGGCCGCCGACGTTGTCGGAGCGGATCACCGAGCCGGTCCGGGTGAGATCGCCCCCGGCGGTCGGCAAGCCGCCGAGGTCGCGGACGTTCAGGCAGCCGTCCCACTCGAGCGCGGTCACTGCTCGGCGCCGAGGTACGCCTCGATCACGGCCGGATCGCGCTGGACCTGCTGCGGAGTCCCCTCGGCGATCTTCCGCCCGAAGTCGAGCACGTGGATCCGCTCGGCGATCCCCATCACGAGGCCCATGTGATGCTCGACGAGGAGCACCGTGAGCTCGAAGTCGTCGCGCAGCTTGCGGACGAAGGTCCCGAGCTCACCGACCTCCTCGTGGTTCAGGCCGCCCGCCGGCTCGTCGAGCAGGAGCAGGCGCGGCCGCGCGACGAGCGCGCGGGCGAGCTCGACCCGCTTGAGCGTTCCGAACGGAAGGCCGGAGACGGGGCGCTCGGCCATGCCGTCGAGGCCGACGTATCGCAGCACGTCGAACGCGCGTGTGCGGGCGACGCGGCCGCCGAACGGGGTCGTGCGCGTGTGCGCGCCGACCAGCACGTTGTCGAGCACCGTCATCGTGCCGAACAGCTCGACGTTCTGGAACGTGCGCGCGATCCCCCGGCGCACGATCTTGTGCACCGGCGTGCGGAGCAGCGACTTGCCGTCGAAGCGAAGCTCGCCCTCGTCCGGCCGGTAGAGGCGCGTCACGACGTTGAACAGCGTCGTCTTGCCGGCGCCGTTGGGGCCGATCAGGCCGACGATCTGCCCTGCCTCGACGTCGAGCGAGACGTCGTCGATCGCAACGATGCCGCCGAAGCGGCGCGTGACGTTGCGGACCTCGAGCAGCGCCATCGTTCGGTCAGCTTACGCCAGCTCCGCGGGATCGGTCACCGGCAGGCCGCAGGTGAAGCGCTCGCAGAGGTACACGGCGGGGCGGCCGTCGACGAGCGCGCGGCCGGCGAGCAACGGCACGTCGTCGGCGGGCCCGAAGGCGATCACGTCGGTCGCCGCCGCGCGCTCGACCGCCGCGCGCGCGACTGCCGCGCCGGGCGGGCCGACGATCGCGACCTCGCGGTGGGGCGCGAGGTGCTGGTCGATTGCGACGAGCGCCCAGCCGAGCGCCGTCGGGACCCGGGTCACGGCGTCGCGCACGAGGCGTAGGACGCCGACCGCCTGGCGCTCGAGCTCGTCGTCGCCCCAGATCCTCGCGAGCCGCAGCAGCACGTAGGCGAGCATCGAGTTGCCGCTCGGGGTCGGGTGGTCGTCGAGCTCGAGCTTCGGCGCGACGAGCTGCTCGCCGTCGGCCGGCACCTGAACGAAGCCGCCGCCGGGCGCAGCGAAGAGACGGGCCGCGCTCGTCGCGAGGCGATGTGCCTCGCGCAGCCAGCGAGCGTCACCGGTCGCGACGTGGAGCTCGAGCAGCCCGTAGGCGACGTCGGCGTAGTCGGACAGATAGCCGGTGCCCTTGGCGACACCGTCGCGCCAGGTGCGGTGCAGGCGCCCGTCCTCGGTCGAGAGCGGGCCGAGCAGGAACTCGGCGAGCCGCTCGCCCGCGCTCAGCCAGTCGGCGCGGTCGACCGCGCGCGCGCCGAGCGCGAGCGCCGCGAGCTGGAGGCCGTTCCACGAAGCGATCGCCTTGTCGTCGCGGAGCGGCTTCGGGCGCCCGTCGCGCAGCGCGAAGAGCCGCGCCCTCGTCTCCTCGTCGAGCTCGCCGCGCAGCACGAATCGCCCGTCCTCGAACGGCTCGAGCAGCTCGTCCGGGGCGCCCTCCCCCGGCGCCCAGGTGAACGTCAGTCCCTCGACGCCGTCCGTGTCGGCGTCCTGCGCCGATGCGAAGCCGCCGCCGTCGAGCGCGAGCTCTCGCAGGACGTAGTCGATCGTCTGCTCGGCGACGCGGCGGTAGCGCGCGTCTTCGAAGCGGCGCCACGCATGGACGTACACCGCGGCGAGCAGCGCGTTGTCGTACAGCATCTTCTCGAAGTGCGGGACGAGCCAGCGCTCGTCGACCGAGTAGCGGTGGAAGCCGCCGCCGACGAGGTCGTACATGCCGCCGCGCGTCATCGCGTCGAGCGTCGTGCGCGTCATCTCCTCCTCCCCGCTCCGCAGCAGGAACTCCAGCACGGGCGCGGGCGGGAACTTCGGCGCGCGGCCGAACCCGCCCTCGCGCGGGTCGAACGCGCCCCGGATCGCGCGCCGCGCGTCGGCGAGCAGCGTCGGCGTCAACGGCTCGAGCGACGCCTGCAGCTCGGCGCCGGCGCGCAGGTGGTCCGCGAGGTGGCCGCCGCTGCGCTCGACCTCGGCGCGGCGATCGCGCCAGGCCTCGGCGACTGCGGTCAGGACCTGGCGAAACGACGGCAGCCCGTGCCTCGGCTCCGGTGGGTAGTACGTGCCGCCGAAGAACGGCTCGCCGTCCGGCGTCAGGAACACTGTCATCGGCCAGCCGCCGCCGCCGGTCAGCGCGACGACGGCGTCCATGTAGACGGCGTCGACGTCGGGCCGCTCCTCGCGGTCGACCTTCACGCACACGAAGTGCTGGTTCATCAATGCTGCCGTGGCCGCGTCCTCGAACGACTCGCGCTCCATCACGTGGCACCAGTGGCAGGCGGCGTAGCCGACCGACAGCAGGATCGGCCGGTCCTCCGTCCGCGAGCGCGTGAGCGCCTCGGCGCCCCACGGATACCAGTCGACCGGGTTGCCGGCGTGCTGCAGCAGGTACGGCGAGGTTTCCTGCGCGAGGCGATTCACCCCGCTAGCGTAGGCCGGTGCCGCAACTCCCCGGAGGAACCGTCACCTTCGCCTTCACCGACATCGAAGGCTCGACGCGGCTGCTCCAGGAGCTCGGCGACGTCGCCTATGCCACGGTGTCGGCCGACCACCGCCGGATCGTCCGCGGTGCGTTCACGGAGCACGGCGGCATGGAGATCGATACCCAGGGGGACGCGTTCTTCTACTCGTTCGCTCGCGCCCGCGACGCGGCGGCCGGCGCGATCGAGGCGCAGCGCGCGCTGCGTGCGCACGCGTGGCCGGACGAGCGCGAGGTGCGCGTGCGCATGGGCCTTCACACGGGCGAGCCGCATGTCGGCGACGAGGGCTACCTCGGCATCGACGTCGTGCGCGCGGCGCGGATCGCGGGGGCCGGACACGGTGGCCAGATCCTCGTCTCCGAGACGACGCGCGCGCTGCTCGGCAACCAGCTGCCGGAGGGGGTCGCGGTCCACGACCTCGGCGAGCAGAACCTGAAGGACGTTCAGCACGAGCACATCTACGAGCTGTCGGTCGACGGGCGCAGTGCGCGCTACAAGCCGCTGAAGACGGCGCCGAAGCGCTCGCGGATCGACGACCTGGCAGCGAGCTTCGAGGAGCGGATCAACACGTACGTGGAGCGGCAGCTCGAGTCGGCGTTCGCCGCCGAGCCGTCCAAGCCGCCGGAGCTGCCGACGAAGCTGGCGCTCGGCGGCCTCGGGATCGCGTTCGCGTCGCTCGCGCTCCTCGTCCTCCTGATCGCGCTGATCGTCCTGCTCGTCAAGCTCGTTTTCTGAGCTTGCGGATACCCTCGACGACAGCGGTGATCCCGAACGCGATGCCGAGCGCGACGATCAGCGCGAGCAGCGGGCGGTCTTCGAAGGCGCGGCCACCGAAGTAGCCGAGAAGCGACGCGTACAGCGCCCAGATCACCGCCGCGATCGCCGAGTACACCGCGAAGCGGCGCCACTCGTAGCGCGTGAGCCCGCAGGTGAACGTCGTCGCGGTGCGCCCGCCGGGGACGAAGCGGGCGACGATGATGATCACGCCCCCGCGGCTCGCCAGCTGCCGCCGCGCCCAGTCGAGCGCGCGCGTGCTCTTCTCGCCGTGGAAGAAGCGGCGGCGCACCGGCTCGCCGCCGTACCGGCCGAGCAGGTAGGAGGTGTTGTCGCCGACGAACGCCCCGGCCGCCGCGGCCGCGATCACCCAGCCGAGCGAGAGGTGCGGCCCGGTCGTGCAAAGGATGCCGGCGAGGATCACCGCCGTCTCGCTCGGCAGCACGGGCAGTACCGCGTCCCCGATCGCGAGCAGGAGCACGATCACGTACGCCTGCGGCGCGTCCCAGAGGAGGTTCAGGAGCGAGTCGAACACGCGGCCGCGAAGGGTAATCGTGGTCTGACCGCGGTCAGACGCACGTCTGACCAGCGGAAGGCACACGAAACCGCCACGAAATGCGCGCAGCGAGCTCCGGATCGCGCTCTACGAGCGGGCCGGCGCGGCACCGTGGGTTATGCGTTCAAAGCGGGAAAAGGAGGCCCTGGGGTCAGACCCGCGTCTGACCCGGGTCTGACCCCAACTCACGCATGAACGTCACCGTGCGGAAGTCCTCGCGGAAGCCGATCGACTCGTACAGACGGCACGCGACGGGATCCGCGCGATCGCCGCGGCAGGCGACCAGCGCCGTCGTCGCACCCTGCTCGCGCAGGCGCTCCAGCGCGAACAGGCAAACCGCACGGCCGAGGCCGCGGCGCTGATGGTCGGGATGCGTGCCGACCGGCTCGAGCTCGCCAACGGCGTTCGCATCGTCGAGCCACGCCAGCGCATACGCCGCGACGCTGCCGTCCGGCGCGACCACGACGCAGTCGAGATCGGCCCGGTACGGCCACGCCGCACGCACGACGCCGTAGGTCGCGTCTGTGAACCGCGACGGGTGGAACGCCGCGCGATGGCACGCCGAGCGCGACTCCGTGTCGACTCCCTCCGCCATCGTGCGCAACGCGTATCCCGCCGGCACCCGCGGCACCTCGACGCGGCCGAGCGAGCGCTCGTTGGAACGCCACCACGGCGCGTGCGGATCGTGGACGAGCCCGCGCGCGCAAAGCCGCGCGACCAGGTCGGCGTCGTCGGGACGCGCGATCATCGTCTCCGGACGGCCCCAGTCGAGAATCTCCTCGAGGAGCTCCCGCCGCGTCGGTCGCACCTCCGCCTCGAGCTCGGTGCCGGAGAGCCACCCCCAGCCGGCGAGCTCCTCGTCGTCGAACCACAACCGCGCCTCCCAGTCGTCGCGCGTGAGCTGCGCCGACCAGAACGCGATCTGGCCGAACCCGTGGCCCACGGTCGCCGGATCGGATCGCGAGAGCTCCTGCTCCAGCTCGAGCAGCAGCTGCAGGTCGCCCTCGGAGAACGCGCGCGACCGCGTCACGCCGGCCAGCGCGCGGCCCGGTACACCTGGCCCTCGAGCCGCCGTCCGAGCACTTCTGCCACCCACTCCGACGTGGCGGCGAGCGCGTCGAGGTCGACGCCCGTGGCGACGCCGTCGCGTTCGAGCTGCCAAACGAGATCCTCCGTTGCGATGTTCCCGGTCGCATGCGGCGAGAACGGACAGCCGCCGAGCCCGCCGACCGACGCGTCGAGCACAGCTACACCTGCTTCGAGCGCCGCCCACGCGCACGCATAGCCCGTGTTGCGCGTGTTGTGCAGGTGCGCGCCGACGGGCCGCGCGAGGATCGAGACGCGCTCGACCAGTCGCCGAACCCGGCGCGGCGTCGCCACGCCGATCGTGTCCGCGAGCACCAGCTCGTCGGCGCCGGCGAGCCGCTCGCACAGGTCGGCGACCGCGGCAGGGTCGACCTCGCCCTCGAAGGGGCAGCCCCAGGAGCACGAGACGGTGACGGTCACCGGCACCGACGCCTCGACGACGATCGCGGCGACCCGCACGATCGCCTCCTCGAGCGACGCATTCCCGTTGCGGCGGTTGAACGTCTCCGTCGCGGCGAGCGTGCAGTTGACGCGGTCGAGCCCGGCGGCGGCGAAGCGCTCGTAGCCGCGCTCGTTCAGGACGAGACCGGACAACTCGGTGCCGCCCCGCCGCTCGACCGCCGCCACGACCGCCTCCGCGTCGTCCATCTGCGGGACGAGGTCGCCGCGCACGAACGAGACCGCCTCCACACGCGGCAGCGCCGCCGCCGCGAGCCGCGACACGAGCTCCGCGCGAACAACAGGCGCGAGCGTCTCCGGCTCGTTCTGAAGGCCGTCTCTCGGCCCGACGTCGCAGATCGTCACCCGCACGGGGCCACCGCCGAGCCGGCCGCTACGAGATGCGCTTCCAGGCCTCGGCGAGCACGTCGCCGAGGATGCCGACGATCTGCGAGAACTCCTCGTCGCGCGCGACGAGCGGCGGCGAGATCTGCACGACCGGGTCGCCGCGGTCGTCGGCGCGGCAGATCAGACCGCGCTCGAACAGCTCCGGCGACAGGAAGCCGCGGAGCAACGTCTCCGCCTCGTCCGCGCTGAACCCGGCGCGCGCACGCGTGTACTCGGACTCGGTACCGGCGAGCGTCGTGCGCCGCTCCTTGTCCTTGACGAGCTCGAGCGCCCACATATAGCCCGCGCCGCGCACGTCGCCGACGATGTCGAGCTCGAGCAGGGACGTGAGCTGGGCGCGGAACGCATCCTCCTGCTCGGCGACGCCCGTGACGATGCCGTCGCGCTCCATGATCTCGAGGTTCTTGAGCGCCACCGCGCACGACACTGGGTGCCCGCCGAACGTGATCCCGTGGCTCAACATCGCCGTCTCCTCGCCGAACGGCTCGAACACGCGCTCGCCCGCAAGCACGGCGCCGATCGGCGCGTACGCGGACGACAGCCCCTTCGCACAGGTGATCAGGTCGGGTCTGATGTCGTACTTCTCGCTCGCGAACCACCAGCCGAGCCGGCCGAAGCCCGTGATCACCTCGTCCGCGCACAGCAGGATCCCGTAGCGGTCGCAGATCTCGCGCACGCCCTGGAAGTAGCCGGCGGGCGGCGTGAACGAGCCGCCGGCGTTCTGGATCGGCTCCATGATCACCATCGCGACCGTCTCCGGCCCCGCCTGCTCGATCGCGCTCTCGAGATCGTCCAGCAGGAACGCCGTGAACTCGCCCTCGGTCTCGTCGGGGGGCCGGTGGTAGCGGTTCGTGTTGCGCACGTGCAGCACGTCCGGCACGAGCGGCTCGAACGGCGCGCGCAGCGCGGGGACGCCGTTGATCGAGAGGGCACCCATCGTCGTGCCGTGATACGCGGTTCGCCGCGCGACCGCCTTCCAGCGGCGCTCGCCCCGCGCCATGTGGTACTGCCGCGCGATCTTCCAGGCCGACTCGACCGCCTCGGAGCCGCCGGAGACGAAGAACGCCCGGTTGACCGAGTCCGGGCTCAGCTCCGCGAGCTTCGCCGCGAGCTCGATCGAGCGCGGGTGGGCGTACGACCAGTTCGTGTAGTAGGGCAGCTCGCGCATCTGCTCGTGTGCGGCTAGCCCGATCTCGTCGCCGTACGAGTAGCCGATGTTGACGGCGAACAGGCCGGCGAGCGCGTCGATGTACCGCTTCCCCGTGTCGTCGTAGAGGTAGCACCCCTCGCCGCGCACGATCACCGGCGCGTCGTAGCCGTGCATCCGGGTGAAGTGCAGCCAGAGGTGGTCGCGCGCAGCGGCGCGGTGGTCGAGCTCGGCGGCCATCGGCTGAGAATACGCGCTGGTCATCGATTCACCTTTCGCCCGCTGTCGTCAGTCGTCGTTGTAGTCGTACACGCGCTGCGGCGTGACCCGCACGATCAAACGGTCGACCGGCGTGTGCCAGTCCTTGCCGGTGTACTTGCGCGACATCGCGTGCATGTGCTTCGTGTCGACGTCCTGCTCGAGCTCCGCGACGCCGTCGACCGCGACGTACCGGTACGGGTCGTCCTGCTTCCAGACGAGGATGCTCAGGCGGCCGTCGCGCTTCAGGTTCTGCCCCTTCGCCCGCTTGTTCGTCGTGTTGAAGACCGGGCGGCCGTCCTCCTCGTGCACCCAGACGATCGTGGTCTGCGGCGCGGCGTCCGGGCCGAGCGTGGCGACGACGCCGTAGTTCGTCGCGCGAAAGAGCTCGAGCTGGTCCTCCGTGAGCTCCACCACCGACGCTACTTGACCGTGGTCGGGATGTCGGTGATCTTGCCCGCCTTCATCTGCGCCTCGACCTTACGCGTCGCGGCGGCCACTCCCGCCGGCGCCTTCGGCGAGAACTTGCCGATGCCGACGCCGTTGACGTCGATGCCGTAGACGACGTCGCGCCCGCCCTTGAACTTCCCCGCCTGCGCGGTCTGGATCGCGTCGTACACGGCGGTGTCGACACGCTTCAGCGCCGAGGTCAGCACGTACGTGCCGATGTAGCCCTGATCGGCGTCGACGCCGATCCCCCACACGCCTTTCTCCTTCGCCGCGTCGAGCGCGCCCAGCCCGCAGCCGCCGGCGACCTGGAAAACGACCACGGAGCCGCGCCCGATCTGGTTCAGGGCGACCTCCTTGCACTTCGACGGGTTCGAGAAGTCCTGCGAGTAGCCGTTGATCGTCTCGACGCCGGGGAACGACTTCTTCGCGCCGGCCTGGAAGCCCGCGATGTAGCGGTCGACCGGCGGCTGCTTCTGGCCGCCGACGCTCGAGACGACCTTCCCGCCCCGGTCCTTCGCGGCGAGCCCGGCCGCGTAGCCGGCGAGATAGCCCGCTTCCTGCTCGCGGAAGAGCAGCCCCTCGACGTTCGGCAGGCTGTTCTCGTCGGCGTTCGACACGTCGACGATCGCGAAGTGCGACTTCGGGAACTGCTTGGCGACGGCGGCCATCGCCTGGATCTCGGTGAACCCGACGCCGACGATCAGGTCGTAGCCCTGGCGGGCGAGCGCGGTCAGGTTCGGGATGTAGTCCGCCGACGAGTTCGCGAGGATCACGCGCCCCTGGACGCCGAGCTCCTTCTCGGCGCGGACCATCCCGACGTAGGCGAGGTGGTTGAAGCTGCGGTCGTTGAGGCCGCCGGTGTCCGTGGACAGGCCGACGCGGAAGCTGCTCGAAGGCGCCGTCGTCGTCGCGGCGTGCTTCGTCGAGCCACAGCCCGCTGCGACGAGCGTCAGCGCGAGCAGGGCGATGAGCGCGGCGGCGGCCTTCATCGACTCGATTCTACGGTTGCGCGGCAGCCGCGAGGATCTCCCGCCAGTGCGAGAACAGCAGCTGGTGGGTCCCCTCGACCACGTGCAGCTCGGCATCGGGCAGCCGGCGCTCGAGCTCGAGCGCGATCGACGGCGGCGTGACCGTGTCGTGCTCGCCCCACCAGAGCGAGACCGGCGCCCGCACGTCGGCGAGACCGAAGCCCCACGGCCGTCCCAGGTATGCGAGCTCCTGCGCGAGCCAGCCGCCACCGTGCCGGAACGACTCGGCCCGGCCGCGGGCGTAGGCGAGGTCCGTCACGTCCGCGCCGGTCGCGGGCGTCGTGGAGCGGCCCCAGCGCTCGAGTGCCCGCGCGGCGAGGCGGGGCGAGATGCGCGCGAGCCGCATCACCATGCGAATCGATCCCGGCATCGCCCCCAGCCCGTCCGGCACCGGCATCGACGCCACGAGGACGACGCGGGCGACGCGCTCCGGCGCGGCCGCCGCGACGGCGAGCGCATGCGGGCCGCCTGCCGACCAGCCGACGACGGCGAACCGGTCGACGTGCAGGCCGTCGAGGTGGTCGAGCAGCTCCGCTGCAAAGCCGAGCAGCGTCCGCCGGCTCACCGGCGGCCCGCAGCGGTCGACGGCGAGGAGGCGGACGCCGAGCGCGGCGGCGACGGCGTCATCGGGGTCGCGCGACAGGCGCGAGTCGCCGCCACCGTGGAGGTAGACGACCGGGACGCCCCGCGCGTCCCCGACGTCGTCGCAGGTCAGCGTCTGGTGACGATCAGGGTCGCGCTCATCCCGAGCGCGCGATGGTTCGCGAGCGAGCACCACAGCGAGTATCGCCCCGGCACGAGCTTCAGCGAGAGATCCTTGAAGCCGCCGGGCTGGACCGTCCCGATGCCCGCGATGTGCCGCGATCCCGTGCGCTGCAGGCGCAGGTCGTGCGCGTCCTGCCCGTAGTTGACGAGCTCGACGATCGCCGGCCCGGCCTTGACGCGGAGCCGCGTGAGCACGAAGGAGTACTCCCGCGCCGCGACCTGGATCCGCGTCGGCGCCGGCGCCGCCGGCGCCGCTTGTAACAGACTGTTACTTGCGAGGAAGAGCGCCGTGCCGAGCACGGCGGCTGCGGCCGCGCGCCTCACTTGACGAGCTGCGGGCGCGGGAACCGCTTCGCGTTCGGGATCACGCGGGAGGCGTCCGTGTGCAGCCACTGCTCGAGCAGCGAGGAGTAGACCGCACGGAAGTCCGACGTCGCCTTGAGGTTGCCGTCGGCGTCGAGCCTGTTCAGGCCGGGGAACTCGCCGACCTGCTCGCCGGCCGCGTGCGTGCCGATCAGGAACCCGCAGCCGGCCGCGCCGTGGTCGGTCCCGCCCGAGCCGTTCTCCTGCGCGCGCCGGCCGAACTCGCTCCACACGAGCGTCAGCACGCGGTCGGCGATCCCGCGCGCCTCGAGGTCGCGCTGGAACGAGTACAGCGACGCAGCGGTGGTCGTCAGCGCCGGGCCGAGCTCGGAGGTCTGGTCGGCATGCGTGTCGTACGAGCCCGTCGCCTCGAGCGCGACGCAGTGCAGCGGCAGACCCGCGGCGATCATCGCCGCGAGTCCCTGGAGCTGCGTCGGGAACGAGTCGTTCGACGTCGGGTACGTCACCGGCGGCGTCAGCTTCTTGCCGGCGAACGGCAGCAGCTGCCGGCGCAGCCGGTCGGACTGCCGCGCGGCGTCGGCTGCCGTCGCGAACTGCGCGTCGTGGGAGTGAATCGAGCCGAGCTGGCCGATCGCGTCGAGCATCCGGCCCTGCACCGTCCCCCAGACACCGGGCGTGTAGAAGTCGTACTGCCCAGGCGAGTCGATCGTCGCCACCGGCACGCGCGACGTCGCGAGCGACGGCTGCAGCGAGCCGCCGAGCGACAGTCCCTGCAGCGGGTTGTCCGGCGACCCGATCGTGTCGAGGTAGCGGCCGAGCCAACCGGTGAGCAGGCGCGCGTCGGTCGCTCCGACCTCCCAGTAGTGGCGCGAGGTGAAGTGCGACTGGTCGGGATGGTCGTAGCCGATCGCCGGCAGCACCGACACCTTGCCCTCGTCGTGCAGCTGCGCGATCGGCGCGAGCGCCGGGTGCCACATCAGCCGTGGGTCTTCCGTGAAGGGCGTGCCGCCGGTGACGGCGAGGTGGGTGCGGTACTTCGCGTACAGCGGATCGCCCTGCGGAGGGAGCAGCGACAGCGAGTCGGCGCCGCCCTGCAGGAAGACGGTCAGCAGAATCTGCTTCGGCGCGCCGGAGGCCGCCTGCGCGATCCCGTCGTCGAACAGCGAGAGGCGGCCGGCGCCGTAGATCGAGAGCGCGAGCCCGAGCGAGCGCGAGACGAACCCGCGCCGCGTCAGGCCCGTGCCCGCGGGCAGCGGCATCCCCGTCTCGATCGACGGCAGGCCGCGCCCGGCCGCCGCGCGCAGCAGGTCGGCACGGCTGCACTCGTCGCAGACGATGCGCCGTGTCATGCCGTCTGCAGGTCGGGGGACATGGCGACGAGCTGACGGAGCGCGTTCTGCACGAGCACCGGGTACTGCTGCTGCTTCCAGGTCGCCTTCCCGGCGTCGTCGAGCGCGCGCTTCGCGAACGTGACGAGCTGGTAGTGGGTGCCGTCCGACAGCGGCGGGTTGTCCCAGAACGCGACGGCGCGGTCGACGAGCTGCTTCGCGTCGTACGGCTCCTTCGCCTTCGACGGATCGAGCACGCTCTTCTGCAGCATCTGCTGCACCGCGTACCAGCGGCCGCGGAAGGTCGCGGTGTCGAGCCAGCGCGTGTCGTCCCAGCCTGCGACATTCGGCGGATAGAACAGCCGCTGCCCGCAGAGGTCGCCGATCCACGCCCAGTTCGTGCTCGTGATGCCCACGCCGAGACGGCGCAGCAGCCCGGCGGTGTGCACGATCGGCGGCTTCATCAGGCGCGGGCCGAGGTACAGCGTCGGGTGGCTGAGGATCGCGGCCACGACCGGCTTCACCTGGTGACCGTTCTTGTAGATCGCCTCGAGCGACGCCTGCGTGCCGTGATCGGGCGGCACCGGCACGAAGTAGCCCCACAGCTTCCGGACGAAGAACGACGCGTGCATCGGGTGCGACATGCAGAGGTCGACGGCGTCGCGCCAGTCGAAGTTCCCGCTCTTGCCGAACACGCGCTTGACGCCCGTGTCGTGCTCGGACGCGTCGAAGTGAAAGTCGTACGCGCCGACGTTCCGCTTCCAGCGGTTCTGCCAGCCGGTGAGCGCGCGCGCCTGCTCGCGGACGTCCTTCTCCGTGTACGCGCCGCGATCGGCACCGAGCGTGAACAGCTCCATCATCTCGCGGCCGTAGTTCTCGTTCGGCGACCCCTTCTCGTTCTCGAGCCCGTTCAGCCACTCGAGCATCGCCGGGTTCGCGGTCACGTCGCGCAGCAGGTCGTGGAACGAGCCGAGCGCGTTCCGGCGGAAGAGCGCGTTCTGCTCGAGCATCAGCTTCTGGCTGCCGACGCCGTCGTTCGACGTCGCGAACCAGTCGTGCCAGATCAGCGTCATCCGCTCGACGAGCGGACGGCTCGTGCGCACCATCCGGTCGAGCCACCACGTGTGGTCGTCGCCCCACGCCGAGTACGGCGCGAGCGGGTGGCCCTTGTCGTCGTGCGGCTTCGGCCCGACCAGCCGCTCGAAGCCCGGGTTGGTGAGCCGGTGGACGGCGCCGGCGAGGCCCAGCTTCCCGAGCGCCTCGGCCTCGCCCTTGCGCGGCCCGAAGCCGGCACGCCAGAGCAGCCGCTCGGCCTGCGGCTTGCCGAACGGCCCACGGTAGACAGGCGGCGGCGACACCTCCGCAAGATGGTCGGCCCGCCTCCGGACGGCGCGAATCCCTCGAACGAGGGACGCGGGCTACGGACGGCGCCAGACGAGCAGCACGCGGGGCTCGCCACGCCCGTCGTAGCTCTCGTCGACGCGCTCGACCTCGAAGCCGATCGCCCGGTGGAACGCGACCGAGGCCTCGTTGACCGGCGACGTGACGGCGCGGACGACGGCGCGCGGCGCGGTTGCGTCGAAGAACCGCTCGTACAGCGAGCGCGCGATCCCGCGTCCGCGCTGCGCCGGGTCGACGCCGACGAAGTGCACGTAGGCCTCGTCCGCGAACGTCTGCGAGCGGAAGCCGCACAGGAAGCCGAGCAGCCGTGCGTCCTCCTCGGCCGCGAACGACGTCTCCGCGAAGTGCACGAAGAAGAGCTTCGGCAGCATCGCCGCCATCTGCCGTCCTCCCCACCACTCGTCGATCACGGCGATCACGCGGCCGTAGTCCGCCGGCTCGAGCGGCCTGATCACGGCTGCCACTCGATCACGTCGGGGAGCGCGATCCGCGCCCACGCGTCGAAGTCGTAGCCGAGGAAGAGCGCGAGCACCGTCGCGTGCGTGACGACGGCGACGTCGTCGAGCCCGTCGAGCGCCGCCGCGAAGCGCGCGCGGGCCTGGCCGGCGCCCTCCCAGCCGCCGATCGAATCGCCGCCGAGGTACGTGCGCACCGCCGCGCGGTGCGACTCGGCGTCGGGGAGGTTCGTCTCGCGCGCGACCTCGCGCAGGCGCTCGTCGAGCTCGAGCACCACGCCCGACCGGCGCGCGAGCGGCTCGGCGGTCGCGACCGCCTTCGGCTCCGTGCTCGAGAGCACCCGCGGGACGGGCGCGAGCCTCGCCGCGAGCTTCTCCGCGGCCGCGCGCCCCTCGCCCGAGAGCTCCCACAGCGACGCCGGCCGGTCGAGCTCGAGCACGACCTGCGCCTGACGCACGAACCAGACCATAGATTTCGACCCTATGCGCATCCTCGTTCTCGGCGGCACGCAGTTCCTGGGCCGCCATGTCGTCGACGTGGCGCTCGAGCGCGGCCACGCGATCACGTTGTTCAACCGCGGGCAGACGCGCCCCGAGCTGTATCCGGATGTCGAGAAGCTGCGCGGCGACCGCGACGGCGACCTGGCGGCGGTCTCCGGACGCCCGTTCGACGCAGTGGTCGACACGAGCGGCTACCTCCCGCGCGTCGTCGCCGCGACGCTCGACGCGCTCGGCGACGTCGGCTACTACACGTTCGTGTCGTCGGTCTCGGTCTACGCGTCGCTCGCCGAGCCCGCAGACGAGGACGCACCGACGGCGGTGCTCGCGGAGGAGACGGAGGAATTCCGCGGCCCTGCGTACGGCGCGCTGAAGGCGCTCTGCGAGGCGGTGGTGCTCGAGCGCTTCCCGGACGCGTTCGTGCCGCGGCCGGGCCTCATCGTCGGGCCGTGGGACCCGACCGGCCGCTTCACGTACTGGCCGGAGAGGTTCCTCGATCCCGGGCCGGTGCTCGCGCCCGCGCCGCCCGAGGCGGCCGCACAGGTGATCGATGCGCGCGACCTCGCCGCGTGGATCGTCGACGCGACGGAGCGCGGGCTCGGCGGGACGTTCAACGCGGTCGCGCCGCCGACGACGCGGGGCGCGCTGATCGAGACGTGCCGGCGCGTCGCCGGCTCGGACGCGGAGATCGTCTGGGTCGACCCCGAGTTCCTCGTCGAACAGGGCGTCGAGGAGTGGATGGAGCTGCCGCTCTGGCTGCACGACCCGGTCTACGCGGCGATGCTCTCGACGCCGGTCGAGCGCGCCCTCGCGGCGGGGCTGCGGATCCGGCCGCTGGAGGAGACCGTCGCCGCCACGCTCGAGTGGATCGCGGCGGGGGGCGGAGCCGACCCGGAACGCCCGCCGGCGGGCCTCGACCGCGCGAAGGAGCGGCAGGTGCTCGAGGCGTGGACCGACCGCCACTCGTTGCGGTAGGTTCAGGCCGCAGTGCTGCTGACGCTCCCTCTCGTGGCGGCGGGCCTCTCCACCGGGCAGAAGCTGGGCCTGGTCGCGATGGGCATCGCGTTCATCGTCTTCGCGCTGATCTGCTCGTTCGTGCTGTCGAAGCGCAACCCGAACTTCCCCGGCCGGCACATGGGCTGGTACATCGTCGTCGTCGCGTGCTTCTTCGTCGGCATGCTCGCGGCCGTGCTCACGCTCGGGAAGGAGAAGCCCGAGGCGAGTGCGGCGACGACCCCGGCCGCGAGCACACCGTCCACCACGACGGCCGGAGGCGGCGGCGGCTCGGCGACCAAGGGCGACCCGGTCGCGGGCAAGGCGGTGTTCGAGTCGGCCGGCTGCAAGAGCTGCCACACGCTCAAGGCGGCAGGCGCGACCGGGACGGTCGGCCCCGACCTCGACCAGCTGAAGCCGGCGGAGGCCACCGTCGTCCACCAGGTGACGGTCGGGGGCGGCGTGATGCCCTCGTTCAAGGCGCAGCTATCGGCCAAGCAGATCCAGGACGTGGCCGCGTTCGTCTACACGTCGACGCACTGAGCGGCGAAAACCGCCCCTGAAAACAGCGAACCCGCTCTATCGAGCGGGCCGCCGCAGGTCGTACGGTGCCGACAGTGTCAGGGGGAGCCGGCAGACGCATCGTGGGTGACATCCACGCGGCCGGCCATCACTCGGAAGGGTGAATTCTCGAGCGCGGAGCGGAGAAGGAGGGATTCGAACCCTCGAGGCAGGGATTTCCCCACCTAACGCCTTAGCAGGGCGCCGCCTTCAGCCACTCGGCCACTTCTCCGGGCGCGCGAATCCTAGCGGAGGCCCCGGTAAATGCCCGGTACGCTGTGGCCCGCGCGGAGGGGTGGCAGAGCGGTCGAATGCGGCGGTCTCGAAAACCGTTACCGGCGGTTCCGTCGGTCGAGGGTTCAAATCCCTCCCCCTCCGCTCACCTCACCCGGGGTCGTCAGACCGGAGCAGCCTCCGCCGACAGCGCGCGTGCGGCGCGCTCGATCCAGGGAACGGCTCGGAGTGCCTCGAACGTCTCCCGCGCCGCCGTGAGCTGGGTCTCGGCATCGCCGGCACGGCCCTGCGCGACGAGCCACTCGCCGTACTCGAGCGCGCTGACCGCTTCGTCGAACGGCAGCTCGAGCGCGCGGAAACCGGCGACCGCGTCCACGTGGTGGGCCTCGGCGGCGGCCCCGTCGGCGAGGCGCGCGCGATACCGGTGCGCGAGCGCGGCGAGGAACGGCGGGCGCAGGCCGATCGGAGTCCGCTCGACGAGCTCGAGCAGGCGCTCGGCGGTGTCGGGCTCGCCGAGCGCGAGGGCGACCTCGAGCGCGTGGCGGTAGCCCTGCTTGACCGACTGTGCGCTGAGACCGGCAAGCTCGCGCAACGCGATCGCCTCCTCCGCCGCCGCGAGCGCCTCGCGCGGCCTGCCCTCGGCGCGGCGCACCGCCGCGACACCACCGCGATAGGCGCCGCGCGCCTGGACGTCGTCGCTGCGCTCGACCTCCTCGAACCGGGCGAGCAGCGACCGCGCCTCCGCGAGCTGGCCGCGCTCGAGGTGGATCTCGAGCGGCCCGGTGAGCGGGCTCAGCAGCTGCACGTTCGAGCCCAGCTGATCGTCGGGGAGCTCGGCGAGACGGGCGAGCGACTCGTCCCAGCGGCCGAGCATCGTCAGCGCGTAGGTCTGCTCGCTCAGCTGGAACCACTCTGCGCGGCGGTTGCCGGTCCGGCGGCAGAGCGCGAGCGCCTGCTCCTGGTGCGCGATCGACTCGGCGTACCGGTCGGTGTGGAAGCTGACGTCGGAGAGCTGCGCGCAGCAGACGATCGCCTGCGCGAGCAGGTCGTCGGCCAGCGCCGTGTCGCGCGCGAGCCGGTAGAGGCCGTCGGTCTCCTGCGGCCGCCGCGGGAGAACGAGCGCCGCCTTGGTCACCCAGCCGCGCACGAGGAACTCGGGCAGGCGCAGCGCCTCTGCCAGGTCGAGCGCGCGCTCGACGCGGTCGGCCGCGTTCACGTGATCGCCGTGGAAGAGGTACATGTTCGCGAGGCGCGAGAGGAGCTCGGCGTGCGTCGCCGACGGCTCGTCGCCGGCGATCGTGGCGTAGGAGCGCTCGAGTCGTTCGAGCGCCGCCTCGAGCGACCCGCCCGACGCCCCGAGGGAGAGCTGCGCCGCGGCGCGCGCGGCTCCGTGGCGGTCGCCGGCGGCCGTGTACAGCCGCTCCGCGCGTTCGAGCAGCGCCACCGTCTGCGCGGCGCCGATCCCCGCGCGCAGTGCCAGCCGGCCGGCCTCGAGCAGCGCCGCCGCCTGGTCGGCCGGTTCTTCGGCGAGCTCCGCCGCCTGCTCGTAATGCCGGTAGGCCTCCGCCGTCGCCCCGAGCGCCTCTGCCCGCTCGGCGGCCATGAGCATGACCGCGCGTGCACGGTCGCGCAGCGGGCCGGCGTCCGGTGCGTCCGGGTCGAGGCGATAGGCCTCGAGCAGGTGCGAGGCGATCACCTCGGCCACCTCGTCCTCGCCCAGGCTCGTCGTCAGGTGCTCGGCGGCGGCGAGGTGCTTCGCCCGCCGGTCGCGCCTCGCGAGCGTGTCGTAGGCGATCTGGCGCAGCAGGTCCTGCAGGAAGCCGTACTGGCCGTGCTCGGGCGAGCGCGGATCGGCCTGGACGCCGAGCAGCTCCTTGCGGACGAGGCCGGCGAGGATCGGCTCGAGGCGGTCGGCGTCGTCGCCGGACAAGGCCGCCAGCGCGGTGGCGGTGAACGTCTTGCCGAGCACAGCGCCGTCCTGGACGATGCGACGCTCGTCGGCGGTCAGCCCGTCGAGCCGCGCGGCGGCGAGCGCCTGCAGCGTCTCCGGGACGGCGAGCGACTCGACCTCGCCCACCACCCGGTAGGACGCGCCGTCCTGCGTGAGGAGCCCGCGGTCGAGCAGCATCCGCACCGTCTCGACCGCGTAGAGCGGGATCCCCTCGGCGCGCTCCATGATCCGGTCGCGCAGCATCTCCGGGAGACCGGGGACGAGCCCGGCGAGCAATTGCTGCATCGCCGAGGGCGGGAGCGGCTCGAGGTACAGCGAGCTGAAGTGGCGCTGCCCGCCGCCCCACCCCGCCCGTTTCTCCAGCAGCTCGGGACGCGCGAGGGTGACGACGAACAGCGGATGGTCGCGCGACCAGTCGAGCAGGTGCTCGACGAAGTCGAGCAGGCTCGAGTCGGCCCACTGCATGTCCTCGAAGACGAGCACGCACGGGTAGGTGTCGGACAGCCGCTCGAAGAAGAGCCGCCAGGCCGCGTGCAGGTCCTGGCGCTGCATGCCCGCGTGATCGCCGAGGCCGAGCAGCTGTGCGAGGCGCGGCCCGATGAAACGGCGCTCGTCGGCGTCCAGCAGGTGCTCCTCGAGCGCCGCCTCCAGCTTCTGCTCGGCGACCGGCCCGGCGTCGTCCTCCGAGATCCCGCACCGCATGCGCACCATGTCGGCGAGTGCCCAGTAGGCGACGCCCTCGCCGTAGGCGAGGCAGCGGCCGCGGTGCCAGTAGACGACCTGCTCGAGCCCGTCGAAGTACTTGTAGAACTCCCACGCGAGCCGCGACTTGCCGATACCGGCGATCCCGGTGACGGAGACGAGCTGCGCGCGCTGTTCGTCCGCCGAGACGTGGAACAGCTCCTTGATCTGCCGCAGCTCGCGGTCGCGGCCGGTGAACGGCGCCTCGAGGCCTGTCGACTTGAGGGCGCCGCCGCGTCCGGAGACGACGCGCAGCGCACGCCAGAGCTCGGTCGCGCCCTGCTTTCCCTTCAGCTCGTGAGCACCGGCCGGCTCGTAGGCGATCGCCTGCTCGGAGGCGCGGCGCGTCGCCTCGCCGACGAGCACCGATCCCGGCTCGGCGGCCGACTGCACCCGCGACGCCGTGTTCACGATGTCGCCGGCGACCATCCCCTGCCCCGACGCGCCGAGCGTGACGGCCGCCTCGCCGGTGAGCACACCGGCACGCGCACGCAGCGTCCCGCCCGCCTCCTCGCCGAGCGCCGAGACGGCGGCGACCAGGTCGAGCGCGGCGCGCACGGCGCGCTCGGCGTCGTCCTCCGTTGCGGCCGGCACGCCCCAGACGGCCATCACCGCGTCGCCGATGAACTTCTCGACCGTTCCTCCGTACAGCTCGATCAGGCGTCGCGCCGCCTCGAAGTAGCGCGAGAGGAGCTCGCGCACCTCCTCGGCGTCGCGGTCCTCCGACAGCGTCGTGAAGCCGACGAGATCGGCGAACAGCACGGTGACGAGGCGCCGCTCGGCGACCGGAGCCTCCACCTGCCCCCGGTCGGCGGGCGCCGTGAGCGGCGTGCCGCAGCCCTTGCAGAACCTCGCGCCGGGCGCGTTGACGACGCCACACGCCGCGCAGCCGGTCGCCAGCGACGCGCCGCACTCGTTGCAGAATCTCGCGTCCGTCTCGTTCGCCGCACCGCACGCCGGGCACGTCATCAGGCACAAAGCCTAATGCGGGCCGAGGAGAGGCGACAGGTCAGACGACTGCGAGCACGGCCCGCAGGATCAGTGCGAGCCCGATGAACGTGAGTGCGATCGTGGCTGCCTTCGCCCCGTTCCGGGACATCCAGGCCTTGAACCGCTCGATCGCGAGCGGCGTCCACTCGGGTGCGATCGTGAAGCAGATCAGCGGCACCTCGAGCAGCACGAGCATGACGACGTTGACCGCGACCACCGTCAACACCACGCCGACCGCCCCGAAGTTCTGGTGGTGGATCTGCGAGAGCGAGGCGAGGTACGACGCGCCCGGGAAGCTCAGCAGCAGCCCGATCACGTAGGTCGTCCTCGGCGTCCCCTCGCTGAGCTTCTTCTGCCAGCGCGGCGTCTTCTTCGGCTTGTCGGCGCGCTTCTCCTTGCGCCGCGCCGCCGCGCGCTCGACGTGCCCGCGCCAGATGACAGAGGCGGCGATCAGCGCGATCAGGCCGAGCGCCAAGTCGATGCTCGGCGCGAGCGTGTGCTTGGTGGTCGACACGCCCTGCGAGCCGTTCAGCCACTCGACGACGGCGACGCCGACGATCACGCCGGTCGTCATCGCTCCCGCCAGGTAGCCGAGCATCAGCCGCTTCGGGCTGGGCAGCAGCAGCATCACGGTCGTCGCAGTCAGCAGCGTCGGGTTGAGTGCCGCCGTCAGTGCGAACAGGAAAACCTTACCCACGCATCTCTGATGGGAGAGAATGCCGAGCGTGTCGAGGGCGATCAAGGTCTCGGGTCTTCCGGTCCTCTTCGCGGCGGGGCTCCTACTCGCGGGGGCGCTCGCCGTCGGCGGCCGCGCGGCCGATACGACGACGACGGAGACGACGACCGAGGCGCAGACGATCACCGAGACGACGACCGAGCCGGCAACGACGGAGCTCTCGACGACGACCGTCCAGCAGACGACGACGCGCCGGATCGTGGTGACGACCTCGCCCGCGACGACGTCCGCGTCGAGCTCGGGCAACGGCACACCGGCGTGGGTGTGGGTGCTGCTGGGGATCCTCGCCGGCGGCATTGTCCTGCTCGCGGTGCTGCTCGCGACGCGCGGCGGCACGCCCAAGGTTTCGGCCGAGGAGCGGCGCCGCCGTCTCGACGGCGCCGTCGCGAGCTGGGCGATGCAGGGGTGGGCGCTCGACAACCAGACCGCCGACTCGGCGGTGCTCCGCCGCGATCTCGAGCTGATGCTCGTCAGCGTCGACGAGGCGGGGCACGTCAGCACCCGGCCGCTGCAGGCGTAGCCCGCGTGGCGATCGACGTCGAGGGCCTGCGCGTCGTCCGCGGAGGCCGCGAGGTGCTGCACGAGGTCTCGCTCTCGGTCGCAACCGGCTCCGTCACCGGCCTGCTCGGCCCGAGCGGCTGCGGCAAGAGCACGCTCATGCGCTCGATCGTCGGCGTGCAGATCGTCGCGAGTGGAACGGTGACGGTGCTCGGGCTGCCGGCGGGCTCGGCGGCGCTGCGCCGCCGCATCGGCTACGTCACGCAGGCGCCGTCGGTGTACGGCGACCTCACCGTGCTCGAGAACCTCCGCTACTTCGCGCGGGTCGTCGACGTGGGACGAGAGCGCATCGACGACGTGCTCCGCTCAATCGGCCTCGGCGACTTCGGATCGCGGCTGACCTCGACGCTCTCGGGCGGCGAGCGGGCGCGCGTGTCGCTCGGCAGTGCCCTGCTCGGGAGCCCGGACCTGCTCGTGCTCGACGAGCCCACCGTCGGCCTCGACCCGGTCCTGCGCGCGGAGCTGTGGCGCACGTTCCACCAGCTGGCACACGACGGCGCGACGCTGCTCGTCTCGAGTCACGTGATGGACGAAGCCGGCGAGTGCGACGAGCTGCTGCTGATGCGCAACGGCGCGCTGCTCGAACAGCTGACGCCGGACGAGCTGCGGCGCTCGACGGGCGAGGACGACCTGTCGAAGGCGTTCCTCGCCGTGATCGAGGCGGCGGAGGCAAAGCAGTGAGCGTCCGCGTCACCCTGGCGACGGCGCAGCGCGTCCTCTGGCAGATCCGCCACGACCCGCGAACGATCGCGCTGCTGCTGGTGGTGCCGGCGCTGCTGCTCGTGCTGCTGCGCTACGTCTTCGATGGGCGTGAGGCGGTGTTCCAGTCGATCGGCGCGCCGCTGTGCGGGCTCTTCCCGTTCATCGTCATGTTCCTGATCACGTCGATCACGATGCTGCGCGAGCGGACGACCGGCACGCTCGAACGGCTGATGTCGCTGCCGCTCGCGAAGCTCGACCTGCTCGCCGAGTTCCAGGCGGTGCAGTTCATGCCGGCGCTGATCTTCCCGCAGCTGCTCCTCTGCGGCCTGTTCGTCGACCGCTCCGCGATGGCGTCGGTGCTGTACTGGATCTCGTGGGCGCTGCCGCTGACGTACGCGTACGACGCGCTGGCACGTGCGACGGCGATCGCGCCGCTGGACGGGCGGCTCGCGGTGGACGCCCTGGTCGTCGCCGCGTGCACGCTCGGCGCACTTGCGCTCGGCGCGCTGACGCTACGTCGCCGGACCGCGTGAGCCCACGGCGGCCGAGCGCGCGATCCAGGCGGCGGCGACGAGGAACCAGGCGAGCTCGATCGCGAGAAAGACCTTCTCGTAGAGGCCGCCGAGCGAGTGTGGCCGCAAGTGCGCGTGCCCGAGCAGCACGATCGGCACGAGCGCCCCCCAGGAGAGCACGTTCAGCGGCGGGATCGCGGGACGCCAGCGCGCGTCTCGCCGCAGCGCGCGCGTCGTCAGGCGCGTGCCGACGATCACGGCGACGAATGCGACGAACGCGAACAGGAGGTGCAGCTTCGCCAGACCGTGCGTCGTCGTCCCGACGGGATCGTCGGGGAAGAACGCGAGCAGGCCCGACCCGACCGCCCACACGGCGAGCAGGACGAGCCCGCTGCGCACGGCGTCGGCCCGTCGCTGGAAACGCCAGATCGCGAGCACGGCGGCGAGGCTCAGGCCGCAGCGCAGCAGGAAGTTGACGTCCATCAGCCAGGCGTACGAGCCCTTGCTCCCGTAGTCGCTCTCCGCGTTGTGCAGGACGCTGAAGTGCGGCCGCAGGAAGACGAGCGCGACGTCGATCAGCACGTAGACGGCGATCCCGGCGATCGCGAGGCGTGCGAGCGTGCGGGCGTCCCGCGCCACTAGTCGTCGGGTCCCTCGCGCCGCAACGCGACGAGCGTCGCCAGCGCGCGGCGCACCCGCGCGACCTCGGCTGCGCCGACGGCATCCTCGAACGCCGCGTCGACCGCCGCCACGGCGGTCGCGATCTCCGCCGCGGCTGCGACGCCGCGGTCGGTCAAGGTGAGCGACAGCCGCCGCCGGTCCTCCTCGTCGGGCGCGCGGACGACGTAGCCGCGGGTGACGAGCGTGTCGACGAGCTGACTGGCGGCCTGCTTCGACACCGCCTGCGCGACTGCTACCTCGCGGAGCGGCGTGCCGCCGCTCCGGGCGATGCCGCCGAGCACGCGCACGCCCGCGGGCGGCACGTCGTCGAAGCCGGCGGCCGCGAGCGCCTTCCGGATCGCGCCGCCGTACGTGCGCCGTGCCTCGGCGAGCAGCACCGGCAGGACGAGCTCCTCGTACCACTCCGGCTCGCGGCTCATGCACGGCAGCATATGGTCAACCAACTTGATCGTCAAGGTTATTGACTTGCGCTCGGGTACGCTGCTCGGCGCTCGGAGAGGTGTCCGAGCGGTCTAAGGAGCGCGATTGGAAATCGCGTACGTGCTGAAAGGTGCGTCGAGGGTTCAAATCCCTCCCTCTCCGCTTCGCGTAGGCCCGCCTTGCCGCGGGCCTACGTCGCGTGGTCAGTCGTGCACGCGCGCGATGACGTCCTCGCGCTTGAGCACGCGGACGCGGTGGGACGAGCGTGCGAGGCGGACCTCGTAGCCGGCCTCGCGGGGATAGAGCACCTTGTCGCCGGGCTCGATCGCGCCGACGTCGGGCCCGACGGCAGCGACGATGCCGGTCCGGATCTGCGCCGCTTCGTTCACCGGCACGATCAGGCCGCTCGCCGTCTCGCTGTCCTCGAGCGGCTGGACGACGAGGTAGTCGTCGAGCGGCTCGAGGGTGACGTCGGTCAACGGGCCACGTTCCAACACGCGTTCACGATACTCGCTGAATGCGCGTGGGTCGCCACGACGTCCCGGTCTCGAACCCAGAGAAGATCTTCTTCCCGGCGGCCGGGCTGACGAAGCTGGACGTCGTCGAGTACTACCTGGGCGTCGCCGAGCTGGCCCTGCCGCATCTCCGCCGCCGGCCGTTCCACATGAAGCGGTTTCCGAACGGCGTCGACTCGGACTTCTTCCACCAGAAGCGCGTGCCCGCCAATCACCCCGACTACGTCGACGACGTCTTCGTGCAGTTTCCGAGCGGGCACTCGACGGTGTTCGCGATCGTCGACAACGCGGCAGCGCTCGCGTGGGTCGCGAACCTCGGCTGCATCGAGCTGCACACCTGGCACTCGCGGGTGCCGGAGATCGAGCGGCCGGACTACCTGCTCATCGACCTCGACCCGACGAGCGACGGCCAGTGGCCGTTCGTGCGCGAGATCGCGCTCGTCGTCCGCGAGGTGCTCGACGGGCTCGGCCTTCGCTCGTACCCGAAGACGTCCGGCGCGACCGGCCTGCATGTGCTCGCGCCGATCCGTCCTGAGCTCGAGTTTCCGCACGTGCGGCGGTTCGCGAAGGCGGTGGCGGAGGAGGTCGAGCGCCGGATCGCGGATCAGCGGGTCGCGACGACGACGTGGCGCGTCGCCGACCGCGTCGGGGTGTTCGTCGACTTCGGGCAGAACGCGCGCGACCGGACGATCGCGTCCGCGTACTCGATCCGGCCGAGGCCCGACGCGCGCGTCTCGGCGCCGCTGCGGTGGGACGAGGTCGCGGCGGTCGAGCCCGAGGCGTTCACGGTGGCGACGATGCGCGCGCGAATCGAAGCAGCGGGCGACCCGATGCGCGGGATGTGGCGCAGCCCGCCGTCCCTCCGCCCGCGCTTCGACCGTCTCGGGCTCGAGCCGCCCGGGGATAGTCGGTAGCGGTTCTGTCACCCTCGTTTGGTAACGAGACACGTCCCGAACCGCCACCACGCCTCGCTGTCGATCGGCGTGGATGCTGGGGAAGGAGGCTGGGGACCGTCACACTTCCGTCACCCTCCTTTGGTGACGAGACATGTCTCGCCGGTCAGGCGAGGAGCATGTCGATTCCGGCCGCGTTCGGATCGACGGGCGGGCGGAGCTCGCGCCACGTGCAGTCGCGGGGCTCCTTGTCCTCGCGCCAGCGGAGCAGCTTCGAGCCGTGGCGGAAGCGGTGGCCCTGCACCTTGTCATACCGCACCTCCACCACGAGCTCCGGTCGCAGCGCCGCCTCCTCCAGCTCGCCGGTGCCCCACCGGTTCGGCTCCGAGAACCGCCGCTCGGGCGCGTCGACGAGCAACGGCAGCACCCGCTTCGCGACGTCTTCGCGCGTCCGCGCTGCCACGGCGCACGAGCCGACGTAGTCGAGCTCGCCGTCGTCGCCGTACAGCCCGAGCAGCAGCGTCGCGATCTCGCGCGCCTCGCCCTTCCACCGCAGCCCGACGACGACGCAGTCCGCCGTCTTGTGCTCCTTCACCTTCACCATCCCCTCGCG